>JAVBRC010000021.1:0-8100 GCA_031548405.1 Oscillospiraceae bacterium | reverse complement strand
ACACAACGCCCGATAGAGAGAGCATTGTAGCGTTACCACAATCAACTAATAACGCTCATCACTATGTCGCCCAATTGACGTATAAAGACGTATTAGGACGTAATGTCACATAAACAAAAAATACCCGAGCTACAAAAAGCTCAGGTATTAAAAAGAAAGAAGGACTGTCCAAAAATTATGGACTTTAAAAAATGAAAGGACTGACATTCCCAAGCAATAAAGAAAAGCGACGTTTTCTAAGTCTGTACAAAAGCAATCAAGAACAGGACAGATTCTCTTGGATTGCGAACGATTATTAAAGTAGGTGCTATTTCTACAACGTTTTGGGGAGAAACTGTGTAAAACTGCATTGCCATCGAATGAAAACTATTTTTCTTAATAATATTTTTTCAAATGAAGTTCCCTTTTAGCGTTTTGGTCTATTGATTTCAACGGTTCTTAATGTTATAATATGTGTATAAGTTGAAGTTTACAAAGTGAATAGTGTTAATATTAAGTACTTTTTGCATTTTTGCAGGAGGTGCTTTTTTATTTTATAAAAAATATTTTAGGAGGAAAAAATTATGACAAGAAGAGAAAATTTCAAGTATGTTCAGGCGGTTCTGCTCGGAGAAATCTACGAGGCTGAAAGAGAATTTGGGGTGCAAATTAAGGAAAATCAAGTGATGTTTTATTCGGTTGCAAACAAGCTTTCGTACTACAACGATTACTGCATCAATGACGCTCTTAAGAAGTTCCGAAAGCTGTTGAATGAAGAGGTTAGTAGTATTATTGAAGAACGCTATCTTCCTCGATTCCTCGTCCAAGAAATCAGACAATAAAACATAGATTTTAGGCTTATCAAGTCAATAGTGCTTACATCGTCAGATATATTTTTATATGTCTGACATCGAACTTTACGGTTTTATCCGTTTATATAAATAAAAAGAGACTAACAACAAATGTTGAAAGTCTCTAAGGAAATACTTACTTTTCTACACCTGAATAAACAACTGCACAGTAATTAATTAGTTTATTGTTCCATTGTCCATTTGTAAATTCTGCACCCTTTGTATTTGGGTTTTCTTTATCAAAGTTTTCAGAAATAAGACAATATAAATCTTTTTCTTCGTCCCACTTTGCTCCCATGTCTTGAAATTCTTGTGAAGACGTTCTTTCTGTGATACCTTCAACTTCAAAATGAATTTTTTCTCCATCTTCAGCTGTACGAATTCCAACAGTATTATTAACTGTACCAAAATTGACAAGCATAACACCGCCATTTTCCGTTTCAAATTCAACTCTTAAATGCTTATATGAACCAGTTGTTTTAGTCATATCAATGGTTTCTCCTGTGATTTCTTCAACCTGAGCTTTTAGTTCTGTCATGCTTTCACCAGAATACTCAAAGTATTTACCACCACCCATGTCAATCTTAACTGTTGGGCGGTCAGGGAAAGAACCAGTTTCAACAACATCTGTTTTAGACTCTGTTGTTGATGAAGTGGTATCTTTTGAATCATTTTTGTCAGTACTGCTTGAAATTGTACTTTTGCTTTCTTTGTTTTCACTATTGCTGTTGTTGTTTGAACAGGCTGTAAGTGTTGTTACTGCCATTGTCAATGCTAAAATTGCTGTAATAATCTTTTTCATATATGTACTCCTTAAAATTTAGATTTAATAAAATTATCAACCTTATCATGATTTTTCTTAGATTTTCTTCCGAGTGAGCCTAAACCTACAAAAGCGATAATGCCCATGAGTAAAAAGGCTTTTGCATATTGTGAATTATCAGCTAAACTGCTTATTGCACCGATAATGCAGTATCCCCCGTACGAAATGGCAATAATCGTTGCAATTAAAGCTTTCTTTTTATATGAATTACGCAGTTTTTCAAGCGATGCCTTGTCCATATTCTCAAGTTCAGAATCGGAATAGCCTTTCAGCTTTTTAATATCATCAGATGGTGTAGGCATTCCTAATGCCTTCGTTATTGCCTTTGCAACTGGGATTAAGCTGAAAATGTCATCACTCATACTGGTTCTTTTTTTGTTTTTGTCATCAAATACGCTCATTTTTTCTTCCTCCAAAAATTAATTTTTAATTCAGTTTTTGCTGTTTACATTAGATAGACAACTCAACTTTTAGTTTTGTTGGCTTTTTTGAAAAATATTTTTATTCCCTGTATCTATTGCTGTTTACAGTTGCCCAGAAAGCAGCCGTTTCTGCTTGACTTGCACGATATTCAGCATCTTCAACTCTGTACTCAAGCTCACGTTGTTTATCCATCATAGCTTGCTGACCATTTTCCATACGCCTTCTATGCTCATCGTCCTCAAAAACGTTCAAAGCTTCTTTGAGCGAATCAGCACGTCCATTTTTGAATATATAGTAAATACTTTCCGCCGCATAAGAGTTTCTATAATTCTCAGGAATAAAATCAATTTTACATTCGTTAAGACTCATGAACGCACGATAATCATTTACAAGTCCTTCAATAACCAACTCTGCATTATCAATTTCAATATCAAGTGCAGCGGCTTGCTTTTTACCCTTTTTAAGTAGCGAGTTTTTCGTCATCTTTTTTATAATCGGATAGATTAGTGCTACAGCCACAATAAGTCCGACAAGGGCAATTAACTGCATTTTGTCTTGGTTTTCCAACTTCTTTAATATCGGCAATAACGGAAGCGTTGCAAAATTAAAGATAACCAGCAGTATAATAATTCTGGATATTGCTGCATTTCTAATGGTCTTTTTGTCTGGTGATAAAGCCACTTCTTTAAGCTTTGTACATCTTTCTACTGTTTGCTCCTTAGCAATATATTGATCATCTGCTTGCTCTAACCACTGTAATAATGGAATTGCATCTTCCCATTTCTGAATAATTTCGTCTGATACCATTTCAAATTCCCCCTATGTATTTTTATTGATTTACATTAGATAGACAACGTGAGTTAATGATTTGTTGGGTTTTTTAAGAATATATTTTAGGAACATAAAATATCAATATATGGAACTGAATTTGAAAACGGGGAAGCCGTGTGAGGCTTAAGTACATCTCAAACAAGGTTTAGTGTGATTTTATCTCCAGTCAATAAATTGTACAAAAGAACTGGTTGTCCTGGATATGAAACCAAAACATGGTCTTTGTCAAGCTGAGATACATAATAGTACCCATAATATGTCTTATACTCCTCGGGCAATTCAATTATTAATGAATTACTTGTATCAAAGGTTCCATCAACCCGTCTTGGAGCACTGCACATCTTGTTTCCATCAATAACAGTCAGCTCGCTGTCACCACCGAAATATTTATAAATATAATTAAACTCAGGGTATTCCTCGTTTGTTGTTATGTCAACAGCAGTACCATCAACGTTAATTATATATTTACCAGTAAGTATTCTTTTTACAGATAAATCAGTCCTTTCTCCCGATGTTATAGTTTCTGATTGGAAATCATCTGCAACTTCAATCCACATTGTGGAAAATTCATTATTTGATATATTTACACAATAAATTAGCCATGAATTGATATTATGGTAAGTTTCAGTTTCTTGAATACAATCCCTTAGATGTAACTCCCCATAGGATTCAGGTGCTATATTGTATTGATAACTTTTTACTACATTACCGTTTGTATCACAGCAATAGAAGGTATCCTTTTCCGCGTAATAGTAGTGACCTTTATATAAATATACATTGTCAGCTTGATTATTTCTGATCTCTACAAGTGATGTCAATTCTCCAGTTTCTAAATTGAATTTATAATATTCATCTCCAAAATCAAAGAAACCGTCGCCATTATAAGTGCAATTAATGTGAGAAAGTTTATCAAATACTGCATTATATTCTTCATTAAGCAAGGTGTAATCTATCAGCCTTGCAGTGTTTGGATCTTCAAGCTCAGAATTACCTGAGCTTGATTCACCATTGGTTGCTTCGTTCATATTAGATGATGAACTACTGTACGAAGAATTATTCCCTGCATTCGCTGTCGAATCATCGGTGTTGTTTCTCGTAGCAATAAACACTGCACCACTGCCGATTAAAGCAACTGCAATCACACCAGCTGTTACTTTTGCTGCTACTGAACTTAAAACTCCCTTTGCTCCAGCTGAAGCTGCGTTTGCAGCACCCGAACCAGTTGGTGCTTGTGGAGTGCTTGTCGGAACAGGATTGATATTTGGTATTTGAATGTTTGGAATCTCAATGCTTTCTGCCTGAGCACGAAGAAACTTTGTAAGGAATGGAATCGGCACTATTGAATGCAACCTATCATCGTTATCTTTTTCATATTTGAGAACCTCCTTTTTAATTATGGCTCTGGAGGCATTAAGACGATATGTAACAGTTCCCGTTGGACAGCCCATTTCTTCAGCAATGTCAACCACACTAATGTTGTTAAAGTAGAACATAATAACCGTCTTTGCCTTGTCGGTTACATAATCGTCTGGCAACATGTTCTCATAAGGAATTTCGGGATAATCGTTCTCCATTTCTTCGTCAAGAGAAACGGTTCGCTTTCCCTTCAAGAAGTTTTTGCATCGGTTTACTGCAATTCGGTTAATCCAAGCTTGAAAGCTGTTCTTGTCAGCCAGCGTGGAAAGCTTTTTCATTGCAGTGAATAAACGTCCTGAACCATGTCTTCAGCATCGTGGCTGTTTTTAAGGAAACTGATACAGGTGAAGTACACCATATTCACTAACTCAAGCATATTGCAAAAAGTCAAAAAATATGGTATTGTAAAATAGGGTGATAAAAATGGATAGAGAAGAGTTATTTAAAATAATACCAGAAGGATATGAAAGAGCATGCTGGGAAACCAAAGCGATGAGTCGAAAAATAGGGCTTCAAAATGAAAAAGACTTATTAACGTTGTGCTTATTTTATGCCTATGACCATTCATTAATAGAAGTGCAAAGTTACGCAAAAGCCGCTAATATATACGAAATAAGCGATGTTGGGTTTATGAAGCGATTCAGTCGTTGTAGTAATTGGTTTAAGTGGATAATAGATCAGCTTCAACCAACAGAACTGGTGAACTATCAGCAACCTGAACTGCTGAAAGATTACCGTGTATTAGCAGTGGATGCCTCGGACATTATTGGCGGTGGAAAGGCCAGGCAGAAATGGCATCTTCATTACGCTGTGAATTTATTTACATTGAGTTGTGCATTGTTTAAACTAACGCCAGAATCAACTGGAGAAACATTAAAAAATTTCGTGTTAAAGCCAAAGGATTTAGTCCTTGGTGACAGAGCCCATTCTCAGCTCATAATTTTTATAAGGAACCACGAGGTTGTTTATATTTTGTAGGTGAAGTTTTTGCAGTAAATTCCGATTTGATACCGAATGCACGAAGAGATTATTTCAATTTAAACAATACTTGCAGAAATTTTGAATCGACCCTTAGAGAAATGTTTTATGAACGTTTTTATACAATATATCATCGTGCAAATGAAGTTAAAAAAGCTTTTGATACATTCGAAATGCTTAAGGAACAATTGTACGCAAATGATAACACAGTATTCTGGGAAAAATACAAACCTGATATATGCCAATATCTTAGAAGGGGTACAATACCAGGGTACCTTGATAATCCTATCATAAAAGAATTGTTTAAATATTATAGACAATATTTTTTTCATAAGGATTATTTTAAACCTGAGTTTCGAAAATACGACCGTGTAGGTATTACAACAATGTTTACATTTTATTGGGATATTACTATCGAAACTATAAATTTTGTTAAACAACTATGCAAATCACCTGATGAAATAATGATAGGAGGCGTATTGGCATCTATTTTACCCGAGAGAGTAGAAGCTGCAACGGGTATCAAGCCATATGTTGGAACATTGGATACCCCTGGTGAACTTGACGAAAGCAATGATATGATAATTGATATGCTTCCATTAGATTATTCAATACTGGAAGAAATAGATTATCAATACCCTGCATCAAATGCATATTATGCATACATGACACGTGGTTGTGTGAATAAATGCAAATTTTGTGCTGTGCCTAAATTGGAACCAGTTTATAAAGAATATCTTTCTGTTTCTGAACAAGTTAAATTAGCTGAACAGAAATTTGGAGTAAAACGCGACTTGTTGTTACTTGATAATAATGTTTTGGCTTCTTGTAGATTTAATGATATTATTGATGATATAAAAAAAGCAGGATTTTCAAGAGATGATAAGTATGTCTCTCCTAATTTATATGAAATTGCTATTCAAAATTTGAAATCAGGACAGAATGATAACGGATACATAAGGTCTTGTGTTAAACAATTTAGATTGCTTATTGATAAACTTGGTAAAGAAAAAATGCAAGAAGTATATGACTTGTTACGTGATAAATATTTGCTTGAAGATTATACTGCAACAAAGGATGCTATACTTGAAACTTATGATGTATTGCACCTCTACTTTGAAAAAATACATTCGAATCGCCCAAAGACAAGATATGTTGATTTCAATCAAGGTATAGATTCTCGTTTGATAACTAATGAGAACATGGCAAAACTATCCGAAATACCTATTCGACCTGTTAGAATAGCTTTTGACCATTGGAAGTTGCATAAAACATACGAAAAAGCAGTTCGTATTGCAGTTAATAATGGACATACAAATCTTTCAAACTATATACTATACAATTTTGAGGATAAACCAATTGAATTATATTGGAGATTAAAGCTTAATGTTAATTTATGCGAAGAGCTAAACGCAAGTATTTATTCTTTTCCAATGAAGTATCATCCTATTGAAGACCCAAATTACTTTAGCAATAGAGATTACATAGGAAAACATTGGAATAGAAAATTCATTCGTACCATTCAAGCAATATTGAACTCCACAAAAGGTAAGGTGGGAAAAGGACATGACTTCTTCTGTAAAGCTTTTGGAGCAACGGATGAGGATTATTTTAAATTACTTTATATGCCTGAAGCAATGATTATTTATCGATTATACTTTGAAGGTATTGGGATGACAGATGAATGGTGGAAAGCGTATAATAACTTATCCAAAGAGGAACTTAATATTATTAATCCAATAATTGAAGAAAATGACTTTAAGAATATTGAGTTAAAAACTAAAAACAAAAAAATTCTAAAAGTTTTACGTTACTATCAAATTAAACGTGATGATGCGGTAAAAATGATGAATACTTAATTTGTAATAGTCTATGCTTTGGCATAGACTATTGTTTTCCGTCCCAATAACCCTTAGCCTAATGGAACACCATATATCCGTTCCATTTAAGTGCAAAAAATAGTTATGAAACGTTCCATTTCTAAGTTATACTCTATTGGCAAAATTATAATTATGAGTTATAATTTATATATTGTATATAACTTAAAAGGAGGAATGTTGTATAAGCAAAATTGGTTATGTCAGAGTCAGTACAGAACATCAGGCGATGGAACGTCAGGAGATGATAATGCGTCAGTTTGATGTTGAGAAGATTTTCAGTGAGAAAATAAGTGGGAAGAACACTGATCGCCCGCAGTTGAAGGCAATGCTTGAGTATGTTCGTGAGGGTGATGTGCTACACATTGAAAGCATTTCACGTCTGGCACGTTCAACAAGGGACTTGCTCAAAATTGTTGATACTTTGAATGACAAAGGTGTTCAGCTTGTATCGGCAAAGGAAAACATTGATACCACAACTCCAGCGGGAAGATTTGTTCTCAGCGTTTTTGCAGCACTTTCTGAACTGGAGCGTGAGCAAACCTTACAGAGACAACGTGAAGGCATTGCGATTGCAAAATCACAAGGCAAATACAAAGGCCGTCAGCCGATTGAGGTTGATAACAAGCGATTTGAAGTTTTATATGGAAAGTGGAAGTCAAACGAGATTTCTGCTGTTGCTTTTGCCAGTCAGCTTGGCTTGAAGAAAAGTACGTTTTATCGCCGTGTAAAAGCATATGAATGCACCTTATAAAAATAATATTGTACTAAACCACCCACATGATGGACTGTCGTGTGGCTGGTTTAATAGGATTTATGGGCATAAAACATAGAAAATTAGCATAATATTTGTTTTGTAAGTGCAATAAGTAATCAAAATTATATAAAGTTTGCACAAGGTGTGCAAAAACTTGACAAAATC
>JAVBRC010000149.1:0-4860 GCA_031548405.1 Oscillospiraceae bacterium | reverse complement strand
AAAGAAGTTCACCAACACATACGATTGGCTTCATGCCAGCAGCAAGAGCAGCCTTTGTTCTCTTGTTTACTGTTTCGTCGGTTTCAGCAAAGTACTGTCTTCTTTCAGAGTGACCGATTACAACATATTCAATGCCAAGATCAACTAGCATATCAGCAGAGATTTCACCTGTGAAAGCACCGCTCTTTTCAAAATGTACATTTTCAGCACCAATCTTAACGTTTGAACCAGCTGTTGCATTAATTGCAGTTTCAAGATTTGTAAAAGGTACGCAAGCAATAACTTCAACCTTACCATCAGCATTAGCAACAAGAGGCTTGATAGCTTCAAGTAGTTCCTTAGCTTCAGGTCTAGTCTTGTTCATTTTCCAGTTACCAGCAATAATTGCTTTTCTAAGTGATTTATTCATTGTAATTTCTCCTTAAATATATATGTTGAATTTCACAATAAGGAGAACAAGGACTTTATACCTTGTTCTCCAAAAGATAGATATTATTTATCAGCAATAACGTCAACACCAGGAAGAACCTTGCCTTCAAGGTATTCTAGTGAAGCGCCGCCACCTGTTGAGATGTGGCTCATCTTATCAGCAAATCCAAGCTGAATAACCGCTGCTGCTGAGTCACCGCCACCGATAATTGTTGTAGCGTCTGTTTCAGCAAGTGCCTTTGCAACCGCAATTGTACCCTTAGCAAGAATTGGATTTTCAAATACACCCATTGGACCATTCCATACAACTGTCTTAGCTGACTTTACTGCATCGCCAAATAGTTCCTGTGTCTTAGGACCGATATCAAGACCCATCTTGTCAGCAGGAATCTTATCTGAATCTACATATTCAACTTCAATTTCAGCGTCGATTGGATTAGGGAAAGATGCTGTAATTGTTGTATCGATTGGAAGAAGAAGCTTCTTTCCAAGCTTTTCAGCCTTTGCAAGCATTTCCTTACAGTAGTCAACCTTTTCAGTATCAACTAGTGAGCTACCAATTTCGTAACCCTTAGCCATAAGGAATGTGTAAGCCATACCACCACCGATGATAAGTGTATCACATTTATCAAGTAGGTTTGAAATAACGTTTAGCTTATCAGCAACCTTTGCACCACCAAGGATTGCAACGAATGGTCTTTCTGGAACTTCAACAGCATTACCAAGATACTGGATTTCCTTCTGCATTAGGTAACCAACTGCAGTTTCCTTAACGAACTTTGTAACACCAGCTGTTGAAGCGTGTGCTCTATGAGCTGAACCGAAAGCATCCATAACGAAAGCTTCGTTGCCAACCAATTCAGAAAGTTCCTTAGCGAATTCTTCGCCATTCTTAGTTTCTTCTGCGCCTCTGAATCTTGTATTTTCAAGAACAACGATTTCGCCGTCGTTCATTTCAGCAACTGCCTTCTTAGCATTTTCGCCAACAACTGCATCGTCCTTAGCAAATGTAACCTTTGTGTCAACTAATTCAGCAAGACGTGCTGCTGCTGGAGCTAGTGAGAACTTGTCCTCTGGACCGTTCTTAGGCTTGCCAAGATGTGAACAAAGAACAACCTTACCGCCGTCAGCAATAAGCTTCTTGATTGTTGGAAGTGCAGCCTGAATTCTATTATCGTTTGTAATAACTCCGTCCTTTAGTGGAACGTTAAAATCTACTCTAACTAAAACCTTTTTACCCTTTACGCTGATATCATCAACTGAAATCTTGTTTAAACCTGCCATGTTATTATAAACTCCTTTTCATTATTATCATAAAAATCAAATCGCTGTTATTAATTTAACAACTATATTTATTTTACACCATTTTCCTGAATTTTGCAAGTCTTTTTTAAGGAAATACAGTATAATTATAAACAGTTCATTAATTAACACGCAAAATTATAATAATTTTGTATTAATTCGATTATATGGTAAATTATATTTATACCTTTTATGCTTTTTTTCGTCCTCTGAAAACTACACCAACAACGTTATGCCCAACATTACAAGACACTGCTGCGCCAATCTGAACTGTACTTTCTGGAGGATACCCGAATTTTTTAGTCATTTCATCTGCTAAAACGCTTGTTAGTTCAGAAGAACTTCCCTTTATCATAATATATGGTGTTTGTGGAACCATATACTTATCAACGTCAGCAAGAAGCTTAGGTATTATGTTCTTTTCACCTCTTATCTTTTCAAGAACAGTTGAAACACCACCAGCTATTTTAATAATTGGCTTTAATCCAAGCAATTCCCCAGCAAATGCAGCAGCAGCTGTTACACGTCCTGACTTCTTTGCATACTTTAGTGTCATTGGTACGAAATGCACTTCAGCACAATCAAACCATTCCTTTAAGTATTCAATAATTTCTTCAGGTGTTTCACCTTTTTGAGCCTTTAAAGCCGCCTGTATTACAGGATAGCCATAAACAGCAGTATAATTCTTTGAATCAACGATATGAATACGCATTTTTTGACCGTCAGAATCGGCAGTTTCCCTTTTAAATTCATCAGCAGCTGAAAGTGCATTTGAATAAGTAGCTGAACCAGTTGATGATATTGTTACATAGATAACGTCTGTCCAGCCTTCTGAATGTAGTTCCTTGAAGGTTTCAAGTAATTCAAAAGTAGTTAACTGTGAAGTTGTAGGCAATTCCTTTGCACTGTCCATCAGGCGATAAAATTGTTCGTTATTGAAGTCAATTCTTTCTCTATATGAAACACCATCAACAACTACTGGAAAACACATTACCTTTATTCCATTTATCTTTTCATCTTCTTTTGTTATATCACAGGTTGAATCAGTAATAATCTTGATTTTTTGCATTATATTTCACCTTTCTGATCCCAGCTGTATTGCGTAAGTGAACCTTCTCTTGATAAATCAGGATAATCCCATTGTCTTAAAACTTCATACACGGCTATTGCAACCGAGTTAGAGAGGTTAAGACTTCTAAGATTATTTCTCATTGGTATTCTTACACAGCTGTCATCATTTTCAAATAATATTTTTTCATCAATCCCCTTGTCTTCGCGTCCAAAGATTATATAAGAATTATCAGGATAATCAATATCACTATGAATATTACGTCCTTTTGTAGTGAAATAATAGTAATTTCCATTATTTTTTTCGTAAAATTCAGCAATATTATCATAATAGCTGATATCCAGTTTATCCCAATAATCAAGACCGGCTCTTTTTAAATTTTTATCTGTAATTTCAAAACCAAATGGTCGAATAAGATGCATTCTTGCGCCAGTTACAGCACAAGTTCTTGCAATATTGCCGGTATTTTGAGGTATTTGCGGTTCAATAAGAACTATATTTAAATTTTTCATAAACTCACCTTTTATAATTATATCAGAATTTCAAAATAATTTCAACAAATCTGGAAAAATTGGAATATTTATTTTATGTATTTTTTAAAACTGAGGGTTAATAATATTTGTGTCAAATAAATCAAATAAAAAACATGGAGATTATATATATGGAAACTAGAGCAATAATTAAAGGTATGGCTGCTGGTGCAGTGGTTGGAACAGCTTGCTATATGATATCAAAATCACCTGACCGTAAAAAGAAACAGCTAAAAAGAAGTACTGGAAAAGCAGTAAGAGCATTTGCAACAGTTGCGGATTGCTTTACCTCTATGGTTTAAATTTTATTTTCGGAGGGTAATGTGGGAAAAGCTTATTTTTATATTCTTGGCATATTAGCTGGATTGGCTAACGGACTTTTTGGATCTGGTGGTGGAATAATTGCTGTGCCTATGCTAAAAAAGTCGGGAATGTCAACTAAGGAATCCCATGCAACATCAATTGCCCTTACCCTTATGTTAAGTATAATCAGTTGTTTTTTCTATGTTAAAAATGATAAAAACATACTGCCTGATTCGCTCCGACTAATTCCATTTGGCCTTGTCGGAGCTATTGCAGGCAGTATTATAATGAAAAAAATTTCTCCAAAATATTTAAAAAAGGTATTTGGAATTATACTTATAATTTCAGGAATAAGGTTGTTATTATAATGAATATCTGGATTTTTGTTGCAGCGTTTTTAACTGGAATTTTTGCATCACTTGGTCTTGGTGGTGGAATGATACTTATTATTTATATGACTATATTTGCAGGTTTTTCTCAAATTAGTTCTCAAGGTATAAATCTCGTTTTCTTTATTCCGATTGCAGTTTTGTCGCTTATAATTCATACTAAAAATAATCTTGTTCAATGGAAAAAGATTATTCCAGCAATTTTATTTGGTGCAGTAACTGCCATTATTGGTTGTGTTGTTGCAAAATACATCGGCAGTAATAATTTGACAAAAATATTTGGAATTTTCATAATCCTCACTGGATTTAAAGAATTATTTTCAAAAAAACAGATTGAGTAATCATTAGGAATTACTGATTATAGCTCTGTGATTCCCTTACCACTATTTTTTCTATATCCCATATAACTTTCAAGTATAATTGTTGCTGCAACGGCATCGACAACGGCTTTACGTTTTTTACCCCTTGTATTTGTTGTATTAAGATAATTGTGGGCTGATACAGTTGTACAGCGTTCATCCCAGAGTTCAACAGGAATGTTAATTAATTCTTTCAGCTTTTCTGAAAAGAGAGTACATTTTTCAGCTCTCTCCCCTATTGTACCATTCATATTTTTTGGATATCCAACAACGGCAATGTCCGTTTTATTTTCTGCTATTATTTCAGCAGTTTTTTTTATGCACTCATCAAAATCTTTTTCATTTATAACACAAACTGGTGAGGCAAGCATTTCTGTTTTGTCACACATAGCAATCCCAGTTCTTGAATCACCAAAGTCCACAGCAATTATTTTCATTTATTAGCTCCCTTTCCTTAATCATATAATCAGTGCAATACA
>JAVBRC010000107.1:0-4585 GCA_031548405.1 Oscillospiraceae bacterium | reverse complement strand
TTTTGGTAGCTCAAAAGGTAGTTGAAAAAGAAATCAATGAAAATGATCATGACAGATTTATCAATGACTTTATTGAAAATGTGGGTGATTTGAAATGACAGGCGATGTAGGAAAGCTTTATTCACAGGTTTTGTTCGAAATTGGAATTGAAAATGATAATTTAAACGAACTAAACAGTGATCTTGAACAATGCAGAACTGTTTTTGAAGAAAATCCAGATCTTGTGAAAATTCTTGCTTCACCAGTAATAACCGAAAGTGAAAAAACTGAAGTTATTACAAAAATATTTGGTGAAACTGGAACTGTCAGAGATTTTATCTGCATTGTAACCCAAAAAGGCAGAATAATCTATTTTTCAGATATTGCTGAAAAATTCAGATTAAAATGCAATGAACACAACAATTTTGCGGAAATGACTGTTACTACAAGTGTTCCGCTTAAACCACAGCAGAAGGAAAAGCTTGTTAAAAAGCTTGAAGAAAAATCAGGTAAACAGGTTAAACTAGCTGAAAAAATCGATGCCTCAATACTTGGCGGTATTATAGTTGAATACGGTAATACACGCATTGATGATAGTATTAGAGGTAAACTAAAAGCTGTTTCACAGCAACTAAAACAATAAGATTAAGAAGGTGTATGAATGAATTTACGCCCAGATGAAATAACGAGTATTATTAAAGAGCAGATTAAAAATTTTAGCTCTAAAATTGATCTTCAGGACATTGGAACAGTTGTAACTGTCGGTGACGGTATTGCTACTGTTCATGGTCTTGAAAAATGTATGTCCGGTGAATTGCTTGAATTTGAAGGCGGTACTTATGGAATGGCACTTAACCTTGAACAGGATTTTGTAGGTGCAGTTCTGCTGGGTTCTGATTCTGAAATCAAAGAGGGCGATTCAGTAAAACGAACAAACAGAATCGTTTCTGTGCCAGTTGGAGATGAAATGCTCGGACGTGTTGTTAATGCGCTTGGACAGCCTATTGACGGCAAGGGACAGATAATGACAGATAAAACAGAACCGATTGAAAAAATCGCTCCTGGTATTATCACAAGAAAGTCAGTTCATAAGCCACTTCAGACAGGTATCAAGGCTATTGACTCAATGATTCCTATTGGAAGAGGACAGAGAGAACTGATTATCGGCGACAGACAGACTGGTAAAACTGCAATTGCGCTTGACACAATCATTAACCAGAATGGTCAGGATGTAATTTGTATTTATGTTGCAATCGGACAAAAGCGTTCAACAGTTGCAAATGTTGTTGAAACACTTGAAAAGGCTGGCGCAATGAAATATACAGTTGTAGTTTCTGCATCAGCTTCTGAGCTTGCACCACTACAGTATATTGCACCATATTCTGGCTGCGCAATTGGAGAATATTTCTTAAATCAGGGTAAAGACGTACTTTGTATTTATGATGATCTTTCAAAGCACGCTGTTGCATACAGAACGCTTTCACTTCTTCTAAAGCGTCCACCAGGCCGTGAAGCTTATCCTGGAGATGTATTCTATCTCCATTCAAGACTTCTTGAAAGAGCTTGCAGCCTTAATGAAAATTATGGTGGCGGAAGTCTGACAGCTCTTCCTATTATTGAAACACAGGCAGGTGACGTTTCAGCGTATATTCCAACCAATGTAATTTCAATTACAGACGGTCAGATATTCCTTGAAACTGACTTGTTTAACTCTGGTGTAAGACCAGCGGTTAACCCTGGTATTTCAGTTTCACGAGTTGGAAGTGCGGCACAGATTAAGGCAATGAAAAAGGTTTCTTCATCACTCAAGCTGACATATTCACAGTATCGTGAATTGCAGTCATTCTCACAGTTCGGCTCAGATCTTGACGCTGATACTAAGGAAAGCCTTGCAAAGGGTGAACGAGTTGTTGAAGTATTAAAGCAGGATAGAAACTCACCATTTACAGTTGAACATCAGGTTATTATTCTATATGCAGTTGTAAATAACTATCTAAAGGAAATCCCTGTAAAGCTTATTGGTGAATTCCAGGAAGAACTTTTCGATTATGTTGACAATTCATATCCTGACATTATCAGTTCAATTAAACAGACTCGTGAGCTGACTGCTGAAAACGAAACTACACTTAAGAGTGTATTGTCTGATTTCACTGTGAAATTTATGGCTGACAAGACCTAAACGGCGAAAGGTGATAATTATATGGCTTCATCAAATATGAAAGACATCAAACGCCGTATTAAGAGTGTTGAAAGTACAAGGCAGATAACTAAGGCAATGGAGCTTGTAGCGTCCTCAAAGCTTCGTAAGGCGAAAGAAAAAGCGGATAATTCAAAACCGTTTTTTAATACGCTTTATGATACAATGTGCGAAATTATAGCGTCCGATAATACGTTCCATTCGATTTATACCAGAAAGCGTAAAAATAACGTTACATTACTGGTTGTAATCGGTGGTGACAGAGGGTTAGCTGGTGGCTTTAATACAAACGTACTAAAGCTTGCACAGCAACGCTATAATGAACTGTTGGAAAAAGGCAGTGAGGTTGTTATACTTCCGATTGGCAGAAAAGCTGTTGAATACTTTGAAAAACGTAAAGTTAAAATCATGACACGTTATGAAGGTATTGCAGAAGGTCTGACAATTTACGGCGCTATGAGTATTGCTGATAAAATAATTGATGTCTATAATAAAGATAAAATTGACAGGGTAGAACTATTTTTTACAGATTGTGTTTCACCACTGCTTCAGGAAGCCAAAAGAATGCCATTGATACCGCTTGATATTGAACCGAGTAAGGAATATAAGGGCTTGACCGCTTACGATCCTTCGCCGGAAGAGGTATTTGATTCACTAATACCAAGATATCTTGCTGGAGTATTATTTGGTGCAATCGTGGATTCCTTTGCGGCTGAACAGGCAGCAAGAAGAACAGCAATGGAAAATGCTACTGATAACGCAAATGAAATGATTGATGATCTTTCATTATTGTATAACAGAGCACGTCAGGCAGCCATAACTCAGGAAATCACTGAGATTGTTGGCGGTGCTAGTGCACAGAGTTGATTATACCACAATGCGTTTTAACGTTTATATACGGAGGAAAATATGCAGAATACCGGAAAAATCGTACAAATTATCGGTGCGGTAGTAGATATACGCTTTTCAAAGGATAGTCTTCCGAATCTGCTTAATGCTATTGAAGTTGACAATAACGGCGAAAAGCTTGTTTTAGAGGTTGCTCAGCATGTTGGCGATGATATCGTTCGTTGTATTGCTATGAGCAGCACTGACGGTCTTATTAGAGGAATGGACGCTGTTGATACACAGTCATCTATTAAAGTACCAGTTGGAAAAGAAACACTTGGAAGAATCTTTAATCTTCTGGGTGAACCGGTTGACGAAGGTAGTCCGGTTGAAACTAAAGAAAAATGGAGTATTCATAGAGAAGCTCCAAGCTATGAGGAGCAGACTGCTTCTAATGATGTTCTTGAAACAGGAATCAAGGTTATTGACCTTATCGCTCCTTATCTAAAGGGTGGTAAGATCGGACTTTTCGGTGGTGCCGGTGTTGGTAAAACCGTTTTGATTCAGGAGCTTATCAATAACGTCGCAAATCAACATGGTGGTATTTCTGTATTCACTGGTGTTGGCGAGCGTACAAGAGAAGGTAACGACCTTTATAATGAAATGCAGGAGAGCGGAGTTATTGACAAAACAGTTCTTGTTTACGGTCAGATGAACGAACCTCCTGGAGCAAGAATGAGAGTTGGTCTTTCAGGATTGACAATGGCGGAATATTTCCGTGATGTTGAGGGACAGGACGTTCTTTTATTTATCGATAATATCTTCAGATTTACACAGGCAGGCTCTGAGGTTTCAGCGCTATTAGGACGTATGCCATCAGCCGTTGGTTATCAGCCAACACTTGCAACTGAAATGGGTGCTCTTCAGGAAAGAATTACTTCCACAAGTAAGGGCTCAATCACTTCAGTTCAGGCTGTATATGTTCCAGCCGATGACCTTACTGACCCAGCCCCTGCAACTACATTTGCCCATCTTGATGCAACAACAGTATTGTCAAGACAGATTTCATCATTGGGTATTTATCCAGCGGTAGATCCACTTGAGAGTAATTCAAGAATACTTTCTCCTGAAATTGTTGGTCATGAGCATTATAACGTTGCAAGAGAGGTTCAGACAATCTTGCAGAGATACACTGAGCTTCAGGATATCATTGCAATTATGGGTATGGACGAGCTTTCTGACGAAGATAAGCTTATTGTTAACCGTGCAAGAAAAATTCAGAGATTCCTTTCACAGCCATTTACTGTTGCTGAACAGTTTACAGGTATGAAGGGTAAATATGTTCCAATTAAGGAAACAATCAGAGGATTTAAGGAAATCATTGAGGGTAAGCATGATGCACTTCCTGAATCAGCATTCCTGTTTGTTGGAACAATTGATGATGCAGTTGAAAAGGCTAAAAAGGGTGAGGCTTAATGAAATCTTTCACACTGAAAATAATAACTCCTGAAAAGGTGTTCTTTGACGGTGAAACAGAACAGATTATCGCCAGAACAACGGAGGGCGATATCGGTGTTCTTG
>JAVBRC010000190.1:0-2748 GCA_031548405.1 Oscillospiraceae bacterium | reverse complement strand
ACCAGCAAGAAATCTTAACAGATCCTTATCGCTGTATGACCACTTACTTGTAGTATCATAGGAAGCAAATCCAATAAATCCCCATACAACGTTATTAACCATTAAAGGCATACCAATATGTGAATACTCTAGCGTACCACTCAGATTGTCAAAGATCATATTAGCATCAATAGCTAAATTTTCAGCAATTGTAATATCATTTTCAGAAAGAAGAATAAGTGACTCTATATACTCTCCACTTATATAATCAAATTTCAGCTTGTAATCCTTAAAATCACAATTATACATTCGTTTATAAATATCATTAACATTATCATGCTTATAAATATGAATTGAGCTAACATCTGCAAACTCTCCGGCAAGACGTATTGATTCATTAATAGCATTGTCGATATTGGTATAATTAACAAAACGCTGAGAGATGTCAGCCATTATTTCCTGTTGCTTCAAACGTTTTTGAAGTGCCTTTTCAGTAAATGTAAACAAAGTAATATCAACAGACATACCAATCAGTCTTTCAGGTTTACCAAGTTTATCATATATAACCTTAGCAAAGTGAGACAAGTACATAGAATCATTTTCACCAAAATTATAATCTATAATTTTATTTGAGATATCAAAAGGATTTTTATATCCCTCCTTTAAGAACATAAGATATTTTTCATCTTTGACAATAGTTCTCAGATACTCATAATATTCAGAAATCGGCATTGACCTTTTTGAATCAAACCTGATTAACCTTGCAGTACTTTCATCAATATTAACGATATCATTTTTAATATCAATATCCCAAGCACCTGAATTAGAAATTTTGATAGCAATATCAAGCTTTTCCTGAGTTTCTTTCAGCATATTAGTCTTAACAACATCTTCTGTAATATCCCATGTAATACCAGACGTTCTTTTAATCTCCCCTGATTTATCTCTTATAACTGATTTTGAATTACGAATAAATAAATAGTCATCATCAGCAAATTTATAAGTAACATTCTCAGTATCAATATCCATTTGCCCATCATAATTCCTATGATAGTCAAGTATATGCCCATATTTTTCCTTATCAACAATATTTGAGAGATATTCCGTCCAATCCTTCAAGGAAATAGGTGATTTCATATTTTCTGGCATTCTGAAAATCTTTGCGAAATTATTATCAAAAGAAAGTATCTGAGTTTCAACGTTGATATCCCAGACACCGATTCCGGAAGATTCAACTGCAATAGCAAGCTGTTGTTTAGTAATATCGAGTTCATTTTTAAGCAATTTATTTTCGGTAACATCAATTGCAATAGTACCCATGCCCATATTAACAGGAAAGAATAAATACTCCAGATATTTCACTGATTTATCTTTACAAATTACAGCAAGCTCAGTACTAACCCTCTCACCACGCATCAGTGCCGGAATTATTTCATTCTCAATTTTTTTTATAGTTTCAGCATCATGCATAAGGTTATAACCATATTTGCAAAGCTCCTTGCGTGAATAACCCGTCAGCTTTGATGTTGCATTATTAAAATATCTAAAATTTCCACCTTTTTCAAAATGGCAAAAAAGCTGTGACGATTGTTCAATAACCTCATTCATAAGAATAAGATTTTTAGAAATACGTTCTTGATTAAGAACGCTTGAAAAGACACCAGCAATCATTCCAGCAAGATGTAAATCATCATCTTCCCATAAATAATCTGCATCAAACCTGTCAAATTTAATAACACCCAAAAATACATCTTCACACCATACTGGGAAAATAAGAGTTCCTCTCATACCGAGATTATAATTAAACTCATAATATGAGCATTCTTCGTTTTTCAAGATAATATAAGGTGCTTTATTTGTAATAAACTGGTCGTAAATCAGTTCACCCTTCCTGAAATATTTAGGGACAAGGTCACTTATTTTATGTTCAGAATTATTAGAATAGTACAGATTTGAGCAAGTTATAATATTAGTTTCTGCATTAAATTTTAAAAGCATAGCTGATTTATAGTCCATAATATCAGACGCTTTAATCAATGCGTTATCAATCCCCTGATTAATATCACCGCCTGCAATAAAGCTTTGAGAAATCTCAGCCATAAGCTCCTGACGTGCAAGCCTGTCATCTGATTTTTTTTGCAACGCCTTATGTTCAGTAATATCAACAGATTTCTGAAAATAAGCAAGTCTTCCATCATGCCATTGAATTAAGTTACCTTCATTTTCAAGCACTATATCTATTAAGCCGTTAAAGCTTTCCCACTTGATTTTTTTATTAAAATCAGTTGGACTAAGCTTTAACTTTGGGCAAAACGAGCATCTTTTTTTACTACCCATAAGAGCCTCATAGCATTTGCAGCCCAGACTTGACTCATCAATCTTCAAGACATCCATTATCTTTTTGTTCAAATAAATTATATCATCAGTTTCATAATCGGATACATAAATATATTCATTCAGATCGAATAAAATTTCTTCATATATCGAACTAAAGCAATCCCTCATCCTTGTCACTCCCATCATGTAATGCCTACATTAGAATTAGAATTATTATTACAATTTTAACATAGAAACATAAATATTACAAGTGTTTCGTCAAATTAGAATTAATTTTTCTTTAGGAGAAAGTTAGAACCTGTCTTCACAAGAAAGTGCACGGATTTTTCAGGCATAATTTCGTCGCAGACAAGGCAAAAATCCGCAGGAATGCTTGCGCCTTTCAAGGATTTTTAACGAAGTATACGGGGAAATTTGCCGAAAAGACGTGTG
>JAVBRC010000047.1:0-3922 GCA_031548405.1 Oscillospiraceae bacterium | reverse complement strand
CTTTGTAACGATGCTTCTGCGCTGAAAGAAAGTGAATCTTGCTTAATTTCAGTTTTTTTCCCATGTATACTAAAAGTATTTTGGGTACACTTATTATATGAACCACCTGAATTTATATACTGTTTATAAATATTTGTGTTGATATTCATAAAATCAACTCCTCTCACGTCGCAGTTAGGCTTATCTATTATATTTATCGTAACTTTATTTATTAATTCAATAGGTGATTTCTTGTTAAAATAATAAATAATTGTCGCGTATGGTTGAAATATTTGTTTTTTTCTGTTATAATATATAATGTTTTGATATATACCAAGTTATTACATTTATTATAACTAGAATTATAAAGATATAAATTTTGGAGGTTACATTAATTTTGAGCAAAATTTATGCAATTATTACTCAGAAAGGCGGAGTTGGAAAAACTACAACTGTAAATGCTCTGGCATCGGCTTTTTCCAAACAAGGTTTCAGAGTTCTTGCTGTTGATATGGATCCACAGGGTAACCTGTCTTTTAGTACTGGTGCCGATAGCGAGCTGCCAACAATTTTTGACGCAATTACTGGAAGTGCAAGAGTTCAGAGATGTATTCAAAAAATGCCTATGACTGATGTTATCCCTTCAAATATTCTCCTTACAGGAGCAGAACTTGAATTCACCGGTCAAAGCAGAGAATTTATACTTAAAAATGTACTTCAGGTTGTTGAAGATGAATATGATTATATCTTTATTGATTCCCCTCCAGGACTGGGTTTTTTAACAATTAATGCACTCGCTGCAAGTCAATATGTTATTCTGCCTATGCTGCCTGATATATTCAGTCTTCAAGGGCTTGTACAGGTTTATGATACAATTCAGTATGTAAAAAAAGCCTGTAACCCTGAACTTGAGGTTGCCGGAATTCTCATTAACAGATATAGAAGATTTTCCAAATTACATAAAGAATCGGTTGGCACAGCAGCGATGGTTGCAGATAATTTTAATATTCCAATTTTTGAAACATATATACGTAGCAGTGCAGCACTCTCAGAGGCACAATCGCTACAATGCAGCATATTTGAATATGCTCCGAGAGCTGCTGGTGTCAGAGATTATCTAAAGCTTTCGTCAGAAATTTTAAGAACTAATTAGAAAGAGAGGCTTTATACATGGCTCCTAGGAAAACCAGACAAGACATAAGTAAAGATGTTATGTTTAATAAAATTATGCCTTCTCTGAATCATGATGATGACGATGAAGATATAGATGAAAAAGCTCCGAAAAAATCTACTCGTTCAAAAACCTCTTCTACAAAGAAAACTACCACATCTAAAACTACTACATCCAAGTCAGCTACTTCAAAAACAGCACCTGCAAAATCAAGAACAAAAAAAGCTATTGAAATTGATGACGAAGATGAAGAAATAGAAGAAACACCGAAAAAAAACACACGTTCCAAAACCACATCAACTAAAAAGCCTGCTGCACCTAAAAGTACTACTACTAAATCACGAACTAAAAAAGTTGTAGAACCCGAAGATGATTATGATGACGAAGATGATGAGGAAATTGAAGAAAAACCTAAAAAGAAAAGCAGAGCTTCTGCAAAAACTCCTGCAAAAGCTCCAGCGAAACCTACTTCAAAGTCAAGAAAACCAAAAGTTGTAGAAGAAGAATATGATGATGAAGATGACGATGAAGATGACTACGAAGACGACGAAGAATATGACGATGAAGACTATGATGATGATTACGAAGATGAAGAAGACGATGAGGAAGAAGATGACTCTGATTATGAGGTTATCAATCTTAACGAAGAACTCATGAATTCACGATTCGATGAAATTTTCGAAAAGTTTAATTGCTGTCACTGCAACAGTTGTCGATTTACAGTTATGGCAGTAGCCTTAAATAATCTTCCTGCAAAATACATTGTTATTAAGGCAGATGAACGTAAAAAGGCACTTAAAGAAGCGGACGATTCCCTGATAAGAGCAGCCATTATTCAGGCGACATTTAAGCTCATGTTAAGCCCTATTCACCCTGTCCACTGATTTTCCACAGACTGAATTAACTCTTTCCGAATCAGGCTCGGTTATTTTATGTATTACTTTTTGTATTACAAGGTAAATTACACCAGCTGTAAGAGTTAAAATAATAGGTTCAATCGCAAGTCCTTTATCTTCAAGGTGAATTGCCTTTTCAAGTAAAAAAACTGATTGTATCGAACATACCGCTGATATCAGCGGTATTATTATATTGTCAGAAAAGCTGAACTTAATACCCGTTATGCTGATAATTTTTAATATTCTTGAGGTGTTACAGATTATATTACTAGCAAGATATGACATTACAATTCCATAAAAGCCAAATAACGGAACGCAAATTAATAAAACTGAAATTCTTATTGTATACTCAACAAGGTAATTTAATGATGAAAAGCTATGCTTTCCCATCCCCTTTATAATTCCTTCAAGAATTATTTCAAGGTATATAAACGGCACTGCTGGTGCAAGAATTTTTAAAATTCTGCCAGCAAATTCTCCACCACTCATAAGCATACCAATTTCATCACCAAAACAGAAAAATACTGCAGCCGCAAACATCGAGAAGCTGAACGTCTGACGCAGCACCCGATTTGTCAGGTGTGCAGTTTTTTTCATGTTATCCGCTCCCCTTTCACGGGACAACTCAGGAATTAATATGGCTGAAAGACTGCATAAAATGCCTGACGGAAAAAATAATGCCGGAATAATAATCGCCTCGAATATTCCAAACTGCCCGAGTGCGACTTCGGTGGAGTTGCCGTACTGCTTCAATGTCAACGGAACAAGTGCGTCATTAACACTGCTCAAAACTGAAGTTACTACACTGTTTAACATGATAGGAATTGACGTTAAAATAAAGCAGCGAAAGCCTATTGATGCGCTGGTATCATACTTTTTATGGTGTTTCATGTGACATATCAAAAGATAAATAAGACCTGCAAGCATGCCAGTTGCCATACTGATTGCAAATGCCATGAACACGCTGATTTTTCCACTACTAACATAGAATTCTGCAAAGAGAGCAAATATTCCGGATTTCACAATAAATTCAATTCCAAGACTAACCGCACCAGCTGAAACGTTTCTATATGCGCTGAAATAACCTCTCAGGCAACAGCATATAGTATTGATAGGTAATATCAATGTCATGATTTTCACTGGTAACGCAAGCTCAGGAGTTTTTAAAATATTTTCAGCAACTGGGCCTGAAAACATAAAAATCACAGCTGATACCGCAATACACAATGGCATTGAATATAAGAGCGCATATTTATAAATCTTGTTTGGGTTTCCATTTTTCCTTCCAATTTCCTCGGAAATCAAACGGCTGGAGCATAGATAAACGTTTCCGCTGGAAATAATTCCGGTAAAGCATAAAAACGTACCCATAAGGGATATTGCTCCAATTGTAGCCGATCCAAGCTTTCGAGTAATAAATACATTAAGCATAAGTGCCAGGCCTTGCATTGCAAAGTCAACGGCTGTCAGGAAAATAGTATCACGAACAATTTTATTCCTGTTCATTCTGTTCCTCCCATGTTTAAGAGCTGTATTCGTTGTTTTTCAAAAATACAGTTTCTAATATTTGTCTACTTTTATTCTATTAATATTAAACTGGAAATATGTATTTACGTCAAACACATGATTGTAATTTCTCACATAAAAGAGATTTTCGTCAGGGATAGTTGACTATATAACACGTTAGCGAAGCGACATCAAAAGTTTACTCAATTTTTTTCAAAAATTGCGGTTTCCAAAGGCAGCGCCTTGGTCGCTCGTCGCAACGAGCGAAACTCTTTATCGTTCAAGAGCATTTTTTCTTTGGTTCTTTTCTTTTTTGCGATAGAAAAAAGAAAGAACGGAAAACTCATGTATCATTATAAATTTAGTTAAC
>JAVBRC010000022.1:0-4272 GCA_031548405.1 Oscillospiraceae bacterium | reverse complement strand
GAAACGTTAAGCATATTTTTTATTATCTGATGCATTCTTTCAGCTTCATTTAAAATCTTAACAAGATATGTATATCTGTGTTCACTTTCTATAGTACCATCAATTATAGCACCCAGAAATCCTTTTATTACAGTTAAAGGGCTTTTAAGTTCATGCGATATATTAGAAATAAATTCAACCATATGCCTGTCATTATAATTAATTCGTTCCTGAATAGCTTTGACACCTTCAACTAATGGTTCGTATTCAGGGGTAACTCTTTTAGGGATGGGGATACTTATATTTTCTCCGACGAAGCATTTTTCAATTCTAAGTACAGATTTAAATTTGAAAAAATTATAAACCCAATAAAATATGGTGCTGAAGATTATGCTCAAGAGTGCAACAGCTAAAAATACATTCACAGCCTTGTCTGTATGAACTGAAACCTTAGTATATGGCATAACACATCCAATATAAATTTCATATGGCTCAATGTTAACCTCAAATTTTTCCATATATGACAGGTTCTTTGAAGGTGAGATTTCCTTCTGAATCTCTGAACTGAACTTCCAGTCAGCTCGTTCAAAAAAATCATCATTAAATGAATTAGAAAGGACTTCCTCATGATTTGCATCATAAATATAAATATCCATTCGTAAGTTTTTGCTATATAACTCCAACATTTTATTAGTGAAAAAGTCATTACTACTACGGATGCCCAAAAATTTATTATCAAAATCATCGGCAATAAGTCCAGTGTTTCTTTCTATGTTTTGAAATATTGTATTTTTAAGGGAATCGTAAGTGAAAAAAATTATTGTAAGTCCAGTAGTGATAATGCACAAAAATACTATTAAAATTAGTAAAAAATAACGGTAGATAAGATTTCTTGCCATTTTGTTCTCCGTTCTGCTAAGGGTTTTAGGCAACAGTTACTTTATTTGGTTAATTATAATATAAACCTGACAACTATTCTTTGACATAGAATTTATATCCAACACCCCAGATTGTTATAAGATCCCACTTTTTTGAAACACCACAAATCTTTGCTCTCAAGCGTTTTATATGAACATCAATTGTTCTTGAGTCACCGTAATAATCGAATCCCCAAATTTCATCTAAAAGTTGATTTCTTGTAAATACTTTATTAGGGTGTGATGCAAGACAAAACATAAGCTCAATTTCCTTAGGTGGCAAGTCAACTACCTTTCCGGCTAATTTAATTACATACTTAGTCAGATTTATTGAAAGTTTATCGTAATTAATTTCCTGTGTCTTAACTGGTCTTGGTTCATTTGCAGTACGTCTTGAAACTGCCTTGATTCTAGCAAGAACCTCTTTTGCATCAAATGGCTTAACAATATAATCATCTGCACCTAATTCAAGTCCAAGAACTCTGTCAAAAATCTCGCTTTTTGCCGAAAGCATAATAATAGGCGTATTTGAAAATTGTCTTATTTCCTTACAAATCTGCCAACCATCAACACCTGGCAGCATTATGTCAAGCAACACTATATCTGGAGTTAGCGAATGAAATTTAACCATTGCTTCTTCTCCGTCATTTGAAATAATTGTATTGTAACCTTCTTTTTCAAGATAAACTCTTAGAAGTTCACATATATTTTTATCATCATCAACTATAAGGACTTTTTCGCGTGGCATTTTTCCATTCCCCAATCTTTTATTTTATATACAATAAAATGTTATTAATATATATTAATGATATCAAATTATTTATAATTTGTAAATACCTTTATGAATTTTTCAAGATAAATGTTTTCGACAACATTGAAAATTCACAATTTCCTGTGAAGTTTTGTTAATAAATTGTGCAATGATACAAAAATACATAATAATTACAAAACCCACTTGATTTTTTTAGAAAAGTTGGTAAAATAGTAATTAGCACTCGTAGAGATTGAGTGCTAACCATTTGGATTTATCTAATATTTTTAGGAGGAATAAATATGAATATCAAACCATTGGCAGACAGAATAGTTATCAAAATGACTGAAGCAGAAGAAACTACAAAGAGTGGTCTTATTCTGGCATCAGCGTCAAAAGAAAAGCCTCAGATTGCAGAGGTTGTTGCTGTAGGCCCAGGCGGAATCGTTGATGGTGAAAAGGTTGAAATGTACCTTAATGTCGGCGATAAGGTATTACTTAGCAAATATGCTGGTACAGAAGTTAAGGTTGACGATGTTGAATATACAATCCTCCGTCAGTCAGAAGTTCTGGCAATTGTTGAATAAAAGCAACATAAACAAAATAAAACTTATATTTTAAATAAAGGAGTCTGATATTTATGGCAAAGGATATTAAATACGGAGAAGAAGCAAGAAAGTCCTTACAGGCTGGTATCGACAAGCTGGCAAATACAGTTAAAATAACACTCGGCCCAAAGGGAAGAAACGTTGTTCTTGATAAGAAGTTTGGTTCACCACTAGTTACAAATGACGGCGTTACAATCGCTAAGGAAATTGAACTTGAAGATGCATTTGAAAACATGGGTGCACAGATGCTCAAGGAAGTTGCTACAAAGACAAATGACGCTGCTGGTGACGGTACAACAACAGCTACGCTTCTCGCACAGGCTATGATTCGTGAGGGTATGAAGAATATTGCAGCTGGTGCTAACCCAATGATCGTTAAAAAGGGTATGGCAAAGGCTGTTGATGCAGCAGTTGAAACTGTAATCAATAATTCAAAGCTAGTTGACGGAAGCGACGATATCGCAAGAGTTGCAACAGTTTCTTCTGCTGATGAAACTGTAGGAAAGCTAATTGCTGACGCTATGGAAAAGGTAACTGCTGAAGGCGTTATCACAATCGAAGAAAGCAAGACTGCTGAAACATATAGCGAAGTTGTTGAGGGTATGCAGTTCGACAGAGGCTACATTTCACCTTACATGGTTACAGACACTGAAAAGATGGAAGCAGTTTATGACGATCCATTTATTCTTATTACAGACAAGAAGATTTCTTCAATTCAGGAAATTCTTCCTCTGCTTGAACAGCTTGTTCAGTCAGGAAAGAAGCTCGTTATTATCGCTGAAGACATTGAAGGCGAAGCACTTACAACACTTATCCTTAATAACCTAAGAGGAACATTTAAGTGTGCTGCAATCAAGGCTCCTGGCTTTGGTGACAGACGTAAGGAAATGCTTAAGGATATCGCAATTCTTACAGGCGGCGAAGTTATTTCTGATGAACTCGGTCTTGAACTAAAGGATACAACAATTGAACAGCTTGGTAGTGCAAGACAGGTTGTAATCCAGAAGGAAAATACAATTATCGTTGATGGTCTTGGCGCAACTGACGAAATTCAGAACAGAGTTGCTCAGATTAAGTCACAGATTGAAACAACAACATCTGAATTTGACAAGGAAAAGCTTCAGGAAAGACTTGCAAAGCTTGCAGGCGGTGTTGCAGTAATTAAGGTTGGTGCGGCAACTGAAATCGAAATGAAGGATAAGAAGCTTAGAATTGAAGATGCTCTTGCAGCTACTAAGGCAGCTGTTGAAGAAGGTATCGTAGCTGGTGGTGGTACTGCACTTATCAATGCAATTCCAACTGTTGAAGCACTTATTCCAACACTTAGCGGTGATGAAAAGACTGGTGCACAGATTATTCTTAGAGCACTTGAAGAGCCAGTTCGTCAGATTGCTATCAATGCAGGACTTGAAGGCAGTGTTATTATTGACACAATCAAGCGTTCAGAAAAGGTTGGTTATGGTTTTGATGCTTATAACGAAACTTATGTTGATATGATTACATCTGGTATCGTTGATCCAACTAAGGTTACACGTTCAGCGCTTCAGAATGCTGCATCCGTTTCTGCAATGGTATTGACAACAGAGAGTCTTGTTGCTGATTTACCTGCTCCAGCAGAAGCAATGCCTCCAATGCCACAGGGCGGAATGGGCATGGGTTATTAAGAACCTTATTTATATAAATCAAAAGGCTGTTGCTTAAAAGCAACAGCCTTCAGCCTGTCGAAAAAGCGCAATTCTAACTTTTAAATTTTATTTTACAAAAGCTTTTAGTTATGCTGACGTTTCAAAACTTCCCCACTATCGTGCGTTTTGAAAGGATGATAGAACTCGACGTAAGCATACTAAGGATTCTTTTTTCACTTGTAAAAAAGAATCCTCTTGTCGCCTATGGGCGACAATTCACAAGAAAAAGACGCTTTTAAGGCTGTAAGATTTCGCTCTGCGGAGCGACCAAGGCGCTGCCTTTGGAAACCGCAACCCTTTAAAAAGGGTTGACCTAAACTGTTTCGCCATTC
>JAVBRC010000200.1:0-10122 GCA_031548405.1 Oscillospiraceae bacterium | reverse complement strand
CCCTAAGAGCAAAATTTTGTAGGGAACGGCGTCCTCGACGTTCCGCAAATCACCGTAAAACTAACCCCACGCACGTTCCGTAAACTTCAGAACAACTAAGTCTAGCAACTCAACTAATCCTCAAACTATTCACGAGTTCCTGTTCTTTCTTTTTTCTATCGCAAAATAGAAAGAACCAAAGAAAAAATGCTCTTCTAAGGCTGTAAGATTTCGCTCTGCGGAGCGACAAGGACTCCGTCCCTTGACCCTGCAACCCTTTAAAAAGGGTTGACCTAAACTATCTCGCCGTTCGGCGGGGTTAGTTAACTTCGACGAACGTCGCTTGTGTGGGAAATTACAATCATGCGTTTGACGTGCTCATCTTTGTGTGAAAAAGGGTACTGCAAAACAGTACCCTATAATTATTATGTATATCCGTTAAGCTTATTATTTTTCATAATTGACGGATAATATTTGTAACCAATATTCAAATCAACGGCACCGCTGATTCCATTTACTGAACCTGTATGGCTGTATTGCCACATTCCATAAGCTCCGCTATAGTTAGGCTTTGTAACACCAGTATGGGCAACCCATATGTCATAGCTTGTAAGAACACTGCTGTTCATCTTGTCTTTAAGCATACTTGCAAAGCTATAAACACTGACATAATATTTCTGGCTTTCAAGATATTCGCAGAAAACCTTTGTAATGTTTGAAATCTGAGTTGTTGTAAGTCCCATCTGACTATCATCTTCAATATCAAAAGCAACTGGATAACTTAGCTTATAGCCCTTGATTGTATTGTAGCAAACCTTAGCTTCTAATAAGGCTTCTGAAGTGCTGACAGCGTAGCTATACCAATAAACTCCGCATTCAATACCAGCCTTCTGAGCACCTGCAATGTTGGTCTTGAAGTTTGCATCAACCTGATCAGAAAGCATTCCATAACCAGCTCTTATCATTACAAACTCAATGCCGGCATTCTTTACCTTAGTCCAGTCTATAACTCCATTGTGTCTTGAAACATCAATACCCTTATAGCTTGTTTTGGTAGTAGTTGTAACCTTGGCTGTGGTTGTTGTCGTTGTAACCTTCTTGGTAGTAGTAGTAGTTTTAGTTGTAGCCTTTGTTGTAGTTTTAGTAGTAACTGTAGTAGTTGCAGCAATTTCAGCATCGATTTCTGCTCTGTATCTTGCTTCATACCAGTTAGGGGGCATAGTTACGATTACGGTTGGTGTAGTAGCAGGTGTAATATCTGAAACGGGTGCTGTTGTAATAGCAACCTCTGAACTATCTGTTGTTTTAATAGTTGTCGGTGTTTCATCACCTGAGTTATCCTCTGCAATATCATCAAGAACAGGATTTCCGTCTTCATCAATCAGTTCGTATGTATTATTATCAGGGTCATAATTTAATATTGCGCTGGCATCTCCGGTTGGAAAAAGATTATTACTATCTGCAATTTCCAGTAAGGTATCAGCATTAACACTCATTGCCATCGAAAATGTCATGGTCAAGGCTGTCAATGCAGTAATCACCTTTTGGCATTTTGACTTCATCAAATTTCACTCCTTAAAAATGTTGTTACAAATTATTATCATTATATCATAACTATTCCAAAATTGTAACCCTTTTTTAATAATTTGTTCAAAATTCTGCTATTTGCTACAATTTAATGAAATATATTTATGTAAAATTTACAATGGTTTTTTGTTAAATTTCCACATGAATTGAAGAAATATTGACAAATCGGAAAAAATATAGTAAAATTATATTGATATAAATGGTCCGGTAGGTAAGGCTACCACAGGGATATGGGTTACTGCCGCAAAATAGTGGAAACACAATGAGCTGGTTAACAGGAGATGTCGAAAAAGAAGGCATATTCTAATGTAATTTCACGCCCTGCGAAGCTAAAGCTCGAACGGTAACTATAAATCTGCAATGATTGTTACCCGTGTCAGCTAAGACACGGTTTTTTTTGTTTCAGAATATAAGGAAATACAGCTCTTCACTTGGCTAAAAAAGTGAAAATATTATATATTCACGGAGGTAATAAAGATGACACAAAAACTGACTGAACTTTTAAAAGAAAAGAATTATATTAAGATAAAATCTATAGTCAGAGATTTATATCCAGCCGATCTTGCCACACTTCTTGAAACACTTGAACCCCGTGAAATCACATTAATATTCAGGATACTCCCCAAGGAGCTTGCTGCTGAAACATTCACTTACATGAATAGCGACACGCAGATGCATCTTATCAGTGCATTCAGTGATAAAGAGCTTAGAGAAATGCTCGACGATATCTTTGTCGATGATACAGTTGACATTATTGAAGAAATGCCTGCCAACGTTGTTTCAAGAATACTTCAGAACTCTGATAGCGAAACAAGAAAGCAGATTAATGACATTTTAAATTATCCGACTGACAGTGCAGGAAGTGTAATGACAACGGAGTATGTATATTTTCATAAAGACATGACAACTCGTGATGCACTTGAATGGATAAGAAAAGTCGGTGTTGTAAAGGAAACGATTTACACCTGTTATGTTACTGAAGCAAGAAAGTTAATAGGATTTGTCACAATACTTGATTTAGTAACAGCAGATGAGAATGTGAAAATAAAAAACATAATGGATACGAATGTAATCCATGTTAATACGCATGAGGACAGAGAAATTGTTGCAAAGAAATTTTCTAAATACGATTTTCTGGCAATGCCGGTAGTTGATAATGATTGTCGTATGGTCGGAATTATCACATTCGATGACGTGCTTGATGTCATACAGGAAGAGAATGAAGAGGATTTCTCAAAGATGGCGGCTATGCAGCCGGCGGAGGACTCATACTTTAAAACTTCAGTATTTACTCATGCCAAGAACCGAATTGGCTGGCTGTTAATTCTGATGTTTTCTGCAACGATAACTGGTTCACTGCTTTCAACATATGAAGAAGCATTTCAGGCGTTACCACTTTTAGTTTCGTTTATACCGATGCTGATGTCAACAGGTGGAAACTGTGGTTCACAGAGTTCGACCACTGTTATCAGAGGACTTGCAACTGAAGAAATCAGTTTCAAAGATTTTTTCAGTGTTGTGTGGAAGGAATTCAGAATATCGCTGATGGTAAGTGTAACATTGGCTTTAGCAAATGGAGCAAGAATATATCTTTTCTATAACCATGATTTATTGCTGTCAATTACAATTGCATTATCAATTGTTGGTACAGTTATGATATCCAAATTCATTGGATGCGTTTTACCATTACTTGCTAAAAAGGTGAAGCTTGATCCAGCGTTAATGGCGACACCGCTTATCAGTACAATTGTAGACACTTGTTCAATGCTGATATATTTCCAGATTGCGACATTCATGTTTCCGCAGCTTTAACTAGCTCCGCTGAACGGCACAGTTAACTAACCGACACGTTAGCGAAGCGAAAATAGTTTGGGTCAACCCTTTAAAAAGGGTTGACCCAAACTATTTTCGCTTCGCTTTGCGTGCCACGAGTCAACTCTCACCGCCGAACGGCGATTGGATGCAACGTCACGTTGCCCCTTTAAAAAGGGTTGACCTAAACTATGCGCCGTTCGGCGGGGATAGTTTAATATCCCCCAAGCTTACACTCACACTTATTATTCTCACAGCTATCATAAAGCTCAATCTTATGATCCAGACGCTCGAGCGTACTCCTCATTTCATCAATCTTTTGACGCAAAATCTCACGCTGCTCAATAAGCAACTCTTTTCTGGCAGACATAGTTTCATCTCCCTGACGAAACAACGCAACATACTCAATCAAAACCTCAATCGGCAACCCCGCACTCCTCATGCACTTGATAAACTCAATCCAGTTGCACGAAGACTCATCATAATCCCGCAAACCGCTTTTGTTTCTCCGTACAGGTGGAATTAACCCTATTCGTTCATAATAACGAAGCGTATCAATGGAAATATCGTACTTTTTTCCAGCCTCTGAAATGGTCAAATAGCTCACCCCACTAAAAATTTATTACTCAAACGCTTTCGCAACGTATTTTAAATTCTTGATTATCTCAATATTCTGCGGACACAGCTTTTCACACTGTTTACAGCCGATACAATCCGAAGCCTTTCCAAAATTCTGCGTCAGATTTTCGTAATACACACCCTGAACAGTGAAAGCTTTTTTAACTTCCTGTAATTCAGCATTATAAAGCTCAAAATAATCAGGAATAGGTATTTTCTTTGGACAACCGTCAACACAATATCTGCATGACGTACAAGGAATGGCAATTGAAGAATTAATAATCTCTGCAACCTCATGAACGATTGAATTTTCAGTTGCATTAAGCGGTAAAAAGTTTTCCATGTATCCAGTATTGTCAAGCAGCTGCTCCATATTGCTCATACCGCTTAAAACAGTTATTACCTCCTCAGGACTTGCCGCAAAGCGAATTGCCCATGATGCCACTGAATTGTATGGAGCATATTCTTTCAAAAGTTCCTCTGCACTTTTCGGAACATTTGCAAGCGTACCCCCCTTGACAGGCTCCATAACAATAACCTTTTTACCATGCCTGATTGCTACTTCATAGCACTTGCGTGACTGAATGTTTTCGCTTTCCCAATCAAGATAATTCATCTGTAATTGAACAAACTCAACCTCAGGATGTGCTGTAAGAATTTCATCTAGCAAGTCAGCTTTATCATGGAAAGAAAATCCCATTGACTTAATCTTTCCTTCTTTTTTCATCTGTGACACAAACTCAAATGTATTAAGCTTTTTAGCAATTTCATAGTGTGCAACATTTAGATTATGAATTAAGTAGTAATCAAAATATTCTACACCGCATTTTCCAAGCTGTTCATTAAAAATACGCTCCATATCCTCAGACTTTTTAAGAAACATAACCGGCATTTTTGTAGCAAGAACAAATTTATCTCGTGGATAACGCTCCACAAGAACTTCACGCACAATATTTTCGCTCTGAAAATTATGATACATATACGCCGTATCAAAATATGTAAAACCCTTTTCAAGAAAAATATCAACCATCTTGCAAAGCTGTTCTTTATCAAAGCTGGTCTGATCTTTATCATCTAAAAGCGGTAAACGCATAAACCCGAACCCTAATTTCTTCATGTTAAAATCACCCCTTAATTTTCTTAATGTCAACTTTATTGTTTCATAAGCTTCATTTTTATCCGATATATCAGCAACAGCCTGCTCCATAGGGCAAATTCCATCGCCTTTTCTATTTATAATACTGTCTGCAACTATTTTATATGAATACGATATTTCAGAGGAATCAAGAAACTCCATTGCCGACCTGCTTATAACATCTGCATAAATTTCCGTAACTCCCGCAAATGCAAACAGCATAGCAACAGCTTTTCCAACGATTTTATCAGCTGCTGAAAACCCTTTTAAATCTACGCCTGAATTTATAAATCCAAGCATTGGTGAAACGCCTTTTTCAACACTTGTATAAACCGTATCTTCTAGGCAAAGTACACAAGTATATTTGGACTCTTTTAAAAGTCCCTTCGCTTTTTCAAGATTATTCATAGGATTTTTTAAGTCCTTCCATACGGTCTGCAAACAACGGAATAAATGCCCACTGAAGTATTATTCCGAAAAGCCCAGCTGTTACAAATGCACTGATTGATGCAATTGTAAGCTGAGTATTTCCAAAAGCATAAATTGCTATTAAAACTGCACCAGCACGAACAAGGCGGCCTGCAACCTGAGTTATAACAAGCTTAAAAAATGTATTAATCTTGGACTTTGAAAGGATACCAGAAACAAGACCATAAACTGCAAGCTCAATAATCATATATGGCAGCATTGCAGAGGTTGGCATTCCAGAAATACCAAAACTTATAATCGGACTTAAAATTCCAGAAACCAAGCCAGCTATAGGCCCGCCTAAAAACCCAGCGAGTAACACAGGAATATGCATAGGTAAAAATGCTGCGCCCATTGCGGCCCCAGTACCCGAAATCGTACCAACTGCATGAAAAATCTGCGGAAGTATTACCGCCGAAGCAACTGCTATTACTGCAATAATACTTTTTACAGTAACAGCCTTTTTATTAATTTCTAGACTACTCATAAAAATCTCCTTTATATACATACAATATGTTTATACATTTTTTCCCATTTGATAAGCTTGTTCCATAAATTTCGTTTTAGTAACAGCACCCTTATCCCATACACCAGTTGCATAAATAACGCCCTTTTCAATTGGATTTTTAAGACAATCATCTGTAAAGCCACGAAGTCCGTCAATAGTCTTTTCAAGCATAGACTGATTAGTATCTGCTGCTGTTGCGATAAAATAAAATTCCTTGTTGCTGATTTCCGTGTATCTTGGAACACATCTGTCAATCATCGTTTTCAACTGTGCATTCATAGTGTAAAAATAAACTGGTGTTGCGAGTACGATTACATCTGCACATACTATTTTATCCAACAAATCTTTCATATCGTCCTTTTGAACGCATTCATGAGTAGTATTGCAAACTCCGCATCCCATACAATAGCCAATCTTCAAATCTCCAAGACAGACTTTTTCAACTGTATTTCCAGTTTCCTCTGCACCTCTCAAAAATTCATTACAAAGTAAGTCAGAGTTTCCGTTTTTTCTTGCACTAGCTGAAATGATAATTACATTTTTCATAAAATTAATCCTTTCTGATAAAGTTTGTCATTACTATCTTTTCACGCTCTGGAAGTTCAATTCCAGCATTTTTTCCAGCCTCAATACACTTTAAATAGTAAGCCATATTTCTTCCAAGCATACGCATACACTGCATACCCTCTTCATCTTTTATAACTTCCTCAGCATTCGAGCCATGAACCATATTCCAATAACGAGTAGAAATAATCGGCATTTCTGTAATACCAAAATACTTGTTAAACTGGTCGTAAGCAGCCGTTGCTCCGCCACGTCTCGCAGAAATTATACCACTAACAGGCTTATATCTGAATATCTTAGCATTGCCTCCACAAGCAGAAGAATAGAACACTCTATCCATAAATGAAGCCATATTACCAGCGAGTCCGGCATAGTGTACAGGAGAACCAAACACAAAGCCATCAGCACTCTGAGCTTTTTCAGCAAATTCATTTACAACGTCATCAATAACGCATTTTCTATTTTCAATGCAGCCCTTACAAGCAATACAGCCAGAAACAGCCTTCGTACCAATCCAGAATATTTCTGTTTCAACACCACTTTGATTTAGCGTCTTTTCAACCTCACAGAGTGCAGTATAAGTACAACCGTTCTTGTTAGGACTTCCGTTTACAAGTATTACCTTCATTTTCATTACCTCCGAATTAATAATTAGTATGTATATATCATAACACCTAGAGTGTACTCCATGTCAAGTGTTTTTTATAAAAATTACCAATCAAATAGTGCAGCGAATCTGAAATGGTGATTTTCAACATTAAATTATATAAAAATCAACTATTACTTGTGCAATAACATGATTTTGCAAAAATAATAGATTTCTATTGAAAAATGTATTTATTTGTGATATAATTTATAATGTATAAATGTCTGCTGAACACTTTTTTTAAAAAAACTAGGGGGAATGATAAGTTATGACCGTAAGAGAACAAACCGAGCTTCTTGAACTTACAACGCTCAGCCCCTATGCTTGTATATCGTCAGGAAATGGAAAACGTGCGAAACATGAAGAAAAATGTCTGCTTAGAACTGATTTTCAGCGTGACAGAGATAGAATTCTTCATTGTAATTCCTTCAGACGATTAAAACGTAAAACTCAGGTGTTCCTCTCACCTGTTGGCGATCACTACAGGACTCGTCTGACACATACACTTGAGGTTTCGCAAATTGCAAGAACTATCGCCCGTGCATTAAGGCTCAACGAGGATTTAACGGAGGCAATCGCTCTTGGACATGATCTGGGACACTCCCCTTTTGGGCATTCCGGAGAAGCAATTCTTGATGAAATATGCCCTCATGGATATAAGCATTATCTGCAAAGTATCCGAGTAGTGGATTATATTGAAAAAGATGGCAAAGGTCTTAACCTTACTTATGAAGTGAAAAACGGAATTGCCTGCCATACCAATGCAGTTGCAAAAACTGCTGAGGGTAACGTTGTCAGACTTTCGGATAAAATTGCATACATTAATCATGATATTGAAGATTCTATTCGTGCTGGAATTTTGAAAAATTCTGATTTGCCGAAATATCCCGCTGAGATTCTCGGGATTACAAAATCCCAGAGAATTACTACTTTGATAAGCTCGATTATTGAAAATGGTGCTGATGAAATTCGTATGGCTAAAGACGTTAAGGCTGCTCATGATGAACTGCGTTCATTTATGTTTGAACACGTTTATACTCACTCTGCTGCTAAAACGGAAGAAAAAAAAGCAAAACAGCTTGTCGAAAAGCTTTATGAGTATTTTAAAAAACACCCTCAAAGGCTTCCAGATGAATATCAGAAAATCTTACATAAATATGATATTGACAGAGCAGTGTGCGATTATATTTCCGGTATGAGTGACGGGTATGCCGTTGATCTTTTTAATGAATTATTTGTACCGCATTTCTGGAAGTAGGTGAAGAAAAATGCCACTCCCCGAAGAATTTTTATATCAATTAAAGCTTGCAAATTCTATTGATACTGTAATAGGAAATTATGTGAGCCTTAAAAGAAGCGGACATGACCATGTTGCTCTATGTCCGTTTCATTCTGAAAAAACACCGTCATTCCATGTTTACACAGATACTCAGAGCTTTTATTGCTTTGGCTGCGGTGCTGGTGGTGACGTTGTAACCTTTATAAAACGTATAGAAAATCTGGATTATATTGAATCAATTCGCCTTCTGGCACAAAGGGGCGGACTTGATATGCCAGAAAATTCGGCAGATAATTCTGCTGGGCAGCTCAAAAAACGTATTTATGAAATAAACCGTGAAACTGCAAATTATTATTTCCGTCAACTTGTTTCAGGAGAAGATAAAAACGGGTTAAAATATTTTGTTACAAGAGGATTAAAACCAGAAACCATAAAAAAATATGGTCTTGGTTTTGCACCAGCCAGCTGGGACGGGCTTAAAAATCACCTGACTTCACTTGGCTATAATGATAATGAAATGCTTGCGGCAGGTGTTGTAAACTTAGGTAAAAACGAAAAAAATGTTTATGATGCATTTCGCAATCGTGTTATATTTCCGATTATTGACCTCAGAGGAAACGTAATAGCCTTTGGCGGACGTGTTCTTGATGACAGTGTCCCGAAGTATCTTAATACTTCAGACACACCTGTTTTTAGAAAGAGCCGTAACCTTTTTTCGTTGAATTATGCTAAAAATTCACCTGTTAAAAAATTAGTTCTTGCTGAAGGATACATGGATGTAATTGCCATAAATCAGGCTGGTTTTGAGAATGTTGTCGCAACATTGGGTACTTCTCTGACACCTGAACAGGCAAGAATAATGAAAACTTATGCTGATGAAGTAATTATTGCTTATGACAGTGACAATGCAGGTCAAAAAGCCACTCAACGTGCAATAAACCTGCTTGGTGACGCTGGAATAACGACAAAAATAATCAAAATGGATGGTGCTAAGGATCCGGATGAGTACATAAAAAAATTCGGCAGACAGCGTTTTAAAATGTTACTTGATAATTCCGATGGTGCAATAAATTTTGAGCTTGAAAAGTGTAAAATAGGAATTGACCTTGATACAGATACCGGAAAAGTGAATTTCCTAAAAAAGAGTGTTAGAATTCTTTCTCAAATTTCAAATAATCTGGAACGTGATGTCTATATTTCCAAGATTGCATAGTAAAATGAGATTAATATTGACGTTTTAAGAGCACAGATTAACAGCGAAATAAAGAAAAATCGTAACATAGACAAAAAAAATGAATGGCAGGCAATACGCACAAAGCCGTTTTTTTCTGATTCACTTGTACCAAAAAGATCTTCAGCGTTAAAAGAAGTTAAGGCAGAAGAAGGAATTTTAGATTTTCTTTTCCGAAACCCCGATTATACTGAGAAAGTGAAAGAAAAACTTGCTCCCGATTGCTTGATCCCTGATTTGTATCGTCGTGTATTTGTCATTTAGTTCAAAAAAATATCGGACAATCAGTTGTTTT
>JAVBRC010000168.1:0-9260 GCA_031548405.1 Oscillospiraceae bacterium | reverse complement strand
TGTTTTGTACATTTCAGCTAACACTATAGGTTGTTAATTGGATAATTATAACAATAACTCGATACTAAATTCACCATATCACCTTGACTTATACTGATAAACATGATAGAATGTTATTAATCCAATATAATCAAAGGAGCTAATATAAGCCATGATAAACAATCAGACTAATTTTTTTGTATCTCAGGAAGCGAAACAGGCATTATCCAATACATTTGATACTAAATCAGGAATAGCCAGATTTGCTGGAAAAGAGGTCTTATACTATAAATCACTACTAAAATTCATTGAAAATTACTATGATGTTCCAAAATCAGATGATCAGGAAGAAGATAGACGTATGGTTCACACTGTAAAGGGTGTTGCTGGTAATTTGGGTATAAACCAGCTCTTCGAGTTAGCAAAAGAGTTGCTGGGCGACTTAACTAATCAAAGTGTTCGTGAAAAATATCTTCAAGTTTTTGATGAAGTTGCTGATATAATACAGAAGAATATTAAAATTATTAATTCTCCTGAAACTATAAGAACCAACGACACGAAAGACGTTCTTATAAAGCAATTGGACGCTCTTGTAATTGCGATCAATAGCTATCAAATTGAAATTTGTGAAAGCATAATAAATAAACTCAGTACTACAAATTGGGATGTTTCTACGCAAATTGATTTCACTCCGCTTAATATTGCAGTTGAAAATTATGATTACTCAAGTATGGAGGTAATTGTTTCTCAAATCAGAAAAAATTTATAAATAAAAAAGTCTATAAAGCTTCTGTAAAAAAGCTTAATAGACTTTTGTTTTTTTATTTTAGGATATCTTGACAATTTTAATAAGTAATTACTTGATTATACCTAATGCAATAATTTCATTATGTATTTTACTTCTCATTGAAATCTTCACCAAGACTCTTACTTAAAGACTTAAATGCATATTGTTTTTCAATAAATGCCTCTAAAACTTCAGGTGAAAAATGTTGTGGCATAGTTCTTCCATCACCAACTGTTATTATATCAAACGCTTCTTCGTGTGAAAATGCCTTTTTATAAGGACGTTCACTTGTCAATGCATCATAAATATCAGCCAGTGCCACAATTCTTGCTGAAATTGGAATTTCTTCGCCCTTTATACCATTTGGATAGCCTGTTCCATCAAATTTCTCATGATGACTTTCACAAATTTCAATTGCTACACGAAGTGCATCTTTTCCATCATTTGACATTAAAAATTTTTCTGTCTTTTTTAAAATTTGTGCACCAAATGTTGTATGAGCTTGAATAGTTACAAATTCTTCGGTTGTAAGTCGACCAGTTTTCAATAGAATACTGTCAGGTATGCTGACCTTTCCAATATCGTGCAAAGGCGCATATAATATTGTACTTTGTAATTCTTCGCGAGATAAAATTTCGGGATATTTTTTATTAATATATTTCGCAATAATTTTAGTATATTCCTGCATACGCTGAAGATGATTACCCGTTTCCTGATCTCTTCCTTCTGCTAACATTGACATTCCCATGATTACAGCTTTTCTGGAAGCACTTAGCTCAGCAGTTCTAATTTCAACAAGACGTTCCAAATTATCTCTGCTCAACTTATTAATTATATGGTTTTTAACCTTCAGATAAACAATCTCAGGATTATATGGCTTGTGAATGTAATCCACTGCACCGCTTTCCACACCCTTAGTTTCATCAGATAAATCACCAGCACCACTGATAAAAATAACCGGAATAGCCTCGAGCCTTTTATCCTTTTTCATTTCATCTAAAACATCCAGACCACTAAGTCCAGGCATGACAACATCTAACAGAACGAGGTCCAGTTGAACTTTTTTCATTATATTTAGTGCAACCATACCAGAATCCGCAACAAAAACCTTATATTCACCCTCTAAGATTGCTCTTAAACTTTCTATATTTTCCTTACTGTCATCTACAATTAATACAGAACTCATAATGCATCCTCCTATAATTCAAATATCTATTACTTAAAGTATTTAATTCTATAGATAGCTCTCTTAATATTATTATATGATATTTTAGTAAAACTTTCAAGCTTATTTCAACATTTTATTCTCAAAAAAGTATAATAAATTAAAATGTGTATAAAATAATCAGTCATTACTTAAATTACTATATAAATTCCGCAAGTGTTTTATATAGCAAGCCAATATCAATTGGTTTTGAAATATGTCCATTCATTCCAGCTTTTTTTGTAAGCTGAATGTCTTCATTAAATGCATTTGCAGTCATAGCGATAATAGGTATAGTTTTAGCATTTGTATGAGACGATTTTCTGATTGCCATAGATGATTCATAACCATTCATAACAGGCATCTGAATATCCATAAGAATAGCTGAATATTCATCATTGGCTGATGATTCAAATTTTTCAACCGCTAATTTTCCATTTTCAACCCAATCAACTTTAACTCCAGCTTCTTCAAGTAGAATTGTTGCTATTTCTTGATTAATCATATTATCTTCTGCGAGAAGAACCTTTTTACCATTAAAGTTATATTCTACCTTGTTATTAGAGTTATTAACGGTCTTTGCATTTTTTTGGAAAATAACAGTGTTTAATGTATCATAAATTGTCGAAGTAAACATCGGCTTTGAAACAAAAGCATTTACACCAGCTTCACGAGCCTCATGTTCAATTAAACTCCAATCATATGCACTGATTATTATTATCAATGTATCAGGACCGAGCTTTTTACGAATGTTTCTGGCAGTTTCTACACCATCCATTTCTGGCATACACCAGTCGATAAAGCAAACATCATAATCCTCTCCTTTTTCATGAGCAGACATAACAGAATCAACAGCCTCTCTGCCACTGCATACCCAGCTGGCATTTATGCCAATTTGCTCCATAATAACCATTGCGTGTTCACAAGTACTTTTATCATCATCAACAACAAGTACCTTAATATCATTAAAATCCCTGTCAGACTCAAAGGATTCTTCAACTACTCCAAACGGAATTTCAACTATGAATTTTGTACCTTCATTTATTTTGCTTTCAACTGCAATTTTTCCATTCATTAGAGTCACAAGGTTTTTAGCAATTGACATTCCAAGACCAGTACCGCCATACTGTTGAGCAGTTAAACTGTTTTCCTGCTCAAATGGCATAAATAATTTCTCTAAAAATGTTTCACTCATACCAATTCCAGTATCGGTAACAACAAATCGAATAACAATAGTGCTATTATTTTTACGAACCTTTAAGATATCTAAATCTATTTGTCCACCAACTGGTGTAAACTTTAATGCATTTGATAAAAGATTGATAAGAACCTGATTTACCCTAAGTGAATCACCAATAAGAGTTTCTTCTGTCAAATTGGTAATATTAATATTAAATATTTGGTTTTTTGCTTCAGCCTGTGGGTAAATAAGTGATGTAATAGATTCAATTAGACTTTTAAAATCAAACTGAACATTATTGATTGAAAATTTATTGTCTTCAATTTTTGACATATCGAGAATATCATTAATTAGTGACAACAAGTGAGTAGAAGATAATGAAACTTTTTTCAAACAATCAACCACATAATCTATATCATCAATGTGACGAAGTGCAATTGTATTCATACCAATAATTGTATTCATAGGAGTTCTTATCTCATGAGACATTCTTGAAAGAAAATCTCGTTTTGCATCACTTGCCTTTTGTGCATTAAGCAGTGCATCTTTAAGAACATTTTGAATTTCTATATCTTTTGTCTGATCGGTTATTACTGCAATATTTTGAGTTAATTTATTTTTTGATAAAACAGGATATATTCTAAGCTTTAAATTCTTAGACACACCATCTTTACAAAATTCCAGATCAGTTTCTATAATATCATAAATATCTCCGGCATTAGCTATATCGTTATATTTCTTTTTACTTTCTTTTGATAAATATTCACTAATTATCAAAGGCTTTTTATGAAATTTAGAATTTTTAATTCCGAGTAGCTTAAAACTGTTTGTGCTTACATATTCATATTGTTTTTTTGAAACATTATATATAAAAAATACATCTTCTGTATAAGTTGATAGAAGTTCAAATAATTTTTCTATATATTGAGCTTCTCTATTTCTTTTATTCCCTACAGAAATAGTTACAATAACCATTAAAACAATTACCAAGAAAAGTGCACTTGTGACGATACAATCTATAATCATCGTCGCTCCTGAATTTTTAGTAGCATTAATCATATTTGTGTCGACATGAGCTTCGATTTCCTCAAGTTCATCTAAAATCTTATCGCTATATGGATCAATGTTTTTTTCAAAATATTTCAGTATATTCTTAATATCACTTTTTGGTGCGTAAATTTCTACAGCGAGTGTTCTGGCTTCTCTGAGTTCATAAAAGGCTTTTTGAAGCTCATCAATATCCTTTTGAGAACCTAAGTAATGTTTCCTGATATCTTGTATTGTTTCATCCTGTATTTCATCACGTTCACTTAATAGATTATAGATATGTTCCTTTTGCAATGTATTATCATATTCAAGTAACGATGGTAAAATCAATCTTATTTCGGATAATCGTGACCGTACTTTTTGTAAATGGCTTTTTACTACATATGTGTTCTGATTTATAGAGTTAATTTGATTGGTTAAAGATACCGTTGATTTCATAGAAAAGGCTGCTGAAATAAATGCAAGTATGCAAACACTAAACATACCTATCCCAAGCCAGTTCAAACGTTTTTTTTTCATTGTTTCACTCTTTCTTATGCTTTAGAATCTTTTTATTGAAAAAATATATGGAATATCGTTAGAACATATTCTTAAAATATATCATCTTACATTATATAGATAACTGCCCCAATTTGTACAAAATGTATGGACATTATATTTGCTTTCAGCAAAATGTACATAACATGTTGTCAATTGCTTAACAATATGTTATGTTGAACTATTATCTTGCAAAATCAAAATAATAATTAATTATAGCTTTTCGGCATTCATAAAGTAACTGAATCACCTTATATTTTACCAAACCTTTATCCATTGCCAGTTCATTTGCAACAAAATCAAATTCCTTTTCATTAAACTTTGGGCGTGTTGAAAATAATTTATCAAACGCTAAACATAGCAAACATAATTGTGGGTATATTGAACTATCGTATGAATCTTGCAAGAAGCCGCGTGAATCAAAGCGTTCATGATGATTAATACAAATATCTTTACAGATTTTCACAAAATATCTACATGATGCAGCAGAATTTAATTCAATAAACTTTGCCCCAATCTCAGTATGATTATCGTATAGAAACTTTTCTTCTGGAGTATGAATTCTTTTAGATATTATATCATCTGGAATCGCCATATAACCGATATCACATAAATAAGCTGCACGAGAAATAATATTTATTTTATTGTCATCCAAATCTACTTTAGGATTTAAATTTTTATATTTTTTCAATAGTATTCTCATAATATTAGAAATTCTAACATATCTTCTATCATTTCTGTTATTGTTTACCTGATATTTTTTAAATAAGTCAATAAGCCCAGAAGTATATTTCATCGTCATTGTAACATCAGATTCAGAAAGCTTTTCATTTGGAATTACTATTTTATCTTTCGAATAATTCTCAATATCTCCAAACAAATCTTTTAAACCACCGTATACAACCTTTTCATTATATGGTTTACTTATAAAATAAGCAACATTATACTTCACTGCCCTGTGAACATTAGCCGTAGTTGCCTCTGATGTTATAAGAATAACTGGAAGATTTTCAATTCCTTTTTCCTGCATAATTTGCAGCACATCAAAACCATCAAGTATTGGCATTGAAATATCCAAAAGAACAGCATCAAGTTTTTGATTTTTATCAAGCATTAATTCAAGTGCAGAATATCCATTATCCGCCTCAACTATATCAAACTTTTGGATGGTCATATTTTTTAAAATTTCACGATCTATTTCTGAATCGTCAACGATTAGTACTCTTTTGGTTCCCATATAATAACCTCCTATGTCCTAATATATTTTTTGTAAAAAAATAATATATTTTGTATGATATTGCTATTATATCATATTTGAATATTTTTTTCAATGCTTTATTATTATGTGAAATATTGTTTTTTGATAATACTAATTCCTTTAAAAATACTTTTACACGAACTATATATTTTGAGTTATTTGAAAGTCAAAATCTCATCTCATTTTACAGCAGTAATTGTATTAAGACAACAACGTTCAACTAGAATTTTATTTTAAGGCAACACCGACCAATGCCCGCCTAGCGGCTTCGCACACATCTTGTTAGCACATTTTTCCGTAATCTTACACAAAAATTCCTTGACATACATCAGTATGCATTCGGAATTTTTATACATTCTAACAAAAAATCTGATGTCGCAATATGCATACAATCTTTATGCGGCATCACTTTAAATTTGCATAAAATGTTATGTAGTGATGATAGAATTGTTATTGTAAAATTAGTTTGAATATGATAATATAGTAGTATAAATCCAGCAAAGGAGTTGTTTGAATGAAAATTGGCGTGATAGGATACAATTATACTCATGATGCACAATTTGTTATGGATTGTCCCAATGGCCCTGGATGTTATCTCTTTTTACTGGTTAAAACCCCCTCATTGTTTGAATTAAACGGAGAAAAGTATAAAGTGAAACCTGGATCTGTAATAATCATATCCCCTACTACACAATGCCGTTATTGTGCAAATGGTGAAACTTATACAGACGATTGGTTCTACTTTGAAATGTCATTGCAGGAAAAGAAAAGCATGGTGGAAAAAGGAATAATTCTTGACCAGCCACATTATTTAAAAAATGTGGATGAATTGACAAGAATAATTCACATTATGTCTTATGAGCATTATTCGGCTGAAATGTTTCATAGCGAAATTGAGCATAAATATGCTGATATTCTTATTATGAAAATAATTCAGATGATAAAGTCGGGTGAATATCCTTCACTTAAAACTGTTAGGGAGAAAAATTCTAAATTAACATATCTTAGAACAAGAATATATAATATGCCTGAAAGTTTTCAGAGTATTGAAGAAATGGCTGATTTTATGGGGATAAGCCGTTCCGGTCTTCAGCATTTATATAAAAAAATGTTTGGCGTTAATATAATGTCTGATGTAATAAATTCAAGAATACACAATGCTAAACGACTTCTTATCTCAACTGATATGACTGTTTCTGAAATAGCTGAAAGATGCGGATATGGCTGTGAATACAGTTTTTTAAGGCAATTTAAAAAAGAGTGTGGTTGCACACCAACAGAGTATAGAAGAAATAACAATTTGTGAAAGGAAACATTATGTTTAAAAAGACTATTGCAATTTTTTCAGCAGTGTGTATGATGGCTATAAATGTAGTGACACCTGCTCAGGCACTGGAAACTAATGAAACTCAGATGCGCGACTTAACAACGATGGAGCTTGTTCGCGATATGGGAATAGGCATAAATCTCGGAAACACATACGAGGCATGTGGCGATTGGATTGCACAATGGGGCGACGGAACACCAGAATCTTACGAAACTGCATGGGGCAGTCCGGTAATTACAGAAGATATGATTCGTGGTTATGCCGAAGCAGGTTTTGGTGTATTACGAGTTCCGGTTGCATGGTCTAATATGATTGGAGAAAATTATACTATAAGCAGTCAATATCTCGAAGCTGTTCGTGAAGTTGTAGATTGGGCAATTGATTGTGATTTGTATGTAATCCTGAATATTCATTATGACAATGGTTGGTTTAACAATTTCCCAACAGATAAAGAAAATTGTATGTATAAATACACAAGAATATGGACTCAGTTATGTGATGCTTTTGAAAATTACAGTGATTATCTGATGTTTGAATCCCTTAATGAAGAGGGATGCTGGGATAGTGTGTGGAATCAATATGGTGGGGCGTATTCAGAAAAAGTTGTAGCGTTTAATCTGCTTAATGAAATAAACCAAAAATTCCTTGATATTGTACGTTCATCAGGTGGAAATAATCCAAAACGTCATTTACTTATTGCAGGATATGCAACAAATATCGGACATACTTGTGATGAACTTTTTAAAATGCCTATTGATCCTGAAAATAGATGTGCAGTTTCAGTGCATTATTATACTCCCGCATCATTTGCAATACTTGAAGAAGATGCAAGCTGGGCAAAAGCTCGTTCAACATGGGGAACTGAAGCGGATTTCGTTGAATTAAACAGTGAAATGAATAAGATGAAAGAACATTTTGTTGATAAGGGTATCCCTGTAATTGTCGGAGAATATGGCTGTCCTAAGAAAAATAAGGACAGTGATTCAGTTAAACTATTCCTAAAATCCGTCTGTGAAGTTGCGTATAACTGTCAGCTATGCCCGGTACTATGGGATATTACAGAATTACATTATGACAGGGATAACTGCAATATGTATGATGCACAACTAAATGAAATGCTTCTTAGTGTTATAAAAACTGACAATAAGATGGGTGATATAAATTTAGATGGTGCTGTTAATATTGCTGACGTAACAATACTGCAAAAGTATTTGGTTGGTTTATCAGAATTGACAAGTAAACAAGCAAATCTAGCTGATTTAAACCAAGATCAAAATATAAATATTTTTGATTTAATAGTGATCAAGCGTATGGCTATCTGAATAACGAAAAAACCGTAACCATTTTTGTTACGGTTTTTTTATTTCAATCCACGTTCTCCGCGAGGAGAATGTTGCTTGCCACGCAAAACGCAAAAATGCGACACGCAAAACACAAAAAAGACTGTTTTAAGGGCAATATAATACCCTTAAAACAGTCTTAAATTTGTTATATAAAACTCAATATATGTGCAATTACATCCGCGGTCCAGCCATTGCCCAACTGCCTGTATCGTTGTGTATTAGACACAGCCTCGGTATAATTATCAGGCAACGTTTGAAGTCACTCACACTCAACTGGTGAAAGTTTGCGTATAATATAATCTCCATCAGGCAGATTTATTTTATATAAGCCTGTAGATCCACCTTGTCCACCACCATTTGCTGAAAGCGTTATTGATTTGCCTGACACTGAATATACCCTGTGTCCTTGGGACTTGCTGCCGATATCACCAACTCTTAAAGGCTGCATAACCATGCTATCCTTAGCAACTGTTGTCATGCAATTAGCTTTACCATCTTTTCGAGTTTCGATAGTCGGATAAGTACCACCATCGCACTTTACAGTTATATTACCCGAATTATTGCTCCACAAATTAAACATTGACAAATATTGACGGCA
>JAVBRC010000078.1:0-22118 GCA_031548405.1 Oscillospiraceae bacterium | reverse complement strand
TTATATCAGTAATTAATTAGCAATAAACCGTCCTTTTTCAAGGACGGTTTATCACCGATATTATACAACTATGTAAATAAACTTCAAAGTAAAAATTACTGTAGAAGCTGAAGTACGTTCTGTGGCTGTGTATTTGCCTGAGCAAGCATAGCCTGAGCAGCCTGTGTAAGTACGTTAGACTGAGTATACTTCATCATTTCAGATGCCATATCTGTATCACGAATACGGCTGTTAGCTGATTCGATATTTTCCTTGCTTGTATCAAGGTTATTGATTGTGTAATCAAGTCTGTTCTGTGTAGCACCAAGCTGAGCTCTCTGCATAGAAACTTCATCAATAGCAGTACGAATCAATTCAGCTGACTTAGAAGCCATAGCCTGATCACTGATATTAATTGTAACACCATTTTTCCATGAACTTGCAACACCAACAGTTGCAGCTGCGCCAACATTAATTGTATTAGCACCAGTTGTACCATTGGCTACTGTAAGTGTAGCAGCAGTTGTTGCTGAACCATCAGCCTTATTATAAGTAACAGAAGTATTCAATGCCTTAAATAGATTATCAGTTGTCATTCTCTTGATACTTACTGTAAGCTTATCAGATCTGTTTGATGTTTCACCAATCTGAAGTGAAAGAGCCTTACCAACACTACCACTAGCTGTAGTGTCATATCCTGTGCCATCAGCAAGGGCAACAGAAGCACCAGAAGAAGCATCAAGGTTACCATTGAATAGCTTGTTACCATTGAAGTTAGCTGTCAATGCAATTCTATCAATTTCAGCACAAAGCTGATCCATTTCAGCCTGAAGAGCTGATCTGTCTGTACCAGCAAGAAGTGAACCATCTGTTGATGTACCGTAAGCTGAAGCACCTCTGTTGTTGCTATCCTGGTTAATACCATTAGCTGACTTTTCAGAAAGTTCAACCATTCTGTTAAGCATATCATGAACTTCTGTCATGTAACCTTCAGCTGTCTGAACGAATGAAACACCATCTTCACAGTTTGCAGATGCTGTTCCAAGAGCCTTAATCTGTGCCTTCATCTTTTCAGAGATTGCAAGACCTGAAGCATCATCACCAGCACGGTTAATCTTAAAACCTGATGCAAGTTTTTCCAAAGACTTAGAATTTGTTTTGTTATTCTTGTTTAAATTTCTGTTTGCGTTTAACGCATTCATATTAGTTCTTACTACCATTCCCATAACAATACCTCCATGTTTTAATTATAATTTAATTTTTGTGAAGCGTCCCTGCTTCTATTTATTTTATGGAAAATAAATTTTGCAATTATACCAGTAACGACTCTTCCGAAGGGCCCTTTCCTTAGAGCGTTTATTGGTTTTTGTTGCTTACAATATATATATCGGATGTTTACGGAAAAAGTAAACACACAATGTTATATAACTTTTATATACGTTTTTTGTGTACTTTATCTAAAAAACTATCTTTTCAGTTAGCGATGTACTAGAAATATAAGTTTCATCATCTTTTCTGGATACTTTACAAGACTTCAATTCAGTATCAACAGTATAAGTACTGCCACAAACATTGAGGCACAAAATCGGATAAATTGTCTGACACTTCAAACTGCATTTTTCTGTATTACTTTGAATTTTCTGCTTGATATCCGAAAGCTTCCCCATAAGCTTTGTTATCTGAACTTCCAAAATCTGATGCTGAAACTTCAAATTACCCAGAAGGTTTTTACGTTCTTCGCTAACTTCATTAATATTACTTTCAATATAATTAATATCCTGTTCATATCTGTGAAGTTCTTTTTCAGCATTATCAAGTTGTGCCTGAGTATCGGTTTCCTGCTCAACTAAATGCGGCACTACTCCGATTACTATTTCTGTTTTCAAACGATCGTTTGTAATTGCACCAATAGTTACTGCCTCGACAGATACACCAGCAATAAGCTTACCACCAGTAACTGAACCCTTTGTACCATCAACTATAATGCTTTCATCAGTTGAAAGGTCGCAATACATTATCTGGTGTGCTTCTATACCACATTTTGCATAAACACGGCAATTCTCAAGATACTTACATTTTAGAGTTCCCTTTGTTTCAATAATACCCTTGCTTCCACCGGTCATACCTCTATCAATTATGAGATTACCACCAGCTATAACTGTTGAACCTTCAACAGTGCCAATTATTCTTATATTACCATCAGCTTTAACTGTATATCCTTCACGAACGTCGCCCTTTATAAGAACATCTCCTGCAAAGTCAATATTTCCTATTGAGTTATCCACATCATGATTAATTGTAAGCAAATTTATAACCTTAAATTTCTTTTCTTCATAAACTACTTCGCCATCAATATCAGCTAACAAGCAAGTCTGATCTTCTGATATAACAGTGTTTTTTCCGTTAGGAATCACAGGATTTTTTCCATCTTTACCCTTAACAACCTCTCCTGTAACAGCTTTTCCGTCAATAGATAGAGTAGGTGGTATTATTTCACAAATAACATCACCCTTATGTACACTTTGTATCATGTTCAGTTCTTTATAATTAACATTTCCATGAGTATCTTCCTTAATGTTAATTTTATTTCTTGACCTTGAAAATAAATTTTCAATTGAACCATCTTTACCGTCAATTGCTGGTTTTCCAAGAGCAATTTCAGCGATTTGCAAATAGCACTTTTCATGAATAATTGTATTAAGCATTTCACGATCAATGCCATATTTTACAGACATTTCAGATAGTTTTGACATCAGCCCTTCAGCTGTTATATTTGCACCCCCATAGAGTGGTGGAATAATAACAACCCATAATCTAACCTTATCTTTAGTCATATAAAGCAACGGCGTTGCGGCAATAGGCTTATGTACACTATCAGCTTCAGAGTTTCTTTTAACTTTTTCAGAAGCAGTCTGTTCAGTTTTAAGCTTTACGAATATACCCTGACAATGCTTATGAATTTCCTGAATAAATTTCAAAAGTTCTTCTTCAATTTTGTCAAGCTTATCAGAATTTTCAGGTACATCTGAATCTTTTTTTGCTTTAATAATTGTTTTTTCAATTAATTGCAATGGCTGAAACGAGCCAGTTTTATTATTCTCTGAACTATAAATACTCCATACTTCATGCATAGGCGATTTTTCTTTTACTGTCACCAATGGATTTAAAGAATACTTTTTCGCAACAACAGTTTGCTCTGATTTTTTTTCAACTTTTCTTTCAATCTTCTGTAAAACTTGATCTGAGTTATTTGCTATTTCCTGTTTTTTTCTAAATATATTAAAAATACCCAATAGCACCCTCTCCTTTTATAGATTATTTCTGTTATTAAGAAATTCTCTTTGTTTTTTAAACAAGAATGAACAGAGAAGATCTGCGTCTTCTGACTTACTGTAAACAAACTCACATCCATATAAATAACGTTCCTCTTCAACATCAATTATTCTGATAACCTGACATTGAAAACTAGAATATTTTTTCTGATCCAAGCTTAATTCAATTGAAAATGTTTTGTTAACTTTAAATTCATACTCAGTTCTAAATTTAAGTCCGCTAAGACTCATATCCATAATTGTAACATCTGTTTCGGTAGGATACATATCTCGAGGCGATTTTTTAAAAATCACCTTCGCTGGAATGTCCATATCCACACGGAAAAAATTTCTTCTTTCCTTTTCAACAAGATTATATACACTGTCAATAGCCATTTCCTTAGGTGTTGATGTATAAATACTTCCAACCAAAACTCTAAAACCAATTTTCGCATTAAAAACATTAATTTTTATTGGTGTACCATAGTCAACAATCTGAAGTTCCTTTTTATTATTGTGTATTTTTAAAATTTTTGAAGATACTTCCTTAATTCTACCAATCGCTATTAGTTCATTCGCCATTGTTTTTATTTCACAAACAGAACCTTCGTATTCCTTCTGTATTGGTATTTTGCTCATTTATCTAAAACCTCCTATGATTATTTCACGGTATTATTTTTCAAATCTTCTGAAGCCTTTAAAAGCTGACAATATATTGCAGCAATTACTTCATAAAGCTCAGACGGAACACTATTCCCAACCTCAAGCATACACATCAAAGACGCTGCACTGTCGTCACGATAAACGGGTATACCGTTTTGTTCAGCTATATCAATTATTTTATTTGCTACATCTCCAGAGCCTGACGCAATAATAACTGGTGCCTTATCGGACTCCGCATTATATCTCAAAGCAACAGCTTTATTTTTTCTGTTATATTGTAACATTTATACCAGTCCTTTTCTGTGGCAATGTAGGGAAAACTTCAATGAGTGATCTGGATTTCTCAAGTTTAGATACGTTAATATTTTCAAATTTGTAATTTGAAAATTTAATGCATTCACGGAGCTGTGAAGACAGCGATTCCATTTTATCCTGCATAGAAACAGGACATAAAAGTGACAAATCAATATTTGTATCACGAACAAATAATTCTGTTTCAAATCTTCCGACTTCTGGAATATCAAAAACTAAGAGCATATGAATTGTTCTTACTGCTTCACCAGTTGAACCTTTTGATGATTTCTTATTTTCTTCATCAGGATTTATCCACATTTCTCCAAAAGCCTTAGTCTGACCATTGTCAATTGGAATAATAAAATGCAACAACGGAGTAAAATTACTTGGTGATGAAAGCAAGCTGTGAATAACACCCTCAACGCTTTCACCCTTCATTTGCATAACACTTTCACTATCTGTATGCTTTTCAAGAATTTTTATCAAAACATCAAGAACCTTTGATGATTCACCATTTTCTCTCTGACTGGAAATACTGGTGTAAAGCTTTTGAAGAAATGTAGCTTTATCAGGTTCTTCACGAATAAATCTTAGCAAATCACTTGCCGCATCTTTTAAAAATGATGTGTTAGTGTTATATCTTGATAAATTATAAGTGACCATTGAAGTTAGACATGATAATTTATTTGAAAACATTATGCTGCTTTCAATGTCATGCAACACAACAGCTGTTTCCTGTTTAAGCTGCGGAAACTCTGATTCCGCAGTTTCAGAACGAAATCTGACTGAAAGATTTTCAAGCTTTTCTGAAAGTTCTGCATTAGGCGAAAGCGTTTCTGAAAGATACTTCATCGTACCAGAAAGTGCTTTTAAAACCTCAGCTTTGCAATTTTCCGTATTAACAGCCTTTAACATATTAGCAACTGCATTTTTTAATTCTGGAGTAGGATTTTCTTTAACCATGTTACGCAAAAAATCAAACAACTCTCCCTTAAATGCTGTAGAAGAGTTTTCTTGCTGAACCAATTCCTGAGCTAAATTCTCTGGTTTAACAGCAAGCTGTGCAAATAGTTGTTCAATTTCTTCTGTAACCGGAGCATTCTGCATGGAAATTATACCTACAATTTCCTGCAGCATAAGTATATTTTTAATAAAATTAACAGTAACAGACGGATCCTTTAATAAATCCAAAAGGATTTCAGGAGCAGTCTGCTTGTCAATGTTGCCGGTATTTTGTTTTAATAATTCAGAATCCGGAAGTGCTTTAACAATCTTAGATGGATTCTGTAAATCAAATGGGGAAATCTCAGCAGAATGATGTTCACGCAGCGGTGTTACTATGTTTTTATTGGTAATAGGCGTTGCTGCCCTAATCATATCCGCCATGACAAATTCCCCCCTTAATCATCTTTTGGTTCAAATAAACAGTAAATCTGAATGTATAATTTCACCCCGAAATTAGTACATTTCCCTTATTAAAAAGCTTTTATGATTATTTTCTCAAGCTATTTGCTAGCTGTTCAATTTCATCAGCTGTTGTGACAACTCTTGCTGAAAACTGGTATGCCTTCTGTGACACTATAACGTCTGCAAATTCTTTTGCAACATCAACATTTGAGCGTTCAAGTGAATGTTCATATATATTATAATCAGCACCTGCTGCATCTTCTGCTTCACCTGAAATAGCAGTAGGCTGATAGCTTTCAAAATCAGTACGTCTTAAACCATATGGGTTTGAAAACGTAAATACACCAAGCTTTTTATCAAGTCCGTTACTATCTATAACGTTAGATTCTGGCTTATATGGAATAGTAATCTTATTATAATCCTGATCAAGAATATAAGCACCATCTGAGGAAACCAAGTAAGCAGTATTCCCCTCAATACTCAAATCAAAGCTACCATTTCTAGTATATTCAATTTCACCATCACGCTCCATTGCAAAAAGTCCATCTCCTGTGAGTGCAAAATCAAGCTGATAGCCAGTATTTTCAAGAGATCCCTGTGTAAAAAGCAAGTCCTGATTTGACAATTTAACGCCATGTCCTTTAAGTATTTTCTCGTTTTCACCAAGTTCTCTATTTTTATTTACATCCATATTAACATTAAGAAGCTCACGAAATTCTGGCTTTGTCGCCTTATAACCATATGTATTACAGTTTGTAAGGTTATGTGACGTAACATCAATTGCGTTTTGATGAGCTCTTAATCCAGATGCTCCTGTGTAAAAAGCATTATTCATATTTATATACTCCCATAAGGCAATATCACAAAAATCATGTGTATATTGCAATGATTACTTAAGGCAATACTGCACAAAGATTGTGCATATATTGCGACGTCAGATTTTTCGTTAGATTGTATAAAAAATCCGAAGACATACTGGCGTATGTCAAGGAGTTTTTTTGCAAGATTACGGAAAATCTGCGAGCCTGATATGTGCAAAGCCGTCAGGCGGGCTTTTTGCGATGTTGCCTTAAGTTATACTTGAAAGCGTTGCCGCCTTTGCATTCATATTATCAACCGTTGACAGTGCAGTAGCACAAGCCTGAAGATTACGCTGTGCTTCAATAAGTCTTGTATATTCCTGATTCATATCAACATTTGAACGTTCAAGTGTTTTCTGATAAACATCAGGATTATCAATAATATTTGCCCTATCTGTGCTAAACATACCATTAGGATATTTTTTCAACTCTGAGCCTTCTGCCACCTTTGTAATCAACAGCTTATCAACATACTGATTATCAGCATCAAATACATATCCATCTTGTGTTACAGTGAAATCGGAGCCACCAATTTGAAGTGTTCCGCTTTCTCCAAGAACCCTTCCAACACCATCAAGAACAAGGTAACCCTCTTCATCAATATTGAAATTTCCGTTTCTTGTCATGTACTGTCTATTTGTACCACGAACATTAAAATATCCATCACCAGCAATAGCCATATCAAATGGGCTATCTGAGTCTTTTAAGGAAGAATAATTAAAATTAGTTTCAACCTCATCAACAAGAGCAGCTGGATCACCAGTTTCACCAATAGTTTTATATTTCCCGTTCTCATAACGAGTCAACATATTCTTTTCAAAAGTTGATTGCATAACACGCTGACTTCTATAACCAACTGTTTGCGAGTTAGTCATATTATCACCTATTACATTTACATTTCTCTGCTGAACCAATATTCCAGATGCAGCCGTATAAAATCCTGCAAGCATATAAATTTCCTTTCAAACTCAGTAAAGATAATCGTTTAGCTTATCACGAAGCTTAGAAACTGCCCGTGAATTTATCTGTGAAATTCTCTGTACGCTAACTTCCATAACCTTTGCAATATCTGCAAGATTAAGATTTTCAAAATAATAAAGAGTAACAACCAATCGTTCTCTTTCAGAAAGTTCCTCTATTGCATTAGCAAGAGTCTGTTTTAACTCATTTTTAAGAAGCCTTCTTTCAGGGGTTATGTCATCCTTGGTACTGTTTTCCAAAACATCTCCCATTTGAGATACATTTTGAATCAATTCTTCAAATGAATAGATTACTGAATTGGAAACCTCTGCACTATAACGTGAAAGCTTTTCAATATCAATCTCCATTTTCGCTGCAATTTCTTCTTGAGTTGGTTCTCGCCCAAGAGCATTTGAAAGCTCTGTTCTCGCATTATTTATAGCCTTTGCATTAACTCTGACTCTCCTTGGTATCCAGTCTTGTTTTCTTACAAGATCGATAATCCCGCCTCTGACTCTCATATATGCATAAGTTTCAAACTTTATTCCCTTTGAAATATCAAATCTTTCAACGCAATCAATCAAAGTTATAATCCCCTGATTTATCATATCTTCAATCTGAGAAGTTGCATCTGTTATACCACGCAACTGAAATGCTGAAACCTGAGCCACAAAACCATAAGCCATTACAATTTTATTGCGTATTGCAATGTTTCCTGTAGACTTATACTCGTTATACAGGGCTGTAAATTCCTCATCGGTCAATTTTTGTCTTTCCGATAATCCGTTCATTTTCAGCCCCCCTTTTTTATATATTATACAATAAAAAACGTTTTTTTACAAGTAAAAATGTGAAAAAATCAAATTTCAATAGTTCCCAGTGCCTGAATCTGAATATTTGAATCTATTTCATTAAATGAAAGTACATTAACATTTGGACAGAACTGATCAATAAGTTTTTTAAAGTAAATTCTTACAATCGGTGATGTAAGAATAACTGGTGACGGAACAAGGTCACGAATCTTGTCAATCTGATTAGTTGAAGAAATAACAATCTTTTGAATACTCTCCTGATCGAGTGCAAGATATGAGCCATTATCCATCTTTTTAACAGAACCCATAATAAGGTTTTCAACCTTTGCATCAAGACTGATAACCTTGAGCTGGTCTGCCTCTGCAAATTTATGTGAAATAGTTCGTTTAAGTGACTGACGCACATATTCTGTAAGCATATCAGTATCCTTAATTTTAGAACCATAATCACCAAGCGTTTCAAGAATTGTTTCCAGATCTCTGACTGGAACCTGTTCTTGTAAAAGACGGCAAAGAACCTTCTGAAGTTCACCGACAGATATTGAAACACCAATAGTATCACTAACGATAGCTTCGTTTACCTTCTTCAGGTTTTCAAGCATATTGTTTATTTCTGAACGATTTAACAATTCGTATGCGTGTTCCTTAATAACCTCTGAAAGATGAGTAATAATAACAGAAACTGGATCAATAAGTGTATATCCCAAAAGTTCTGCCTTAACTTTTTTATCTTCACTAATCCATTTTGCACTAATTCCAAAAGCAGGCTCAATTGTATCAATACCATCAATTGTATCCTCTTCTTCTGACGGTGCAAGCCCCAAAAAGTGATCAACAAGAATATCACCCTTTGCAACCTCTTCACCTTTAATACAGATTGAATACTGGTTAGGGTTAATCTGTCCACTATCTTTAAGCTGAACAGGCGGCACAACAATACCCATTTCCATTGCATATTGTTTTCTAAACATGACAACTCGGTCAAGGAAGTTACCACCACTATTTTCATCAACAAGTGGAATAAGACTATAACCAAATTCAATTTTAATCTGTTCTACATTAAGAAGTTCATAAAGGTTATTAATATTTCTATAGTATTCTGCCTCGCTTGTAATCTGCTCCTCAGGAATTTCTTCTATTTCTTCTTCAACATGATATTTTTTTTCTGTTCTTGTAAGAAGAAAAGACATAGTAATAAGAAAAGCCGAAAGTAAAATAAGCTGTAATGGCGGAAAGCCAATAAACATTAAGAATAGTAAAGCAACACCTGATAACAGCAAAACTCTCGGTTGGGACATAAATTGTCTTGCAAAATCGCTGTTCATGTTGTCTTCTGACGCTGATCTTGTTACAAGCATACCTGTTGAAACAGAGATAAGCAATGCAGGGATCTGTGACATCATACCGTCACCAACAGTTGAAATACTGTAAGTAGACATAATTGTGGCGAAATCACCATCGCCGTTTATCATACCGATAATGACACCGCCGATTAAGTTGATAAAGGTTACAATAATTGACATAATTGCATCGCCCTTAACGAACTTGGAAGCGCCGTCCATCGCTCCATAAAAGCTGGCTTCACGGGAAATATTTGAACGACGTGTTCTTGCAGTCATTTCATCAATAAGGCCTGAACTTAAATCCGCATCAATCGCCATCTGTTTACCAGGCATAGCGTCAAGAGTAAATCTTGCTGAAACTTCGGATACACGCTCAGAACCCTTGGTAATAACCATAAACTGAACCAATACGATAATCAGGAATATAACAAGACCTACTACAACGTCGCCTCTGATAACGAACTGTCCGAATACGTTAACAACCTCTCCGGCATATCCTCCGTTTGTCAAAATCGAACGTGTCGAGGAAATATTAAGCGACAATCGCAAAAGGGTGGTTAAAAGCAGCAAGGTTGGAAATACTGAAAATTCCAGAACTTCCTTAACATACATTGTCATAAGTAATATAACAAGTGAAAGTCCAAGCTGCATAATAAACATAAAGTCAAGAATAGCTGTTGGCAGCGGTATAATAAGTAAGAATACTATTATAACTACAAATGCTGCAACAACGTTAGTAGCCAAAAAACTCAGTATTTTTTTCAAGGTTTTCTCAAATCCTTTTCCTTCAAACTGTACACATAAGCGAGAACTTCCGCAACTGGATTATAGTACTCAGTCGGAATTTCTCTGTCGATATCGACTTCAGCATAAAGTGCTCTGGCTAGAGGTTTGTTCTCCATTACCACAATGTTATTCTGCTCTGCAATTTCAACAATTTTCAATGCAAGTGCGTCTGCACCCTTTGCAATGATAATTGGGGCATTATTTTTTCCCGAATCATATTTTATCGCAACAGCAAAATGAGTTGGGTTTCTGATTACAACGTCTGCCTCAGGAACTGCCTGCATCATACGACGACGTGACATTGCCTGTTGTTTTTGTTTAATCTGACCCTTAATTTTAGGGTCACCTTCTGTCATTTTGTATTCTTCCTTTATCTCCTGCTTAGACATACGAAGATTTTTTTCATAGCTAAGACGTTGATAAAGGTAATCAAAGCCTGCAACAAAAGCAAATGCAATTACAACTTTAAATATTATGTTCCATAATATACTTCCAATTGTTCCTACAACTTCCGTAACCGACATATCAATCATTTTAGGAAGTGTATTAATTTCATCGCTAATGTAAGTATATATAATATAAAATAATAAAATTATTTTAAGTATTGACTTAATTAATTCTATAATACCTTTAAGGGACATCATATTTTTTAGTCCGCTCAAAGGATTCATTCTGCTGAACTTTGCCTTTAATGCTTTAAATGACACAAGAGCTTTTGTCTGTGCAATTGTTGCAAGAATTACAGACGCTCCTGCAATAAGCAACATCGGCATTGCAGCCTTTGCAAATGTAATACATCCACTAATAAAAAAATTAGTAAGATCTGATTTTTCCAATGTTTTCTGCGTTCCTGCTAATTCAAAAAAATCTTTAAACGAATCTATCAAAGTTTTTTCTAATAGTGGATAAAGTGCACGAAACGCCACAAATGTAACTATAAGGGAAAATGCAATTATAACTTCCTTACTCTGAGAAATATTACCTTCTTTTCTTTGGTCGGTACGTTTTTTCGGAGTGGCTTTCTCGGTTTTTTCCTCTGATGAATCCGGCAAGCCTCATTCCCCCTTTTAAGGTCAGATATATCAGAGCTTATCCAGCTGCAGCTTGTAAGGCCTGATGAATATAATCAAACATTATTAAAATGTAATTATTTATAAAAACTGATATAGGATTTGCTAAAGTAAACAGCATTATTATTGCAAGCATTATTTTAAACTGAAATTCAATAACAAAAACGTGAATTTGCGGAATCAACTTCATAAGTATACCCATTGAAACTTCAAGAATAAATTCTACTGCCATAAATGGAAACGCAAGCTTCATAGCTAGTCCAAAAGCACTTCCAAAAATATTTACTGCAAACTCGCAAGCAGATAACAGTGACAATCCTCCGACACCTATCGAAAATAAGTCATATGATTCAACTGCTATTCCAATAAGAATAAGATGGCTGTCCGTCGCAAAAAAATATAAAATGAACAACAAATTCATAATATTAGCCGTAAAAGCCGACTGAATATTTGTTGCAGGGTCAAAAACCTTTGCCATTGCAAAGCCAAAACTCATATCTAATATATCCCCGGCTGTAATAAGCATAAAATAAAATATGTTAAATACATAACCCAAAAGAAATCCAATAAATATTTCCTTTCCAAAATAAAGAAGGAAATCTAACATTCCGGTGCTATAATTATCCGGAGCAGAAAGCATTGGAGTTATTAATATGGTAATTGCACCCGCTATAGCTGTCCTGAGCATTGCTGGAATTGTATTTCTTGAAAGCAATGGGTTAAATAATATTATTCCAGCCATTCTCGCAAAAACAAGCATATATAAATCAATATTTGTCAGTACTAAATTAAGCTCACCCAAAATAATAACCTCAAATTCCGGCAATCAAATCAAATATTTGATGAAAAAATTCCGAAAATGTTGTTATCATCCATGAACCCAGAACAAGTAACATAACTCCCAGAACCAATACCTTAGGAACGAATGTTAAGGTTTGTTCATGAATTTGAGTTGCAGCTTGAAAAATTGCAATAACAAGTCCGATTATGATACTGACAATCAATAACGGAGCAACTATTTTAAATCCTACATACATTGCAGAACGAAAAATCTGAAGTACTTCACCCTGATCCATTACTCACACTCCTATCTGAAACTTACAATCAACGACTCGAACAGTAAATTCCAGCCGTCAACGACTATAAACAGCATAAGCTTAAATGGCAGAGCAATAGTTGTAGGCGGAAGCATTACCATACCCATTGACATAAGAGTACTTGAAACAACAAGATCTATCAGCAAAAATGGTATATAAATTAGAAAGCCTATAAGAAAAGCTCTTTTCAGTTCACTTGTCACAAACGATGGAACTATAACAATCAAGCTTACATCAACAAGCTTCTCCTGACTATTATATTGCGAGGCATCTATAATCCCACGACTATCAGCTAAACTCATAAACATATTCAAGTCAGCATCATAAACCTGTTTGAGCATAAATGTTTTCAAAGGCTTAGAACCTACAGTTAATGCTTCTTCAATCGTTATTGTTCCTGATTTATAGGGATCATACGCTTCGGACTTTATTTCTTCCAGTACTGGAAACATAATAAATAAGGACAAGAACAAAGAAAGTCCGATTACAACCTGATTTGGTGGAGAAGTCTGAGTACCCAGTGCATTTCTAAGAAATGATAGGGCAATGACAATCCTGACAAACGAAGTCATCATCATAAGGAACGAAGGGATAAGTGCTATAAAGGCAAGTAAAAAAAGTGTGTCAAGAACACTTGAATTTTCATCTGCTTCACCCGAACTTATATCAAGCGATACTGAAGATTCAGCTGATACAACCGATGACAAAACAACAAATGATAAAATGACAATTGCAAGACATATTACAAAGCTGATAATATATTTTATAAGCTTTTTCTTGGCAGTTTTATTTTGATTGACTGCTGTCATTTTCATTCTCCTTTGATTGAGTATTTTTTCGTCCGAAATTTTTCTCCAAAACTGTTTTAAAAGCAGTTTTAAAGTCAATCTGTGATTGTTCAGTTGGTTCTTCCTCTGTTATAAATTCTTCACTATTCAGTTCACTTATCAAGTTAATACTTTCAGCAGCAGCACCAACTAAAAATGTTTTTGTGCCGGTCTGAACAATCAAAATTGACTTTCCCTGACCGACTGAAACATTATCAAGTATTTTTATTTTCCTATTGCCACCGGATTTAAAAGAAAACTTTTTTCCAAGCAACTTAGTTGAAATGTATGCCAGATAAAGAATTAATGCAATTCCAAGTAATGTCCCAAAAACAACACCTATCTGACTTATCAAAGAATTATCTTTCACAAAATTTCTCCTGCTTTATTCTTTTGATGTAATAGTATTATTACCGATTATCTCAGTAACTCTGACACCAAAATTATCATCGATTACAACAACATCTCCTCTTGCAATCAACTGTCCATTAACAACAATATCAACTGGTGCACCCGCCTGTTTTTCAAGGTCAATAACAGTACCCTGTGCAAATTCCATTATATCACGCATTTTCTTACGAGTTTTACCGATTTCAATTGTAACATTGAGCGGAACGTCCATAAGAAGATCCATATTTCCCTGAAGGAGTGAAATTCCACCAATGCTCTCCTGATTAGCGAAATTTGGAAACTGTGCAGACTGAATATTAATTGAATCCTTAACAACTGAAAGTGGATTTCCAGCTCTTCTTGCATCTGCAACTGATTTAAGATTCATTGGATTATTTCCACCAGCAATTGCATTTAAGAATTCCATTTCATCATCATCTTGTGTAACCATATTAAGCTTTGCGGAAACTGAATCAAAAGTGCTCTGATCAATTTCAATATTAAAGCCACCTTCAAATTGGTCTGAAATATCAAATTTTGTTACCACGCTATAAATCAAACTATCATTATTGCATTCAAATATTTCAACCAGTTCTTCGCATTCTTCAGAAAGATCATAGATTTCCATCGTTTCAATTTTAACATCTGAGCCAAAGAAATTTGTCAATGAATCAGCGAAAGCAACTGCCATCTGTCCTATAAGTTCCTTAAAGGTTCCCATAGACATTTCGTCAATTTCCTCGTCCTCATCATCGTCATTATCAATGCTCATAAGAATATTCAAAATGTTTTTTGCAAAGCCGTTCTGAATAACTATTGCAGCTTTACCATTTATAACACCGCTTATATTCAATGAAACAACTACCCCTGCCTCATCTCCAAAGGATTCAAGTTCATTGATTTTTTCTAATACTATTCTCTCGGCATTAAATTCTACTTCACTATTTAAAAGCTTTGAAAAAATATCTGCTGAAGAAGCAAGTCCCATTGAAAAAAGTTCTTCAAAGCTTTCAAGTACTGCTGCATCTATTTTTGCGTTATTTTTCATATTTTACTCCTTTCAATACTTAATATTATTAAATTCATTAATATCAGATTGTTTTACAACATCACAAATTTTTACTGACTTTTTAATTTTTCTATCTCCCAATCTTACAGTAAATCTAGGTTCACCTTCAACCGTAAGAATAATATTGTCATCTATTCCTCTTCTTAACGGAATAACATCGGAAACTTCCAGATTAATAATATTTTCTACATCAAGCATAACTGTATCTAAAACCGCTGTAAGCTCCAGTGTTGAATCATTAAGTGATTTTGACAGTGCTTCACGACGGTTAATTTCCTTTTCTTCCTCCATCTTATTACTGTTTTTGGCGAATTTTGAAAGGTTTGTACGCAACATTTCATCAACATTAATAGATGGTATACAAAATGTAAATTTTTCAACAACATCACGAATTTTTATCTGAAAAGAAAGTACAATAACGGAATCTTCAAGTGAAATAAACTGTGCCAGTCTTGGATTCGTTTCATTTGCATACATTTCACATTCCACATTCATAAGGCTCGACCATGCCTCAGAAAAATATTCAGTCATTTTTATATAGAAATTTTCTAATATTGCGATTTCAATTTCAGTATAGCCCCTATCCAAATCATACCCATGACCATCACCACCCAAAAGAATATCAATAAGCAAGAAATTAATTTGTGGTGGGAAATGAATAATAGCTGTACTATCATCAATTGATGTATCATCGATTTTCATTGTCATAAGACCAACAAATGTCTTATCTGGAAGAGAATTAAGATATTCAACATACCTTAATTCTTCCATTTTTGAAAGCTCAATCTCACAAAATGCTCTTAGCATACTTGAGATATTCGAAGAAAATATTCTTATTATATTCTCATTAACAGTATTTAAAGATCTTAAATGTTCTTTTGTAAACTTTTTAGGCTTTTTAAAATCATAATCCTTAATTCGTTTTTGCTCTACTGTAGACGAGCTTTTAGGATAGTTATATAAAGAAACATTATCAAAATCATCTAATGTTTCCTGATGGCTTTTCTTTTTGCTCATCTGCTTACTCCTTGACTATATAAATTAATTTTCAGAAAGATCTTCAATTTCAGCTGTACCAGTATCAAAGGATGCACCAAGAATTTTAAGCAGTTCGCCACTCTTTGCAAGGTCACTGTCACTACCAATAATAACTATCTCAACACGTCTGTTTTGTGCTCTGCCTTCTTCAGTGTCATTGTCAGCAATCGGATAATCTCCCGAAAGTCCAATAGGATAAAGCTTTGTAGACGGAATTTTATGAGATTTTTCAAGTATGTTTGAAATTGTACCAGCTCTTTCTGATGAAAGAAGACGTGAGTCAACAACCGAAGTCGGACTTATAGCAGTATGTCCTTTTATTATTATCATTGCAATATTAGGTTCAACACTTTTTAAACACTCACCCAAAAATTTTATAATATCATTTGCGTCCCCTTTTAATGTTGCCTCATCTGGCATAAATAGTACATCATTTTTAAATTGAATATAAATATTTCTGGATCTTTCACCCTTATGAGAGCTTTCATCAGGGTTTTGAGTGTCCGTAACTTCCTCACCCTGTACTACATCGATATTTTCAGTCATGTTATGTTCTTCAACATATCTCTCAATATTAATAAAAAGATCATTAAGTTCTTCTATCGTATCAGGTGCATCATCATTTTCTATTGCATTTCCACTTTGCGTATTTTGTAGTGGACTTGAGCCTTCTTCAATATCAGAATATATAACAACAAATTGATCAACAGATTCTTCTCCATGAATATTAAATGCACGAACAAGCGCTGCCCATTTATCTTCATTAACAGATGACATACTATAAAGCATAACAAAGAACGTCAACAACAGCGTTACCATGTCGCCATAAGTATCCATCCAGTTTCCGCCGCCTTCATCCATGTTTTTCTTTGCCATACTAAAGTCCTCCCCTTGTCGTATTATTTAATATTTTTCAAATCACCCTTAAGTGAATATGCTGGAAGAAGTCTTGTAAGTTTTTCCTGAATAAAGTTAGGGTTATCACCGTCCTGAATTGCCTGAACGCCCTCACTGATTATCATTTTACATAGATATTCCTCTTCATGACGAACTTTAAGCTTATTAGCAATAGGCTTAAAAATTACATTCGCCATGATAACACCATAAAATGTTGTTACAAGCGCAACGGCCATATTCTTTGTCAGGGCAGCAGTATCTTCAAGGTTTGCAAGAAGGTTTATAAGACCGATAAGCGTACCAATCATACCGAATGCAGGAGCATAGTCCGAACCCTTACTATAAAATGCCATGTCTTGTCCATGACGTTCTTCAAGATATTCAAGTTCTTTATTTAATAATGTTCTAACCTTTTCTGGTTCAACCGAGTCAACAACCAGCAAAATTGAACTCTTTAAAAACTTATCCTTTGTTTCGGACAACTTATCTTCCAACGCAAGAAGGCCATTAATTCTGGCTTCCTTTGCAAAATATGTAATCTGTTCAATATATTGCTGTGGATTGTATTTTCTTGGAAAAAAAACAATTTTCAAATGCTTAGGAATTTTTGCAAAAGAACTGAGTGGGAATGAAAGCATAAGTGATGCTATAGTACCACCAATAACAATCATAATCGAAGGTAAATCATAAAATCCCTTCAATTGTTCTGGAACTAAAGCAAATACACCATCAACCTCACCGAATAATATTGATAGTACAATAAAAACAGCAGCTAAAACAAGTCCCAAAAATGATAAAATATCCATAATTATACGTCCCTTTCTAATATGGCATCATTAATATATATAAATACGAGAAAATTAAAGTTTTTTTCTCTCATACATTGTTAGCAAATTTATAACTCTATCCATTGACTCCTCAACAATATATACATTACCATTTGAAAGTTTAATTGTTGTGTCAGGATTTTCCTGTATAGTTTCAATTAAATGATAATTTAAAGCAAATTTTTGTCCATTAAGTTTTGTTAATATAATCATAATTATTGCGGAATAACCGCTCTCCTTAGAATTTGTTATATTCCGGACAGCCTTTTTACTATCCGGAATATAATTTATTAATTAATAACTACCACGCAAAGTCATTATACAGTGTTACCTTATCTCTTTAGGTTTATAAGTTCTTCAAGCATTGTATCAGAAACTGTAATAAGTCTTGAACAAGCCTGGAAGCCTCTTTGAGTTGTAATCATATCTGCCATTTCATGTGAAAGGTCAGTATTTGAAGTTTCTAGTGTTCCGCCCAGAATACTACCTGTTCCGTTTGTACCGGCACAAGTTACAATTGGGCCACCAGAGTTTGGTGACTCTGTAAAGTATGTATCACCAGCCTGACTAAGACCAGCTGGATTTGCAAATGTTGCAAGGTCAATTCTACCAACTTCCATAAGGCCGAATGTAGGATGAGTTGCAGTAATGATACCCTTGTCGTTAATCGCAATAGATGTTAAATCTGCAACAGTCTGTTCGCCGCCTTCTGTTCCTCCGGAAAGCATGAAGTTGCCCTGGCCAAGTCCGATATTTGAAGATGGTACACTTGGAGTAAGATTTACAGTTGCAGTTGTGCCATTAAGGTCAAATGATTTAATAGTATCTAGGCTAGGGTATGAAAGAACAAAGCTATCTGTTGATGAACCATCATTCTTCAAAGTAACACTTCCAGCCTTAGCAAGCTGTTCAGCTGAAATTTTTGCAGTATAGTTACCTATTGAAAGAGAAAGACTATCATCAGCATTCAGAATTACGCTAAGACCAGCTGCACCATTTCCACTGAATTCATCACCAACTGATTTAACACTGAAATACTGTGTAAGGTTTTTTGGTATTTCAATTGTACCTGAATTAATACCAAATTGCGGATTAACTATTTCTGCACCAGTAAGTGGCTTTGAAAATGCAGCTGCATTATCCATTGTTATAGTAAAATCACCCGCAGCGTGTTCTTTACCACCATTTGCAGAGGTTATTGCATTATTTATTTCCATATTCAATTCTGCAAGACTGTTAAATGATTCATTTGAGTTAAGAGTTACAATAATTGACGAAGTTGTAATACTTGCTTGTGATTTTTGTCCAAGTGGAAGTTCTGAACTTGCTGCAAAAACAATATTTACATTACCATATTCATTTTCATTAGCAGCACTCATTGTGTATTTAGTACCATTAATAGTATCAGAAACTGAAGCAGCAGCTGCTGCTTCATATGGAAGTGAAATTTTAATTCGATTTGAAGATGCGGCACGTCCTGTTGGTGACCCTGAAACACCGAGTACAAAATTTCCGTTTACGTCAACAACGTTTCCAGCTGAGTCAATATCAAGCATACCAGCCTTTGTATAGAAAATGTTTCCGTCAGCGTCCATAACCTGAAGATAACCTTCACCAGCTATCGCAACGTCAAGGGTATAACCAGTTGTAGACATAACTGACTGAGAATGGTTTACATCAACGCTTCCAAGCTTTGAACCATAACCGATCTGTGTTGGGTTTACACCACCACTTGATGGAGTTGCAGATGATGCCGCTGAACTAGTCTGATAATAAACATCTCTGAAAGTTGCTCTTGAAGATTTATAACCATATGTGCTTACGTTTGAAATATTGTTACCTATAACATCCATTTTTGATTGGTGTGTAACCATACCTGCAACACCTGAGTATAACGATCTTACCATAATATATCCTCCTAAAGTTTTTTGAGGACTGTTGTACTGTTAGTATGCCATCAATCGGTCAGGCATACTGAAAGCTTCCTAAAAAGGTCCGGCTTTATATAACAACAGTACCGTCTATATTTGTAAATACATTTCCAGTCATTTCATCTTTATTGACCGTCGTAATTACCGTATTATTTCTGACACTGACTATAAATGCAGCATCATCAAGCAAAATCAAAGTATCATCCAGACCCTTTTCATCTGCAAGCTTAATTCCTTCATTTAGTCTTTCAATGTTTTCAGTAGACAAATCGATATTGCGTTCCATCACACGATTCATCGCATGCCTTGAGAAATTAACACCTTTAGAGCCATCCAATTTTTCCTGCAATATTGTCTTAAAGCTTCTAGCCGAAACTGAATCGGCAATATCCTGTGGACTTGCATGAGGAATGCCCGTTGTAATTGGGGTCGAAATTCTCTTTAAATCAATTGTATTCATAACTAATAGACTCCTTTCCATTAGATACGATATGACTCAATCAGCCATCTGCCTTTGTACTATTAGAATTATCTGATTGTGCATTATCAGTTTTTGTTTCATCAGTTTTCACAGTGTCAGTTTTAGTTGCGTCAGTTGTTGCTGCAGAAGACTTAGCGGCATCAGTTGTCGCAGTGGAAGATTTAGCAGCGTCGGTTGTTGCAGCAGCTGTCTTAGTTTCCTCTGAAACCATTGTAACCCTACTATAATCATACGCCTTTCCATTAACATAAAGTTTATATTCGTTATCTTCAATTCCAATTTTTTCAACAATACCTGTAATTGTTTCTGAAGATCCGCCTATATTATTTTTGCTAACTGAAACTTCTTTGCCAAGCATCGACATTGCATAATTCTGCTTTGAATACTGACATAAGTCCATCATTTCCTGCATAGTTGCAAACTGTGCCATCTGTGCAAGATACTGTGTATCATCAACTGGGTTCATAAAATCTTGATTTGTAAGCTGAGTTATCATCATATCAAAAAAGTCATTTACTGTTAAATCGCTATCTTCACCATTGCTGAAAACAGCATTATATGTTTTCGTGGTTTTGCTTGTACCATCCAATAACGAGGTATAATTTCTGTCTGTACTAACTCCATCTACTGGCATAAAATTCTCCTTTCTAAATCATAATATCAAGACCTGTTTGACCAATCGGCGCTAACGCTTTCTCAGAAAAGGTTTCAATATCATCCGTTTCGGAATAAGCTATATAACCTTGATTTCGGCTATAATGTTGATTTTGCTGGTTTTGTTCATTACCGCCATGATTATAATATTGTTCAAACGCAGGAGTCATTGCTGTAACATTATTAACCATATCTGACGGATTTACAATTTCAACATTGTGCTGATTCAATGAGCTTTGAAGCGAAGATAGATTACTGTTCAAAAGCTCTGCTGTCTTAGAACTTGATGCTGTCATGCTCATAAGCATTTTTCCGCCGTCATTCTGAACAAGCTTTACAATAATTTCACCCAAGCCTTCTGGCTTTAGTTTTACTGTAAATTCTTCATTGCCCTTTTTAAGATTTTCTTCAACACCCTTTAAAAGCTGGCTTTCTGGAGAACCAAACTCTGTTTTCATCTTAATATCAGATGAAATTTTATCAAAGCTGATATCAAGCTTTTCAGCAGTGTTTAAAAGCATACTAATTTCTTGTGATTCACTTTTTTTGGATTCATCAGCTGACGAAACATTTTTCTTTGCATTTTGCATTGTTCTGTAAAAATCAAGAACATTTTCATCACCATCAATATTTTTACTGTCGCCTTTTAAGTTGTCAACAATATCCATATTTTCTGAAACCTTTGAAACATTATTGCCCTCTTTTGAACCAAAGCCAATAATTTCAAGTTCACCGCTTTCAATGTATTTCTCTACAAAGTCATATGCAGTTGTACCATTGATACTAAAATCATCAGATTTCATAGACGTTTCATTATAAAGTGTATTTAATATATCATTATTCGTTGGTATATTATTACCAGTCATGATAACGCCAAGCAATCCCGAAAGCTGCGCAGGATCTGCTGAAATTATACTTTCTGAAAAATCATAGGATTTAATATCACTTGTGTCTTCATCATCCTTTGGTATAACTGGAAAATAATTTTCACCGAACTGATTTGCAAGAAGGTTTTCAGTCAGTGTATCTATAACCTCGCTATATTCAGAAGAAAGCACATTTGAACTCTGTAAATCAGCGCCAGTCTGAGTGTTAGAAAGCATCATCAGAATAATATCTGAAAAAGAAAAACCCGAACCAAGCATCTGATTAATCTGTCCGGCAGTAACACCGCTTTGCTGTTGCATTTGAGCTCGCAAGCTACCATCAATTTGCGTTGTTTCCATTATTTCTCACCTCCCTTCACAGGATTTATGCATTGATACATCTATAGATTAAGAATTTTTTGAAGTCATTTTGAATGAAAGGAATTCTTCAATAGAAGCTTCATTTTCCTTTGCCTCTGCCTTTCGGTATTCCTCTTTTTGCTGTTCTTCAAGCTTATCAAGCCCTGAAACCTCCTGCGAAAGCCTTACAACATTT
>JAVBRC010000053.1:0-3684 GCA_031548405.1 Oscillospiraceae bacterium | reverse complement strand
TCACTTGCGGAATCATTGATGTTAAATTAATTATACCATAATTACTATAACAAGTCAATTATTAATTATTTAAAATCTTCCGATTTCTCAGAGGTCATAAACAGGTAAAGTCACGTACTATGTCTATGTTAATAATTTATTATATGGAATACGAAAAAATTAAAGTCTATATTTTCATTAACTACTTTTAAGTATGGATGAATAAAATAACTTTATGAGATAAATATTGCATAAATGTACATATAATTCTGCACATTTAACCATAGTAATTATGATTGAAAATTTGTATAATATAATGAACAATACAATAAGTAATATTTCAATTGTTAGTGCATATTTTACAAATATTAATTTTTTAGGAGGAAAATATAATCAGCAGTATTGTAATCATAAATTAATGTTATTTTAAACAAAAAGGGGAATTGATTATGAAAAAAAAGCTTTTGTCATTTATTTTGGTAATTTCTTTAATGCTTCCGTTAGTAAGTTTTAATGTCTTTGCAAAATCAGATATGCGGAATATAACAACAATGGAGCTTGTTCGTGAAATGGGAGTTGGTATTAATCTTGGCAATACATTAGAAGCGTGCGGAAGCTGGATAAATGATTCCAATCCTTTAAATTATGAAACGGCTTGGGGAAGTCCTGTGTTAACTAAAAAAATGGTACAGGGATATGTAAAAGAAGGATTTGGTGTTTTACGAATCCCAGTAGCATGGTCCAATATGATGCAGGATAATTATACTATTCATCCTGATTACATGGCGCGAGTTAAGCAAGTTGTTGATTGGGCTTTGGAAAGCGGTATTTATGTAATTTTAAATGTTCATTGGGATAGTGGATGGTGGGAAGATTTTCCTACCGATAAAGCTGAATGTATGTACAAATACACACGTATCTGGAATCAATTGTGCGATGAGTTTAAAGGGTATAATGATTATTTAATGTTTGAATCATTAAATGAAGAAGGTGGTTGGCAATCATTATGGAATCGATATAGTGGTTCAGTTAAAGGAAAAGCAGAATCATATGCGCTGCTTAATGAAATCAATCAGAAATTTGTTGATATTGTCAGAAAATCTGGTGGTAATAATGCAAAAAGACATTTGTTAATTGCTGGATATAATACGGATATTGATCTTACATGTGATGAGCTTTTTGTAATGCCTAAAGATGCTAAAAGCAGGTGTGCTGTATCTGTTCATTACTACTCACCATCAACATTTTGCTTGATAGAAGAACCTACAGAATGGGGGAAACCTCAAACTACTTGGGGCTCTGATGAAGATATAGCCGAGTTAAATCGCTGCATGGATTTGATGAAAAAAAGATTTACGGATAATAATATACCTGTGATTATCGGTGAATATGGTGCATATGGCAAAAATAAAACTGAAAAGGTAAAAAATTATTATATGATATCACTAGCAAAAGCTGCATATTCCAGAGGAATGTGTCCTGTCCTATGGGATGTTGCTGGAGGTGCTTATAATAGAGATGAAGCTAAAATGGATAACACTAGCTTAATGAAAGGACTATTATCCATAAAAAAAGCAAAATAGCAAATTTAACTCCTGCAATATTCATGAAATAAATTAGCAGAATACAAAAAAGTGTGGTAATTTATACCGCTTTTAAGCAGCTTGGATATACTCCAAGCGGCTAACAAAACTGGAGATATTGTGGTCGTATCACAATATCTCCAGTTTTTATCCCTTATAAAATATAATCAGTAATACAATCATACCAATGAACATATACCTCACCATTTACAGTAATAGTCTGATTTTTCGGAAGCTTTTCACTCCAAAGTATATTATAAAAATCAAACTTCCAGTCATTTTTATTAAAACGACGCCAGAGAATAGTCCTGCCATTTTTGTCAATATACTGCTCAGAAACAACCCCGCCGTTATACTGTTCAATATCCATAACACAAATAGTATCGTAAATTTTGCTGCCTATTTTTACATTGTATCGGTCAACGATATCAAGTGCAGTATTTTCGCTGTAAGTAATAACATCATTTTCACGAATAATAATATTCTGAATTTTCAAATCTGTTTTTTTACCGCAATTATCATCACCAAAACCCCAGTTATGTAAAAATTCATCACCATCAAGAAAAGTGTACAGCTTTTTTATACCTTCGCAAACATGGCTTTCAGCAAGAAATCTGCAATGTGTATCTATGAGTTCAGCAACAAATGTTCTTTCGGAATATTTGTCAGCGGCTTTATTAAAGTACATTGGCTTATATTCCTTTACTGATATTTCAACACCCAAAATTCCATGCACCACTGCCTTGCCAGTGACTTCCATATCAACATATTCAGTACGTTTTTTTGATAAAAAATCATACATTGCCCAAGAAATTTTCTCATCAGATTTTGGAACAATAAACCACCCCATAAGCTCTTCCCATTTTACATCAAATGGTTCTTTATCGGATCTTACTATTGTATATTCAGGCATTATTAAAGGCATTTTACTCATAATATCAGCTCCTGTAAAAATGTTGTTGGTTTCAGCGAAATATGTATTTTTGAAATTTTTCTTAGCAGTAAAAAGTCTGCTTTTTACTGTTCCGACAGGTATGTTAAGCATTGTAGAAATTTGTTCCTGTGAAAAATTATACAAATAAAAAAGCTTGATTATTTCTTTGTCTTTCGTATTTAATCCATTAAGAAGCTGCCATACTTCCACATATTCATCGAGTCCTCACCAGGTTCAGTTGTATAAAATTGAACCCACCCAATTGCTTCGTTTTCATATTCAATAATACCGACAACAACAGGGTCAATACCTTTTGCACGTTCTTCAAACTTTTCTAACACCATTTCATAAGTAAACGGTTTTGTTCGTCCCTCATAATATTCACATACATCTAAATCGGATAGCCATTTCAGAAATAAATTATAATCTTCTTGACAATCGTTAAGCTTTCTCACAGTAATTAACCCATAACCAAATATTTTATTCATAACAGCCTCCATTAGAAATTGATACTAATATTTTATACGTTAAACCATTTACTTGCTTTCGCACGAATTTCATCAGTAATATTCACAACATCATCCTTGCTTTTTATATCACAGAAATAAGCACTATCTATCATATTTATTTTCATGTGACCGCACCAATGGCTAATTGTTTCGATAATATGCTCACATTCAATTGGTCGTAAACCTGTACGCAGTGCTATTCCATAACATTTCTTGCCTGCTTTCAAAACTTTATGTTTAGGATTTTGATTTGTATCATTGTAAACAGTGCATCTGTCTATAAATACCTTGAATTGACCTGGAATATCAGCCCAATAAGACGGTGCAGCAATTACAAGAATATCAGCAGTATCAATTTTTTCAATTAGCGTTTCCATGTCATCATTCTGCACACAATCGCAAGCATCATAACATGACTTACAACCTAAACAATATGAAATATTCACATTGCCAAGACATACTTCCTGTACATCAAAGTCGGATGGTAACTGGTTTTTCATAATATTCAGTATTTCTTGTGTAGCACCATAATTTTTCGGACTTGTATTAAATAATAAAACTCTCATTTCCACACCTCAGTTTGTTCACTTGAAGATGTTCATGGCTTGATATACTACGTTTTAGAACGTCATGGATGGAGAAAAATTATGCCACGCAGTAAGCATCCGAATAAAGCAAG
>JAVBRC010000050.1:0-9517 GCA_031548405.1 Oscillospiraceae bacterium | reverse complement strand
GGCGATTTCTAATAACCTTTCAATACTAATATTTTTTTCAGCATATTCTGAAAGTAATTGCATTTTTTCCTTCAAATCAGAAATTTCATCAGCTGTAATAAGTCCAAGATGCCTGCTTTTAAGAGTTATATTTGTGTCATTCGGCATATACCCAAGATATTCCGTACCAAGCTCATGGCAAAGCCTTTTCATCTCTGGCACAAGAGTTTCAGGAAGTCTGTTAAAAATAAAACCACAAATATTATTTGGTGTTTTAAATGTAAAAAACCCCTTCATAATTGCACCAACTGAACTACTCATACCCTTACAGTCAATTACAATAATAGCTGGTGTTTTAGTATCAATAGCTGTCTGACAAGAAGAAAAGTTTCCGTTTATTCCATCATAGAATCCCATAACACCTTCAATAACTGAAATCTCACCAGAATTCTTATATAGCAAGTAATTTAGTAAATCCTTATCACAAAACCAACTATCCAGATTTCGTGACTTTGTACCAATAATACGGCTATGAAACATCGGATCTATATAATCTGGCCCGCATTTGAATGATGTGACATTCATTTTTCTGTTTACAAGTGATTGTAAAATTGCGCAGGTAACTGTTGTTTTTCCACAGCCACTATTTGTACCAACTATCATAATTCTGTTCATATGGACTTCCTTTTTATAATAAATATCGGGTTTTCAGAAGAGAGCATCGTGTGATTACCAATTTTTTTTGTTCTTGTAACAGCAATCTGAGTAATTTCTGATTCAAAGCCAAGCTTTTCAAAAACAGTTATACAGCTGTTAAGCGTTTCAAGTGAAACTGCTGTTACCACTACTTTTATAGTATTATTTTTTGTATACGCACAAGTCATTATTTTTTCAAGATGATTTCCAGAACCTCCGACAAATAAACTGTCAGGTGCTGGTAAATCATTAATAACATTTAATGCATCATTGTTTACGATTTCAATATTGTCACAGCAAAATTTATGCCGATTTTCGTCAGTAAGTTTTATTGCTTCAGGATTTTTATCTACTGAAAAAACAGTACCATCACTGCATTGCATAGCCATCTCAACCGATACTGAGCCAGTTCCGCAGCCAATGTCCCAACAATTGTCATCCCTTTTAATTTTAAGCTTTGATATTAAAACAGAGCGTATTTCAGATTTTGTCATGGGAACGCTTCCTCTTATAAATTCTTCGTCTGAAATACCAATCTTAGTATAATTTTCATAATTGGAATTAACCACTATTAATGCACAGAGGCTGTCAGTTTGCAAATTAATAAAATCGGAAGCTACACCAGTTAAAATGCGTTCATTTACAGATGCAAGATTTTCACCGAAAAATACTTTCAGATTTCCAAGGTCATATTCACATAGTTTACTACAAATATCAGATGCTGAAATATCGCCGCCAAGCAAAAAGAATGTTTTTTCATGTACAGCAACATTTCTTACTATGTTTGAATTTCGTCCATGTAGTGAAATAAAATGTAAGTCATTCCAGTTCATTTGAATTTTTGAACAAAAATAAATAGGAGTTGAAATTCCGCTGATGAAATTAACGTCACATTTATTTAACCTCGATTTTAAGCTATTTGCACCACTGAAAAAACCACAGTCCCCAGACATAAGAACAGAAATATTAAATGTGTGATTATTTCTAATGTGTTCAACTACCTTTTCACTTTTATATTCACATATCATTCGCTTTTTAAGGTGTTCAAATGGAGTTAGCATACGCTTTGAACCAATCAGCAGGTCAGCTTTTTCAATTGCCTGAATAGCCTCAATGGTGAGCGTTTGCATACCGTCCATACCAATTCCGATTATGTTAATCTTATTTTCCATTTACATTCTCCAATAGTATTTTTTGCATCTGTAAAATACTAATCCCATTTTCTTCAGGACGCTTTATTACAATTAGGTCTACGCCACAATCCTCAGCAGCCAATCTTTTCTCATTGAAGCCACCAATCTGTCCGCTTTCTTTTGTAATCAAAAAGCGGATATTGTATTTTTTTATATCTTCAATATTTTGAGTTTTAGAAAACGGGCCTTTTTTTGCAATAATATCTTCACGTTTAAACCCGAGCTTTGAAGAGTCCGATATTACATTATCAATAGGTAATATCCTTACAACACAACGTGAAGCATAATTCTCAATACAGCAAAATTCATGAAGTTCTTTGCTTCCGGTTGTAATCAGAATTTTTCCCGATGTCTGACATAAATACTTTGCGGCTGATTTTATGTCATTAAAATAGTTGTTATAAGCTGCATCATTCTTTTCACGAATTACTCTAAAATATTTTATTTCATTTTCATTGCAGGCAGATTTTATATTTTGAGTTACCAAAACAGCATATGGATGTGTAGCGTCTATTACAAGTGATATACAATGGCTTTTTAAAAAGCTTGATATCTGCGTATTATCCATTCTTCCTTTCAAGATTTTTATACAATCATTATTTTCAAGCAGTTCAGCACCATATTCAGTAACTACACTGACATACGCCTTTATTTTATTTTTAATACAAAAATCCGAAAGCTCCCGACCTTCAGTAGTTCCACCGAAAATCAGTATTTTACACATTTGTATAACCTCGGGGTGTAACCATTTTTCCAGCAATAATTTTAGTTTCACTGTTTCCGATAAAAACAGTAGTAAACATGTCAACTGACGTATCTTTAAGCTCCGATAAGGTTAATATCCTGCTCTCCTCACCTTTTCTTCCAATATTTCTGACGTAACCGCAAATTGTTTCATTACTTTTAAATTTCAGCATTATATCACAAGCTTTAGCGAGGTAGTCACTTCGCTTTTTGGAAGAAGGATTGTAAATTGCAATTCCAAAATCACCCATAGATGCACACTCAATCCGTTTTTCAATCTTTTCCCAAGGTGTCAGCAAGTCCGAAAGGCTTATAACTGCAAAATCATGCGTCAACGGTGCGCCAAGTACTGCGCCACCGCTTAAAGCCGCCGTTACACCACATATCACTTCTATTTCAACCTCAGGATAAGCTGTAACCATTTCCAGTGCAAGACAAGCCATTCCATAAACACCACTGTCACCACTACATACAAGTGATACAGTTTGTCCATTTGCCGCTTCTTTCAAGGCATATTCAACACGCTCTTTCTCATGCTTCATAGCAGTTGATACATACTTTTTTTCTGGAAAATATTCTTCTAGCAGCTGTGTATATACAGTATAACCTACAACTAAATCGCTTTTTAGAATTGCTGTTTGAGCATCAACTGTCATGCCGTTGTAACTGCCTGCACCAAAGCCCACTACATAAAGTTTCATAATATTCGCCTTTCAAAATCAATGTCTGCATTATTTAAAGCAGCCGCAAATGTCATACCGTCTTTTGAAGTTTTTGTAACAATTATTCTTCCATTATCCATTGCAGCTGCTCTTTCACAAACATTATCTGTGCCAGTTATTTTTGATACAAAATCAGAAGAAGAAAATTCACCAGTTACACTCATAAGCTGTTCAGCACTATAAAATCTAATAGGTATTCTATACTTATAGCCAAAATCATAAATAGCTTTTTCATCCTTCTTCAAATCAATAGTAGCCGCAAATCTCAACAATGAAATAGAAATATCGTTTGACTGAAGATTTTTTAAAATAAATTCTTCGAATTTTTTTGAATCAGTATTCCTTTTACATCCAAATCCAATGGAGATATTTTTGGGTATAAGATTAAGAGTATTTTCAAATGGCTTTGTTTTCTCACTATCCGAAATACATATCCCATAACGTTCATTGCCCTTATTAATAAAATCATTTGGTATATTTTTACATTCAAAATCACTGTAAAATCCAATCTGACTGCCGTTTAGCACTTCCACTGCAATTTTTTTAGCCATATCCATATCGCTGATAAAAAGATGATTTGCTTTTGCAAAGCTGTCGGGAGAGAACTTTTCTCCAATATCAGTTGCAGTAGTTATTACTGGTATCGCCCCAAGCTTCTCAGAAATTAATTCAGCCAGTGCATTTGCACCACCTATATGACCAGAAAGTATTGGTATACTATAATTACCCATCTCGTCAACTGTAATAACTGCTGGATCTGTCAGCTTTGAACGTAATAACGGAGCGATTTTTCTGACTGCTATTGCGCAAGCACATACAAAAATCAATCCATCATAACTATTGAATATATCGTTTACAAGTTCCTGCATATCTGAAAATAAAACTGCATTTTCCACAGGGTATTTTTCAAATGAATAGTAAGTAATATCGTGATTATCATTTAAAGCATTTTTAATTTCCTTGGAAATTTTAGCTCCATTTGCCGTAACTGAAATTATTACCAATCTCATGATTTAGCCTTTCTGAACTCCGTTTCAAAGTTTTTATCATAGAGCTTTGAAAGTGCATAATCATCCCCTAAAAAATCCCCGACAGTTATAAGAGCCGTCTTGGTAATGCTGTTTTCACAGGCGGTCTGGTAAAGGCATGAAATATTGCAGCGACATATTTTTTCATCGTCCCAGCTTGCTTTATAAACAATTGCAGCGGGGGTATTTGGCTTATAGCCACCATTTATAAGCGATTGTGAAAGCTCCTTTAACATTCCCGTACTCAAAAAAATCACCATAGTTGCTCCATGAGCGGCAAGCTTTGAAATGCCCTCAGAATCTGGCACAGGGGTACGCCCAGCCATTCGTGTAATTATAACGGTCTGTGACACGTCAGGCAGTGTGTACTCTGCCTTCAAAGCTGCTGCAGCCCCACAAAACGAACTGACTCCAGGACATACTTCATAAGTAATATCAAGCCTTTCAAGTTCGTCCATCTGCTCACGAATTGCACCATAAAGACAAGGATCACCAGTATGGAGCCTTACTATCATTTTCCCTTCAGCCTCAGCGGCTTGAACAGCAGATATTACTTCTTCAAGTGTCATATATGCACTGTTAAGTATTTCACAACCATCCTTTGCGTAATCAAGCAGCTGTGGATTAACAAGAGAACCCGCATATATAATTAAATCAGCATTTTCCAGTAGCCGCATTCCTCTGACAGTAATTAAATCAGGCGCACCACATCCAGCGCCAACAAAATTAACCATTATATTCCTCCAATATTGCATCAATAATTTCATTTGCCTTTGAAGTCTGACCGATAATACCATATCTATTTGAAAACATTAATGCTCCAATTTTCAAATTCCCTTTTACCTTGGAATTTAAATAATACTCTGATTTTTCCATAAGAACCTGTATAGTCTTTTCAAACTTATTATCATTTTTCAATATTTCTATTGCTTCATCAACTGTTACACATTCAGGGATTTTTTTCAGCAGTAGAGAATTCACTCCAGCAAGTACACCACAAGTTACAAGAACGTCCATACGTCCATCAGCTTGCGAAGAATGCGTATTCATAATGCCCGCACCAAGCTTTACAAGCTTGCCAATATGTCCGACTATAAGTATACTCTCAAAATTATATTCAAGTGCTGCGTCTATTGCTTCTCCAATAAAATTACTGCACTTTACGCTCTTATTAATAACGTCAGGCATTTTTTCAACAAGAAAATTTTCACTATAGTTTCCAATAGTGATGAGTAGATTTTTTATACCTTCTGCTCTTCTGACACGCTGTTCCATACGAATTGTTTCGATAAGTGCAGCACTGCTCATCGGTTCAACAATCCCACTAGTACCAATAATTGAAATTCCACCTTCTATTCCCATTCTGGAATTATAAGTTTTTAGCGAAATTTTTTCGCCTTTTGGAGCAAAAATAGTTATTTTAATTCCACCATAGTAGTCATATTTTTCTGTAATTTCTTTAACGGACTGGATAATCATTTTTCTTGGAACACTATTAATTGCAGCAGCACCCTTAGGTTGATCAAGGCCATTTCTGGTTACTCTACCAATACCCTCTCCACCATCAATTTCAATTCCAAAATCAATTTTTTCTGCTTTGGCATATATTTTAATTCCATCGGTTATATCAGGGTCATCGCCACTATCTTTTTTTATTGCACATAATGCATAATACTCAAAAATTTCAGCGTCCAGTATTTCAAGATGAAGCTCAATTCCCTTTGGTGTCATAAGTGTAACAGTAGTTGTAAATTCGCCTGTCAGAAGCATTTGTACAGCTGCTTTAGCAGCAGCAGTGGCACAAGAGCCCGTAGTATACCCACAGCGGAGTTTTTCTTTTCCATGATAAATATATTGTTCAAGCATCATTTTACCGCCGTAATTAATGTGAAATAGCCACATTTTTCTGGTATATTATCAAGCCCTTTATAAATACTTTCATTTTCTAATCCACAATTACAAATACCATTCACATTACTATAATTATTATCTTTTAGATTTTTTTTTATTTCTGATATATCACGATTGCTTTTCATAATAACCTTAGTACCATCATATTTCAACAACTCATCAAAATCACTGCATGATGAAGGCATTATTACAAGAGCATTTTTCCCCTGTACTAATGGTTCTCCCACAGCAGCTGCTGCTGCGCAAAAGCTTGTAATACCAGGGCATATTTCTATTTTAATGCCTTGTCCCTTTAATATATCGGATATATAAGAGAATGTTGAATAGACTGAAATATCCCCTATATTAAGAAATGCAATAGATTTTTCAACTTTAAGATATTCATAAATTTCCGAAGCAATAATTTTATGCCGTTCCTCAAGCAGAGATTTATCCGTGGACATAAGAAAATCAAGGTATATAATTTCCTTTTGGATAAAGTCACAGGATTGTCTGGCAATTTCAAGTGCAAGTGAATTCTCGCCATTCGTTCTCGGTACTGCAATAATATCACAAGTATTTATAATATTAACCGCCTTAATTGTCATAAGCTCAGGATCACCAGGCCCAACGCTGACACCATATAAAATTCCACTCAATTTTTTTCTCCATTCTGCCAATAAGGCAATCTTTAATCACTCATTAAAACTTCAAGATGTGAGATGTAAAGGTCTCTGAATTCCTCGTATTCTCCCATACCCTTTAAAATAACTTCAACTTCTTTATCGACAGCTTCTAATCGTGACTTCCAGCTATATGGTTCACTTCCAGCCATATCATTTTGCGCATGGTCGCCTGCAACGAGCATTAAAGGTGTCAAAACGACTTTCTTGTTAGGTTGCTCCTTTATAATATTTATAGCATCATCAATGGAGGGTGATGCTTCAACCGTTGCTATAAACATATTATTAAAGCCATTTTCAGCACAAATCTTATTCATATCAGAATAAATTTTATTAGCGTTATGCTCTGTTCCATGCCCCATGAGTAGAAGGAAGTTATTGCTCCTGCAATATTTCTCATGAAAACTATTGCAAACCCTTTCAAGGTCATCAGCACCATTTAAAAGCGGCACTCCAATTTTAAAATCCTTGAAGTTCTCTTTATATTTCAATGCGATATCACAAAGCTTATCATATTCATCACCGCTAATTAAATGGGTTGGCTGAATAATTACTTTCTCATAGCCTTTATCATAAATCGCTTTTAATGCATCGTCAATGTTTTGAATTTCAATTCTCTTATTTCTCAAAATATTAATTACCATTCCGCTTGTAAACGCACGGTAAACATCATATTCTGGAAATCTTTCATGAAAACAATTTTCAACTTTTGTGATAGATTTTTCAAGTGCAGATTCGTAGCTAGTCCCAAAGCTTACAGCAAGTATTGCTTTTTTCATATTTTACTCTCCCCTATCATATATTTGATATAAAAGTGAATTGCAAACGGCTGCTGCAACAGTACTCCCACCTTTTCTTCCCACGCCAACTATAAAAGGAACATCGCTAGTCATAATCAATTCCTTACACCTGACTACATTTACAAATCCAACCGGCAAACCAATTACAAGTGATGGCTTAATCTTTCCCTCAATTATCAGTTCATAAATTCTAATTAAAGATGTTGGTGCATTTCCTATTGCAAAAATCAGATTTCTTTCACTAAAAAGTTCTGCTGCTTTTTCCATTGAAGCTACTGCTCGTGTCACGCCATCTTCTCTCGCTTTTGTTGCAATATCACTATCACTCATAAAACAATGGAGTTCACATCCAAGTGCCTTAGCTGCTGATTTATTGATACCCGAAAGCGCCATATTTGTATCGGTTACAATGGTCGCTCCCCTTTTAATTGCTTCAATTGCAGTTTCTACTGCCCCATCAGAAAATTTTAGATTTGTAACATAATCAAAATCAGCAGTAGTATGGATAACTCGTTTTAAAACAGCTTTTTCTGGGTTGGAAAGATACGATACATCTCCTAATTCACTATCTATTATATTCATACTTTTCTTTTCAATTTCTGAAGGAATTATATTTTCTATCAGCATTTTTTTACCTCATAAATAATTATTATTTTTCTGGCTTTTCCTTTTTTCTTCTTTCTACAAGCCTGCCAAAACAAAAGGCTAAAATCGAAGTTCCGATTCCCGTCTGAATGCAGAAAAGTAAACTTTCAACTTCAGATGGTATCTCTCTACCAAGGTACTTTTCAATTACTGGTTCTGCCCAAGGCTCATAAACTTCATCAATTTCTTCAATAAGTTCGCTTGCAGCATCATCAGAGCCACCAAAATTAGCATCTTTCAAAACTAAGAATGGTACAAATGCGATTAGCACAACTGCAATAACACACGCAATCACAGTTTTTCTGATTGGTTTTACAGCCTTTTTAGGCATATTATATCCTACATCTGCAAGTTCATTTTTTGCGTATACTTCCAGAGCCGAAACAACGATTACTGAAATTATACCCTCGATAACTGCAAGTGGAATTTGAGTAAAAGCAAAAATACCGAGAAACTTTATAACAGATGAAACAACACCACCATTTTCTGAAGGGTATGCTAATCCAAGCTGGAATGATGTTACACAATATGTAAATAGGTTGCCAATCGCAGTGGCTAGAAAAACACCAGCTTTTTTATTTACATTTAATTTCTGGCATAGCTTATAAATAACAATCGTCATGAATGGCCCGGCAATAGCCATTGAAAAGGTATTTGCTCCTATAGTTGTCAGACCACCGTGAGCTAACATAAGTGATTGAAAAAGCAGCACAATAGCTCCCAAAATACTTACTGCTGTTGGGCCAAATATAATTGCTCCAAGTCCTGTACCAGTCATATGAGAACAACTGCCAGTAACTGAAGGGATTTTTAGTGAAGATATGACAAAAATATATGCTCCTGAAATTGCAATCAATATCATTGTTCTTCGGTTTTCAGAAATCTTTTTCTTGATTGACATAAAGCCGGCTAATAGAAATGGCAAAGATAAAATACCCCATAAAATGCAATATGCAGGCTTTAGATATCCTTCCATTATGTGCATCGCTCCGACTGATGGCATAATCCCCATTAATAGTGACAGTACCGTACTTATTGCAATAAATTTCTTCTGCTTTACACTCATTTTCTCATCCCCCTAATTTCATTTAAGAAGTATTTCTTTCATCTGAGTAACACTTTTTAAGAAGGACTTTT
>JAVBRC010000165.1:0-26148 GCA_031548405.1 Oscillospiraceae bacterium | reverse complement strand
TTTTGTTGTTATATTAAAAAAGTTTTCCTCAGGAATACAGTTGTCCTTTGTGCAAAAACAACGAAAATTATTATTATCACTTTAACAGTGTGAAATTCTATTGACATCTATTTAAAAAAATACTATAATATATAAATGAAGGGAATTTTGGAATAAAAATGTTTTTTTCAAAATTCAAGCAAAAAATGCATATTAATTTAGTGCATCAATATAAGGAGGATACATACCATGTCACTGACAAAAAATCCAAACGTATTAAAATGGGTTGAAGAAATGACAGCCCTTACACAGCCTGACAACGTAGTATGGATTGACGGAAGTCAAGAACAGCTAGAGGCTCTTAAGCAGGAATCACTTTCAATAGGTGAAGTTACTGAGCTTAATCAGGAAGAACTTCCTGGATGTCTTTACCACAGAACACTTGCTAATGACGTAGCAAGAGTTGAAGACAGAACTTTCATCTGCTGTAAGAACAAGGAAGATGCAGGCCCTACAAACAACTGGTGTGACCCAGCTGAAATGTACGCAAAGCTTCGTCCAATGTATGATGGCGTTATGAAGGGCAGAACAATGTATGTTATCCCTTATTCAATGGGCCCAATCGGTTCTCCACTTGCTAAGGTTGGTGTTGAAGTTACAGATTCTATCTATGTTGTTCTTAACATGAATATCATGACAAGAATGGGCAAGAGTGCGTTTGATAACCTAGGTGATGTTTCAAACGATTTCGTTAGAGGTCTTCACTCAAAGGCTGATATCGATCCTGAAAACAGATATATTGTTCACTTCCCAGAAGATAACACTATCTGGTCAATCAACTCAGCTTACGGCGGTAACGTTCTTCTTGGTAAGAAGTGTTTCGCTCTTAGAATTGCTTCATATCAGGGCAAGAACGAAGGCTGGATGGCTGAGCATATGCTAGTTCTTGGTCTTAAGAAGCCAGACGGCGAAGTTAAGTACATCACTGCTGCTTTCCCATCAGCTTGTGGAAAGACAAACCTTGCTATGCTTATCCCACCAGAGGGCTACAAGAAGGACGGTTACGAAATCTTCACAGTTGGTGACGATATCGCTTGGATGAAGCCAGGTGAAGATGGCAGACTTTATGCTATCAACCCAGAAAATGGTTTCTTCGGTGTTGCTCCTGGAACAAACGAAAAGTCTAACTTTAATGCACTTGCTTCAACAAAGAAGGACACAATCTTCACAAACGTTGCTATCAATAACGATGATATGACAGTTTGGTGGGAAGGTCTTGACAAGAATCCTCCTGTAAACGCTACAGAGTGGAAGGGTGCTAAGGTTAACGGTAAGGAATTTGCAGCTGAAGGAAACAAGCTTGCTCATCCAAACTCAAGATTTACTGCTCCTGCTAAGAACTGTCCATGCATCTCACCTGAATTTGACAACCCAGCTGGTGTTCCAATTTCAGCTATCATCTTTGGTGGTAGACGTGCTGCAACAACTCCACTTGTATATCAGTCATTTGACTGGGCACATGGTACATACGTTGGTTCAGCTGTTTCTTCTGAAACAACAGCTGCTGCTATCGGTGAAGTTGGCGTTCTAAGACACGATCCAATGGCTATGAAGCCTTTCTGTGGTTACCACATGGGCGATTACTGGGCTCACTGGCTTGAAATGGGCGAAACTCTTGGCGACAAGGCTCCTAAGATTTTCAACGTTAACTGGTTCAAGCAGGATGAAAACGGAAACTTCATCTGGCCTGGTTTTGGCGACAATATGAGAGTTCTTGACTGGATCATCAAGAGATGTGAAGGTGCAATTGATGCTGAAGAAACAGCAATTGGTTACCTACCTAAGATGGGTGACATCAATGTTGAAGGTATCGAAGACGAAGTTACTCCTGAAGTAATGGAGAAGCTTCTTGCAGTTGACAAGACACTTTGGAAGAACGACGTTGCTGATATGCGTGAATTCTACAAGCAGTTTGGCGATAGACTTCCTAAGGCTCTAAGCGAAGAGCTAGACAAGCTTGATGCAAGACTTGAAAAGTAATTAATATAAAAAAACGGTTCGATTTCGAACCGTTTTTTGCGTACAACAGCGTAACAATGTCAAAGTATAATAAAGGCAACACCGTACAAAGCCAGACTAATAGCTTGGTACGGTGTTGCCTTTTAATTTATTATTTACTCGTACCTCAATGCGTCAATAGGATTCAGATTAGCCGCCTTTACAGACGGTATTAATCCAAAGATAATACCCACAAGCATAGAAAATACTACAGAAACTATAATAGAAACTGAACTAATCGCAACCGGAACGTCCGCAAATTTAGAAATTAACTGTGAAAGCACTATACCTAAAGCAATGCCAATCAATCCCCCGACACTTGTTAGAACTGCGGCTTCAGTTAAAAACTGACCAAGTATAACCTTTTTTCTTGCTCCAAGCGCTTTTTTAAGTCCGATTTCTCTTGTTCTCTCCGTTACCGACACAAGCATTATATTCATAACACCAATACCACCAACCAATAGTGAAATACCTGCAATACAAATCACAAGGGTGTTTGTTGAATCACTCAGCTTTTGAAGTGACTCAGCTCTTTCAAGCTGGTTTTCACTTTTATATTTAATAGTTTCATCACTAACTGAAAGCAATGCGTTAAGTATTTCTTCCACCTTTTTACCAACCGATGTCATACTATCAGTATCTTTAGCTTTGATAATACAGTTCTGTGGCTCATCATAACGGAAAATTACCGCCCATGATTTAGTCGGAATAAATATCTTTCCACTTGTTGTATCCTGATTGTAAGTCTGATACTCTTCATAGCTGTTAATTACCGGCTCAAACTTACTGCTTTTAACAGCAACCCCTGACACCATAAACGGTTCACCGCTTATATCAATTATTTTCCCGACTGGATCTTCACCAGAAAATAAACTTTCTGCCGCCTTAGTGTCAATGATTGCAACCTTACGGTTTCCAACAAACTCTCTTTCGCCAAAGCCTTTACCAGTCTTCATTTTATACCCTGCCGTAGAAAAGTAATTTTCATCAATTCCAAGAACACTTCCACCCTCAAGAGCAGTGTTAACGTGGAAAATAGAATCACAATAAGTTCTCTGTCTGTAAAGTGTAACCTTTTCAGCACCATCAATTCTTCCAATCTCATCTCTTACATCGTCGGATATGACTGGAACACCATCAGGTACAGCTTGATATTGAAGTTCCATCTGCCATTCACCCTGATAAAGTGACACATTAACAGAATTGCTTCCCGAACCTATAAGATTACTTTTTATCTGTTCATTCGTTCCCTTAATGGTAGATACAATTGCAATAATTGCAGCGATACCGATAATAATACCGAGCATGGTAAGAAACGAGCGAACCTTATGAGAAAAAATGCCCTTAAACGAAAGTATAATATTTTCAAACATCTGATTCACCCCCTACCACAATACCTGATCAGTATCTTCTGTCTTAATTCCATCTTTTATATTTTTTCCATAAGGAAAACAAATCTTGTCATCAGTTGTCAGACCGTCTAAAACCTGAATTTGATAACCATAAACCGTTTTACCCACTTTAACATACTGCTTTTTAAGAAGTGAATTTTCATCTGCCTTATAAACGTAGTACCCATCATCACTGTTACGGACATAAACCTTTGGAATATAAATCCCACTGCTTTCCTCCTGTGACGGAAGAGTTATGCTAACACTCATATCAGCTGACATCGCTGTCATTCCATCGTTTACTACTGCTGTAAACTCATAGGTACTGCTGTTTGGATTTTCATTCCATGCATATGATGAATAAGAAACCGGATCCATATTAATTTCCGTAACCTCTGCCTGTGCCATCTCACCAGTTTCCCATGACATAACATTTACAAAAGAACCAGGTGTAACCTTGTCTAAATTCATTTCGCCGACATAACCCTTAACAGTCAATCCTCCCTCACCCTCTACTGTAATGCATGGCTCTCCCGCTGCAATACTCAAAACATCGTTAACGCTCGTTACAATGCCATCAATTCTCGCTAAAATGTTTCCACTATCCTTTTGCTCCAATGCAATTTTATATGTGACTTCTGCTGACTTTTTATTTATTTCAAGTCTTTTTATTTCGATTTCCTTGTCTGATACCATTTTAGCAAGCTCTGCTTTTGTATATATATAATCCTCAGGATAATTTCTTGGGATCGACTCATAAAAATCTTCATCACTTATAGGTTCATATACATCTTCAACGTAATCATCATAAAAATCTTCAATAACATCAACAGTTTTAACTTCTTTTAAAACAGTAAAACTTCCGAAGACCGTTTCAGAATAATTGACCGTAACATTCCCGTTTGCATCAATTACAACATTTTCACCAACAACCCAATCAACAAGCTGTTCATCGTTTAGTTTACTGCCCGATATTCTCCACTTGTACAGTGCCGTGTAACCATCTTCATAAACTACAAACTCTGCAACCCCACCACTTTCCTTTAGTGAATTTAAAACTTCTGCCTTTACTACTGTATCTGAAACGCAGTTGAATAAAAGTGGATTACCTTGGCTTCCATCGCCAGAAATGGAATCGGCAGTGTTTTTAATAGTACTTTTAGTTTTAACAGGTGCCTCTGTAGCTGGTTCAGTCGGTGTTACTATTGGTTTAGGCGGTGGATCAGTAGGCTCTGGTGGTTTTGGCATTGACTCTGATGATTTAAGATTTTTAAGCTTTTTCAGTTCCTTCTCTGCAACCTTAATATCAGATTCCGCAACAGCAACTGCATTTTCCTTTTGCTTAACATCTAATTCAAGCGCAACTATATCATATTTCAACAAAGGGTCGCCTTTTTTTACATGGTCGCCCTCATTAACCAACATTTTTTCGACAAGCTTCTGATTATCAGGAACAACCTTCTGAATATTTCCCGATGCAATCATTCCAGAAAGCTCGATATCTCCGCCGTAGTAATTATCTGCCATAAATGAAACGGGAGTTACCTTTGCAATTGTTTTATTTAATTTTCTTTTTTCATTGTATTTATATGCACCAAAAGTGCCGCCAGCAATTACAGCGATTGATGTCAGAATAATTATAAGTTTTTTCATAAGACATCACCTCCGCCTGACTCTGAAAGCTCTCCGTCACGAATAAAAACTTTTCTTTGGGCATAATCTGCAATCTCGCGTTCATGTGTTATCATAACGACTGTAACGCCCTCGTTGTTGAGTTCTTTGAAGATTTCCATAACCTGTTCACCTGACTTTGTATCAAGCGCACCAGTCGGCTCGTCAGCAAGCAATAAGCGTGGGTTGTTAACCATAGCCCTTGCTATTGCAACTCTCTGCTTTTGTCCGCCAGAAAGCTGTGTTGGCTTAAAATACATTCTATCCTCAAGACCAACCTTTATAAGTGCCTCTTTCGCCTTTTCACGGCGTAGTTTCTTGTCCATTCCTGAATAAAGAAGTGGTAATTCAACATTTTCAAGTGCTGATTGTCTTGGAAGGAGGTTAAAGTTCTGAAAAACAAATCCGATTTTTTTATTTCTTATTTCAGAAAGTTCCCTGTCCTTACAAGTTGCTATATCGTTGTCATCAAAAATAAACAAGCCCGAAGTCTGCCTGTCAAGGCAGCCGATTATATTCATAAGTGTGGATTTTCCGGAGCCTGAAGGCCCCATTATTGCAAGATATTCTCCATCATCAACCGTAAGATTAATGTTTTTGAGAACTGGAACAGCATCCTTACCCTGCATATAATCCTTGTATATTTCCCTCAATTCAAGAACCATATCAATCCCCTCACTCTGCCACTTCTGGCATAACTATTGCGTCTTCTCCACCTTGTATTTCAACATCGTTTCCGTCAATGTCACCTTCAATTATAGCTCCATCTTCGTACATTCCGTCCTCAAACACGCCTTCTTCATTAATGAAATCTTCATCAATTATAACATCGCCCGACCCATCGTCAAAATTCTCCTCATTAATATCAGTTGTTGTATACATTCCCTCTTCGTAATCATCAGAAGGATAAGCAATACTATCAGAGTCCTTTAAGCCGCTAATTATTTCATAATCGCCAAAGGTTTCATCCTGCTGACCAATTTCAACGTATCTTTTTTCTAGACGATCTTTTTTATCTGTTGCCCAAACAAATTTTTTTCCGTCTGAATCAGTAACTATATAGTCCTCATAAAGCCAAATGCCACTCTTTTCAATCTCCTCAGATTGTCCTGTATCAGGTTCAATAATAACGTGCTGTCCAAGCATTAGACCATCTGTGTTATCAGGAGTTATATAAAAATTATAACTTGACGAAGACGACATCTCATCACTACCACCATGATAATTCATAGAATCAGAATTGTTAGCTGGTTCTGATGAAACCTCTGAAACAATACCCGACCAGATAACGGATTCCTCAGCTCTTGAACGTATAATAACGGGCATAGATTCTGAAATAAACATTACATTCTGTTCGTTGACTTTTCCTTTTATTCTAAAATTACCATTTTCAATAATAGTTACAACAACATCAGCATCTTGCTGATTGCCTTCGTCATAATATGAATATGGTGTTTCAGCATTTTCGTCATTATCCGAAAGATTTTTTACCTTTTGAACTGTTCCAGTCATCTCTGACTTAACAACTGCATTTTCAATTGAATTTTTAAGCTTATCAATCTCAGCGTTTTTAACCTTAATATCATATTGAACTCTGGCAACATCTGTTTCAAGTGACTGAATTTGAGTTGTGTAAGAAAACTGCTCATCTTGAGAAGCCTTCTTTTTTTCTGATTCAAGCTCAGAAATCTGTTTCTGCATTGATGAGATTTCATTATTCATTCTTTCAATCTCAAGTTCTGCCTGTTCTTTTTCAAGCTCCATAGATTTCACATCATATATGAAAAGCTCTGTGCCTTCTTCGACACTATCGCCTTCTTTGACATAAACCTCTTTTATTTTCTTAGATGTATCGTATTTCACATCATATGTTTTTTGTGATTCCACAACTCCAGAATAGCATTGTCCACTAAGTGAAAATGATAATGCAGTATTAACTTCCTCTACCGGGCTTACAAAAATCTTCTCGTCACCCTTATATTTATTATCGTTGTTTTTCCATATAAAAAAACTTCCGACAGTTATAGCTGCTACTGCTGTTATTGATATTATTGAAATTACTATCTTTTTACTTTTTTTCATGAAAATTCCCCCTCTCACATATTAATTGTATTATACACCATGGTACGCATCATGTCAACACAATTAAATTAAAATTAATTTATTCTTCAAAAAAATTATGTGTCTTAAAATAAAGGTTTATTCAAATATTGTTTTAAAACAATATTTACATTAATTTTTTGAAGTCAAGTGTGAGTTTAATTGCTCACAGAAAGTGCCGTTCGGCGGGATAGTTCAACTGCCTCGCCAAACGGCGAATTAGTTTAGGTCAACTATCATGGTCAAATGTCACTATTGACACAATTTGTTTAATATGTTATAATAATTAGTGTAAATTTACTAACTAACAATTGGAGGAATATATGAAAAAAATAAAAAAATTGCTTTCCTGTTTTCTAGGAACTGCAATCGCACTTACTTCAACTGCATTTTCAATCTCAGCTGAAAAAGTCCTCGTAGGATATCTCGGAGATATAAATCACGATATGACATTAACATCCGAGGACGCAGAAATACTTCAGGCTTACCTTGTCGGAAAAGCCATTTTAGAAGATGAAGTTGAAATACTACGAGCTGACCTTAACAGCGATGGCGTTGTTGATGTCTATGATGCAATCTTGCTAAGACGTTGTATCGCTGGCGAATGCGAATGGAAAGGTATTTACGAGGAATACGATACACCTGATTACAATTTCATAAAAGCACCGATAGCAGAAATCGACAGCTCACTTCCATCACAGGGCGATGCAAGTCTTGTTATTTTCTATATCGACTTCCCAGATTGTACATATAAAAACAAGCTTTCTACAGAAAAAATTCAAGAAATAGCATTTGGCGATGCTGACGAAGCATCTAAAAATTATCCGTTTGAAAGTATGCACGCTTTTTATGAACGTTCTTCAAAGGGTGCTATGAATTTAAAAGGTCAGGTGTTCTCTTATACTGCCGAAAAGTCTATTTCTTATTATAATGAAAATAAAGTTGCTATAGCAAAGGAATGCTACGAAGCATTTAAGGACAGTGTCGATTTCAGCAAGTTTGACAGTGACGGAGATGGCGAAATTGATGCAACAGTTTTCACAGTCCCTGAATCAGCAAATGAAGATTACTGGTGGCCTTGTTCGGGTGGCTTTGGGGATTCAAAGTATGTTGTAGACGGCGTTAAGGTCGGGCACATAATTACTGGTAACGCTGAGCCTACATCTGTTCAGAATTTCAACAGCACATATCTACATGAAATGGGACATTGTATGGGACTTCCGGATTATTACTTGTATTACTCAAACGACTTTGAGGGTATGCACGGTTCTGCTGGAACAGAGCTTATGGACACTGACGCATTTTCTGATTTCTGTTCATTCTCAAAGCTGATGCTTGGATGGTACCGTGAAAATCAAGTTTCAGTGTACGACAAAGCTAACGGAACTCAAAGCTTTACTTTAAGCAGTGCCCAGACTGATGATGGAAATTGTGTTATAGTTCCGTATGGCGATTTTGATGGTAACTATTTCTCTGAATATTTTATAATCGAGTATTCCACAGCTCAAGGAAACAATTTTGGTGTAAAGAGTATGTGGTGGCAGACTATTGAAAGCGGTATCAGAATTCATCATGTAAATGCTGAGCTTTACAAGGGCTGGTTTAACCACTTTAAATATCAGAATGGTTCTGAATTTACTAACGGAGATGATAACGGAATAAGACTTATAAGACTAGTAAATGATGGCGGAGGAACATTTAAAACTGATGATGTTGTAAATAATAATACGTCGGGATTTGGATGGTATGATGCAAATGAAAATGAGTCAATTGATCCAAGCGTTACAATAACTATTGGTGATGTTGTGGACGGAAAATATACTGTAACAATTTCTCCAAAGGAATAAATTGAAAGGCTGTAGCAAAATAAAATTTGCTACAGCCTTTCAGTCTGTCGAAAAAGTGTGATTCTGACTTTGAATTTTATTTTACAAAAGATTTTAGTTCTTCTGACATTTCAAAACTTCCCCACTATCGTGCGTTTTGAAAGGCTGGTAGAACTCGACGTAAACATACTAAAGATTCTTGTTAACTAAACCCGCCGAACGGCGATTGGGTGCAGCGTCACGCTGCTTTTTCACTTGTAAAAAAGAACCCTCTTGTCGCCTATGAGCGACAATTCACAAGAAAAACACGCTTTTAAAGCTGTAAGATTTCGCTCTGCTGAGCGACCAAGGCGCTGCCTTTGGAAACCGCAACCCTTTAAAAAGAGTTGACCTGAACTATTTCGCCATTCGGCAGGGATAGTTAACTTATTTCGACAGCCTTTTTTACATGATAAAGCGTATTATAATAAAATTCTTCTCAAAATAACAGAATCAAACACATCTATACGGCTATCCTCTGATAAATCTGCATTCTTCGCCTGCTTTTCCGTCAAATCACCTGTCGCCAAAATGAATTTATTAAGCAAAACTAAATCCGAAAGGTTGACCTTACCGTCTGAGTTTATATCACCTCTCAAGGTTTCTATGATATCATAAGCCATTGGATATTCCTTGAGATTTGGAAGTTCATCAAGTGTAATGCAATATTCACTGTTATAAAGCTCAATCAAATTCTCAACTGGATTATTTTGTTCACTTGTCAGATAATTCATATACCATGGACAGAAATAAAGCCATGATGCCTTATATTTCAAAAGATTTTCAAGAGATGGAATTGAATCATTCTCTGTCATTGCAACCATTTTTTCACCGTCAGTACTCTGCACAAGGCTATAAAATGTTGAAGAAATAGAGCTTAGATTTGGCAGTCCGTCAACCGCATTATACTTATCATATCCCACAATGTCAACCATATCATCTCCAGGATACCAAGCGGGAGAAGTCGAATATGTGTAGCTATTCCAAACCCATATCAGGTTATCAAGCCCATAAACATTTGTCAGCTGATCATAAAGCAACGCATAAAGCTCCTTACAAGGTTCTGCACCTTCAGCACCCCACCAGAACCATGCACCTTCTGCTTCGTGAAGTGGTCGCCACAAAATAGGAACATCTGCATCTTTAAGCTTTTTGAGCTGTTTTGCAATTTCAGCAATATCAGCCATTATAACATCATTTTCCCATGTTCCCTTTTCAAGTGCTCTTGAAATACTAAAGGTTGTATAATTGGCACTCGCAGATTCAACATAGAAATTACAATCCGTACTGCCTTTTTCTGACGGAACGCTCCAGTGCCATACAACAGTTGCAATTCCACCGTATTCATTTACCCACTGAATTGTACGTTCTGCCGCATTATCATCCCATGTCGGATTAGAACGATAATTAAGAAAATCTATTCCTCGTATTGCACACATCTTACCTGTTTTCTCCATAAGGTAAGTAAATTCCTGTTCATTATCCTTGATATAGTTGTTAGGGTCAGCATAAAGATTGTAGTTGTGAGAGCCGCAATATTCCTGTTGCCCAGAAATAATATGCTCACCATATTGATCATTAAGATAATTATAAAGACGCTTTGTCGAGTCTGAGGCATTAGGATTTGAAAGTTTTTTTGTCGGCGAAAGATTTGTAAGGCTTTCATCTGCTGGCTTAATAGTGAGATAATCAAACATAGTATAGCCCCAGTATGCACTGAGTTCAATGGTATTCACACCCTTTTCAAGCATTACAATACCACCAGAAATTTCTTCAAATTTCAGATTATGTTGAAAACTAACTTCCCCCTGATTAACACCATTGATATTAAGATACTGAACTTTTTTATTTGGATCATAGGGTTCACAATAGCTTATTGCAAGCTCATAAAGTCCAGTTTCTTCAACAGTAACATCAACGCTTACAGAAGTACCCTTCTGAGAAACGTATGAAAATCCGCCGCCCGATGCATTAGTAAGGTCATAATCCTCACCACTGCCATCTTCTTCAGTGTTACCCTTCCACGTTTCGTGGTATATAGTACCACCATTTGTTTTACCGTTCTCGAACTCATATTTCTGGATAGTATCTTCAGCACTTATAGCAGGAGCTGAAATAAATGTACTACCCGAAACAATAAGTGTTGATGAAAGCAATAAACATACTACTTTTTTTAACATTTTCTTTTTCAAAGCACAATTCCTCCTCAATTTCATCTCTTGATTTATATTTATTTTCTTTATGATATCACAATTTAGTTTGAACTGCAAGAGATTTAATGAAAATATTAGCCTGTGGCAGAAAAATTGGTGTTTGGAAAAGTTTACCAACCCCGCCGAATGGCGCATAAAAGTTTACTCAATTTTTTCAAAAATTGCGGTTTCCAAAGGCAGAGCCTTGGTCGCTCCGCAGAGCGAAACTCTCTATCGTCAAGCGCATTTTTTCTAGTGAATTTTTGCGAATGCAAAAAGAGGTATCTTTTTTGCAAGTGAAAAAAGATACCTAAGTATGCCTACGTCGAGTTCTACTTGCCTTTCAAAATGCCCGATAGGGACAATTTTGAAATGTCAGAAAGTCTAAGTCTTGCGAGTTGACTAAGCAAAAAAGTCAGAAAAACTAAGTCTGGCAAGTTGACTAAATCTCATAGCCTGCACGAGCTCTAGTTCTTTCTTTTTTCTATCGCAAAATAGAAAGAACCAAAGAAAAAATGCTCTTGAACGATAAGGAGTTTCGCTCTCTGCGGAGAGCGACCAAGGCTTTGCCTTTGGAAACCACAACCCTTTAAAAAGGGTTGACCTAAACTATGCGACATTCGTCGGGGTTAGTTTGAGTTCGCCGTTCGGCGAGGTTCGTCAACTATCCCATTAAACAGAAATAGTATTATACAGATTCGCATAAATTCCATTTTTAGAAATCAACTCTGCATGAGTTCCCTCTTCTTCAATACCATTTTCAGTAAGCACAAGAATTCTCTCAGCATTACGGATTGTTGTCAATCTGTGTGCGATAACAAAAGTAGTTCTGTTTTTCGCAAGCTTTTCCAAAGATTGTTGAACAATCTTTTCGCTTTCATTATCAAGCGCTGATGTTGCTTCATCAAAAATGAGTATAGGAGGATTTTTCAGAAATACTCTCGCAATTGAAAGGCGTTGCTTTTGTCCGCCAGAAAGCTTTACGCCACGCTGGCCGATATAAGTTTCATACCCCTGCGGTAGCTGCATTATAAAGTCATGCGCATTAGCTTCCTTTGCCGCCTGAATAACTTCTTCACGGGTTGCGTCGGGTCTGCCGTATAAAATGTTATCATAAATATGGCCCGCAAAAAGGTATACATCCTGTTGAACAATGCCGATATTATCTCTGAGGTTTTTCAACGCAATTTTTCTTATGTCCATACCATCTATTTTAATTTCACCCTCAGTAACATCGTAAAATCGTGGTATAAGACTGCATATTGTCGATTTCCCAGCACCAGATGAACCTACAAGTGCGATATATTCGCCCTTTTCGACCTTAAGATTAACGTTATTCAAAACATCATCATTATCCTCATAATGGAATGATACATTATCAAATTCTATATTACCTTTAATTTCTTCAGGGATAACAGGATTTTCACAATCCAGAATATCTGGTTCAAGATCCATTATTTCTATAAATCTTTCAAAGCCTGTATACCCATTTTGAAAGCTTTCTGTGAAGTTAATAAACTTTTTTATTGGTTCAATGAGATTGGCAATGTATAGCATAAAAGTCAAAAGGTCACTTACAGATAGCGTATTCTTAGTAATCAAAGCCGCTCCGGCAACGATTACTATTATAGTAATCAAGCTTGTAAAAGCGCCCAATATGGAATGATATTTTCCCATATAGCTGTAGCTATCCTTTTTGCTTTCTAAAAATGCATCATTACCTTCAACAAACTTATCACATTCTATATCTTCATTGGCAAACGATTTCACTACCCTTATTCCGGAAAGGCTATCTTCAATTCTTCCGTTTACATCTGCCATTTTAACCCTGTTTCTCTTAAATGCCTTTTTCATTTTTTTATTATAAATGACTGCAAATACGACCATTGGCGGAATAATTAAAAATGAAATTACTGCAAGCTTCCAGTTAATAAAACATAATATTACAAACGCACCCAGAAATTTTATCAACGAAATCACAATGTCCTCAGGGCCATGATGACAAAGCTCTGTTATGTCAAAGAGGTCATTTGTAATTCTTGACATTAACTGTCCCGTTTTCTGATTGTCATAAAATCCAAACGACAACTTTTGAAAATGAGCAAAAATCTGATTACGCATATCATATTCCATTTTTGCACCCATAACATGACCATAATTTGAAATAAAATGTGTTGAAAATGCTTCAATAGCTACTAAAAGCGTCATAATTGCGGCTAAAACAATAATGATGCTAAACGCTTTTTCTCTATGTATAACATCCTTTGTAATATACCTTACAATCAACGGGTTGATAAGCGTTACTGCCGCACTAAGAAAGGCGAAAAACATATCCGCAAAAAATAGTTTTTTATACGGTTTATAGTAGGATATCAACCTTTTCAGTTCTGGTTTTTTCTTGATATTTTCCAATTCAAAAACTCCCTTATTTTAGGCAATACCGCACAAAGATTGTGCGTATATTGAGAAGTCATATTTTTCGTTAGATTGTATAAAAAAACCGAAGGCATACTGGCGTATGTCAAGGAGTTTTTGTGCAAGATTACGGAAAATCTGCTAGCAAGATATGTGCAAAGCCGTCAGGCGGGCTTTGTGCGGTGTTGCCTTTATATTTGTCATAATGTATTTTAACACAAAAAAGTATTTTTTGCAACGTAGCCGCTTAGTAGGGATAGTTTACTAACCACGCCGAACGAAATCTTATAGCCGTAGGGAACGGCGTCCACGACGTTGCGAAAATTTCAGAATAACTAAGCCTATTAACTCAACTAACACCCAAACACTTCGCGAGTTCTCCGTTCTTTAGTTTTTCTATTGCAAAAAAGAAAAGAACCTAAGAAAAAGGCTCTTCTGAGGCTGTAAGATTTCGCTCTGTAGAGCGACAAGGACTCCGTCCCTTGACCCTGCAACCCTTTAAAAAGGGTTGACCTAAACTCCTTTCGCTTCGCTAATGTGCCAGTCAGTTAACTATTTAAGAAAAACAAAAAAGACGAAGCTAAAAAACTTCGTCTTTTTCAAATCAATTATTACTTTGACTTTTTCGCTGAGTCACTGCTAAGAAACTTGTAAACCAAAGCAGCTAATACGCCACCAATAAGTGGTGCAACGATAAATACCCAGACATCTGATAAAGCACTTCCGCCAACTAGTAACGCAGGGCCAAAACTTCTTGCAGGATTTACAGAAGTACCTGTAAAATAAATTCCAAAAATATGAACCAGAACAAGAGTAAGACCTATTACAATACCAGCAACAGAACTGTTTTCAGTTTTAGAAGTAACGCCTAAAATAGCAATTACAAAAATAAATGTAAGTATTATTTCAACAATGATTGATTTTAGAATATCGTCATTATAAAGTCCGTTTGCACCAAGTCCGCTTGCCTTGCCAACAAGAGCCATAAGCACTGCCGCACCAGCAGTAGCACCTAAAAACTGTGATACCACATATCCAATAAAATCTGTTACAGTCATTTTCTTTGAAACCAACATTGCAATTGAAACAGCTGGGTTAACGTGGCAGCCTGAGATATTCCCAATAGAATATGCCATTGCAACAATAACAAGACCAAATGATAAAGCGGTTAATAGATATCCCGTGCCGTTTTCAGAAGAACAGCCAACAACTGAAGCCGTACCGCAAGCGAGAAGTACCAAAACAAAAGTCCCGATAAACTCAGCGATATATTTTTTGATTGAAGCCATGAAAAATCCCCTTTTTAAAAATTAATTTGATAAATAACATACCATGGTAACATTATATCACAATAACATAAATAAATCAATTATGCAGAATTTCAATCTTTATTTTGTAATATAACTCTTTTGAGGATAATTGCGTCTGAAATATTAATAACACCGTCAACTTGTACATCCGCAAGTATACCTTGTTGCTGTGTAAGAGGAGTAATGTTTAAAAGGTGTTTCTGAAGTAAAACTAAATCAGCAACATTAACTGTCCCATCAGAATTTATATCGCCTCTCAGTACCCCGTTTTTATATATTGCAGTAACTGTAATATCAGAATTTAATTCAATTTCCGTGCTAATGTCCTTGATTTTTTCACCGGTTGAAGTTAACCAATGAGCAAATTCATATCCTGATTTAGGTTTTGCAGTTAAGGTTACAGGATAATCAGTATAGTAACTTCCACTCCAAGAACCATTTTTCATTTCAGGAGAAATGGTGTTAATTGTAATATTTCCGCATGAATCATCATTTTCAACAGTAATTAAAGCTTTTTTGCCACTAAGAGTAAATGTTGATTTAACGTGGTTAGTAATGTTTGTATATCTGTTTTCGTAGAATCCTTCCAAAATTGACACTTCCTTAGAAAGATTTCTTTCTACATTCTTTCCACCAGGCCATTCAACCCAAAAGCGGTTAAATGTATCGACGTTTGTATCGTGGTATTCACTTGACAGTTCATTTATAAGTTCTGAAATCTTTTCATCTTCAAAGTTATAATTAGCCATATCCATGAATGTCAGACAGAATTGCTTTTTAAAGGATTCATTCGTCATTGCACCATTTAAAAGTTCACCAATAAATGACCCCGATTCTTTAATCTGCTTAAATGTATTTGCATCAGGCCCTGATTGAACATATAAATTTGCACTATACTCAGTATCAAACAAAATAAAACGCCATCTACCATCTGCATAAGGATTTGAGCCTTCTGTTTTAGTTGATTTCCACAAAGCTACATTGTTACTGCCCCAATCCCAGTTGTTAAAATAAATCTCAGCACTTACATAATCGATAAAGCTCTGCATATCAACCTTTGAGCATAGTTCAGCATATTTTTCGTCATCAGAAAAACTAGTAGCCTTAATCCAATATCTGAGGCTCTTATATTCCTCAAAAGTTTCTTCTTCGCCAGTATCCAGCTCCTGATTTTTAACAATACAAACATTTTTCTTGTTTACATTATAATGAGAACTAATATAATCCTCGCTTAATTTCTCAGTAATTTCATACTGCCCCCAATATTCACCGTTAATGAACACAATACATGGTTCCATCGACTGTGTTAGAAAATTTCTATCTGAAACAAGCGACTGGTTAAGCTTATCTCTTATTCTGGTGTACATAGAATCGTTGCCACCATTTCTTATCATAAAGCTGTCAAATTCATTTATTAACTCGCCGTTATAGTCGTTACTAAGATTACCCGAAAATAAATCAAGGTTAAACTTTGATGCACCGTATTCACTTCTTGCATAAAGATTAAAGCTTTTTTGTGGCATAGAACGTGTCGCACCGCCATGAATACGAATTCCAATTCCCTGACTAAGTGACAGATTTCCATCTTCAAAAATCTGCAATGTTGCTTCTCGCTCCCATTCAGAACCTTTCTGGGTAAAATTAGCCGGTGTCATCCACTCCGGAGTTAATGAACTATAACTAGAACTGTTTTTCCAGTCATCATAAACTTTTCCTAAAGTATAAATGCCCTTTTCGTAATCAAAAAGATTAGCCTCATCAGTTACGATTGAAAGAACCTTTAAATTCTTATAATACTCAGCCTTATCCTGATATCCGACAAAATAAGTTTCAGTAACAACATCGCTGTAATTACCATTTTTATCAACTGCAACAGCCTTTATAACAACTGCCTTATCGACTGGTGAAGTCGGAGCAACTGCCTTTGACGTTGATGTAACGGGAGTAATATCAGTTCTAGCACTGAGTATATTTTTTGACGATGAAATATCCTTTATGGCTATTGGCTCTGTATAAGGAATACTTGATTCTGAAGGGTTACTGCCGTCAAGTGTATAATAAATTACCGACTCATTGGAAACTGATAACGAAAGTTCAAATGGATTTTCATAAAAACCACTTGTTTGAGAAAATTCAGGTAAATCCGCCGAAATGTTCGCTTCATCAGGAGTCATTTTCATGAAAGCCAGATTATCCGAACCATCTGGACTTCTGCCATAAGAAACGTTCTTTTCTATTGAACCGAATGTAACGGTATCAACAAGCTTTCCGTCCTTGTCCGTTAGTGTTATTGTTTCGCCGTCAGTTGAAAGCCCGAATGCCGCTGAAAGCTGTCCTTCAAAAGAACCGATTGCAGAATCGCAGAATACTATAAGACGATTCCCTTCAGCAATTATTGTCTGATCTGGAAATGTAAATTTATAAGGCTTGCTTTTATTATCCGACAAGCCATAACCGCTTAAATCCCATTCAAAGTCATATGGATTGTAAAGCTCAATCCAATCATAATAGTTTCCGTCAGGTGCTGCATACACTGTATTTTTAGCACATATTTCATTAATCACAACGCCTGTCGGTTCTGCATTCGCTGTTGAACCTGATGCGGCCGTCAGACTGAATGCCACAATACATCCTATAAAAACTAAAAAACTTTTTATCTTTTTCACGCATATTCCCCCTTATAACTGTAACTCACCTCGGTAAATTAACCATAAAATTTTATCATTAGAACATTAATATATTAATTATATCATTGTTTAAAGGTTTTTTCAAGGCTTAAAGCAGGATAATATCTTACAAAAATTAATGCTTAGAGTTGTGAAGTATAGCCTTATATAAAACATATATATCATAATCAAATATTATTATAATAAAAAACAGCAAGCTGAGTACGGTCACGGAGGTCAAGCTTTTCAAGAATAGTACTCAGATAATTACGAACAGTGCCTTCGCTCAGAAATAATTCCTTGGCTATTTCTTTATTACTAAATCCTTGCGAAACAAGTTCAACAATTTCAAATTCCTTTGAAGTGATTTCAAATCTCTCATAGTCAAATTTTTGCTTGTTTTGCAAAAGCTCAGGAAGTCTGTCAATAATTTGTTTGCCAAAGACACTTTGTCCATTCATAACAGTTTGTAATGCTGGCGAAATTCCTTGAAAATCCTGTTTTAATATATATCCCTTAGCACCAATATTAAGAGCCTTTACTATATATTCATCATCAGAAAAAGTTGTCAGGTACAAAATCTTTGCGTTTTTATCTCTCTTTAAAATTATTTCGCCTGCCTTAAGTCCAGTCATACCGTCCATACGAATATCCATAAGCAAAACGTCTGGCTGATGCTTAAAGTATAATTCTATTGCCTCTTCCCCATTACTTCCGATATCCACAACTGTAATCTCCTTATCGGATTCCAGTATTGTTTTAAGGGACATTGATACAATTTTATCATCATCAACTATTACGATATTCATAAATTTCCTCTTTTCACTTTTTTATTGAAATAAAAATTCTAAATCCACTTTTTCCTGCATCAATCTGAATAATCCCATTAAAAAATCCAACTCTGTCACGCATATTAGCCAAGCCCAAACCAGTTTGATTTATAATCTCTGAACATTTTCCATTGTCCTGAATTAAAAGCTGATAAAAGGCTGGCTGTTCATACAATGATATTTTAACCTCATCAGCATTACTGTGTTTAATTATATTAGAAACGCTTTCTTTTATTATAGCTATAAAACAAAATTTGATATTATTGGTAATATTATTTGAAAAGTCCAGTTCAATAGATGTAACAACTCCGCTATCGCTAAGTGGAGTTACTATTTCTTTAATAGCCTGTTTCAAGTCAATCGAGTCATCGTGAAGATCATGAACACTTTCACGTACTGTATTCATTGCTTTATTCAGAGTATCACTCAGGCTCGCTAGTCTTTCATCTCCATTATCAGTAACCTGTAACGCACCAACCTGTAAAATTGAACGTGAAAGTAAATGTCCTACATTATCATGAATTTCCCTTGCAATTCTATTTCTCTCTTTAAGCATTGCAAGGTATATTTCATAATCCTGACTTTCACACAAGTGCCTATTTTTTTCTGTTAACAGAATCATCGTTTCTGCATTATTATCACGGGTTTCAATAAACTTCTGCTCTAATGCCTCCAAATCTGATGTTCTTGACTGTAAAATCACAGAAATGACAACACATATTATTAATGGTATCATCTGCCGGTCTACAAAATATTCATGCTGAGCTAGTACGATTATTCCGTTAATACCTAGTATCAGATACTGACGATTTAACAACATATCATAAACAATTAAAGGTAAGAATATTATAAAAGCTGGATTTATAATACAAAGCAGTGTATAGATTATATCTGCAACAATCGTAACCATCTTCACTTCACTGTATTGAGTAATAGCAGAGATTGCAATTGATAAAAGAAATGCAATGACTGGTAATATATTACTTTCTACATTGAATAATAGTACACAACATAGCATTAATATCGAAAGCTTATCTAAGATTTTTTTCATAATCAGACTCCTTTATTGTTATTTTAACATAATGAAATATGTTTGTCTATACTTTATAATCCAGAATTATTAAATACGTGGCAATGATGATAGGAATTTCAGAATCAGGTAAATAATATCAAAGTATATGATGATTTACATTGCTTTGGTATTCCTTTAACCTTGTTTATATCAGTAACACGTAAGTTGGTTATTGATTTGCTGAAATTCCCCTTTCCCTTCAAATAATCAGAACCTTTTCAAATTTGAGCATAGATTCGATATATAACGTACAATAATGTGTTACTGATATCTTTCAGCAAGTTGTAACCAATTATTTAAGGCGATATTATACAAAGTCAAAAGACAGGCTATGTATGATATCGCCTTAAATTTATAATTTTTTTTAAAAAAACAGAAAATTTGTAACAAGTTTATCCGCAATAACATAACCTATAGTATTAGCAAGCTTGCTAATGCAGATAAGCGAATAATCGCTTAAATTTATTCTTGAAAGGAAATATGTTTATATGAGTATGCCTATTATCGAGGGAAGCGACATCGTCCGCTGCCAAGCAATTACAGATATCATCGAATCTGTCGCACTTGAACAAACTGCACTTTCACATATTCTTAATGCGGAAGGCGAAAAGCTTCAGGCTGTTATTAAAATCGATGATATAACTCCGGAAGAACTTCTTGATACCAATAAATCGGTACAAGGAATGGTTGAAGCGATTACAAGACTTGAAATGCTACTTCAGTCTAAGCTTAGTCTGTTTGGCGATGCATTACAGGTTGAATGTGAACCTGATCCTGATCCAGCTCCATAATTTCTGAAAGGAGATTTCAATGGATATACCACATATAAAAGAACTGTATTACTTAGAACGTAACGAGCGCAGATATAAAGGGATTGCATTTGACGGATGTCATTTTTACTTAACAGCTCAAAATGTTATTTATGTATTTGACATTTCTATGCACCAATGTAATAAGATTAAAACTTGCCAATGTTTCACTTCAATTTGTTATGACTCTTTTGATAATTGTTTTTGGGCATTGTCAGAGAATAATGAACACGCTTATCGTTTAGATAGAAATTTGCGTGAAATTGATTGCTTAAAGTTACCTTGCAAATATGGAAAACCAACATCAATATCAAGTTGCGAGAATAGAAACGAACTTTTAATTACCGCAGGTAATAAAATCTTTTACGTTGCTAAATCAAATAGCACAAATGAATGTAAAGTGAATTGTATTTCTAATGCGATTTTTTTATCTGCTGCTGCCGTAGATAAAGGCTATTTATTCTCAGGAGTATTTAACTACGGAAATATTTTAAGACGGTTTTCTTCTTGCTGTGGTATGTCATGTGGTGCAATTCTACCTGAAGAATATCTGACGGTTGCAATGGCTAGTGGCCGATGCCGTCATGAGGTGTTTCTTTTGGTAGCTAAGGAACATTGTTATTATCGCATTATTCGATGCTATACTGAACATTGCAGTTGTTGTGAGCTGTGCTTTACATCGTGCTGTGAACCATGTTGTACGCCGTGCTGTGAGCCATGTTTCGATCCATGTCATGATCCGTGCTGTGAGCCCTGCCATGACCCATGCTGTGACCCATGTTGTGACCCATGCTGTGACCCATGCTGCGATCCATGCTGTGAGCCATGTTGTGAAAAATGTAAACCTTCCTGTAAGGAACAAGAACTACTAGATATAATCGAATCGATAGCACTTTCGGAAACAGCATTATCACATATTCTTAATGCAGAAGGCGAAAAGCTACAAAAAGTTCTAGAAACAACGCATGAACCTGAGTTGTTGCTTGAAACTAATAAGTCGATTAGTGATACTATATCTAAGGTGACTCATTTGGAATATGTACTTTTTGAGAAATTGCGAATTATTCAGGAAATGAGTGATTGTAAAAAAAATAAGCCGAAACCTCGTAAACCAAAATGTTGCTAAAAATATAGGGCAAGATACTTATAGGGCTTTCAGGCAAGCTTTATGCAGTGTTCTTATAGTTATATTTTATGGGTGAATTGCGAGCAATTCACCCACTTTTTTAGGAATAAAGGCAACGTCATATAAAACCTGCTTGTAAAGCTATCAAGCAGGTTTTGTGTGGTGTTGCCTAAAATAAATTTAAGTACACTTTGTATAAATTTATTTATGCAAAATCTTAATAGAAGAAAGGTGAAACAATATGAGTATGCCGAAAATAGTGGGAAGTAACATATCGAGGAAACAGTCAGTAACTGACGTTATAGCCTCTGTTTCGTTAGAACAAACTGCTTTATCCCATGTTTTAAATGCAGAAGGTGAAAAAATTCAGAAAATGCTGGCAATTGATGGTATAACACGAAGTGAGCTTTTAAGAGTGAATGATTCGGTAACGGATACAGTTGATGTTATTTCACATCTGGAATCCATGTTAATGTCTAAATTAAGACTTTTTGGTGATGCATTAATGCCACCAATGCCAATTAAATTCACATTTTATAAACGAGATATAACTACTAGCGCCGGTTTAAGCGGAGCAGTATTTGAAATAACAAACAGTAGTGGAAGAGTCCTTGAAACTTCAACGTCTCTCAGAGGACATGTAACCTTTAAAAAACTGTATGCCGGAACTTATACATTAACGGAAACCATTGCACCACTTGGTTACCGTATGAATACGGTAACATCATTTGGAGTTACTATTTCAGAAGATGGTCAAGTTACAATTAATGGCGTATCAGCTGAGAGTTTTGTAGTATTTAACATTCCTTATCCTAACTTGACAGTAATGAAAGTTTCAGACTTGGATAACCCTTTAGCTGGCGGTGTCTTTCAGCTTGTAGGCGTTGACAGATCATATAAGGCTACAAGTGATGATAATGGTAATGCTATTTTTGAAAGAATTATGCCTGGGGATTATGTATTATCTGAAACCAAAGCACCAGATGGTTATGAAAAGTCACCGGAAACCTATAATGTCAATGTGACAGATGATGGTATTCTTAGAGTTGACAATGTTCAGATGTCTTCAGTTACCATGAAAAATAAAGAATTTATTGATATAACCGTTAATATAATGTTTAATGATTTAAAAAATAAATATCATTATAGACCAAGTATAGTCCAAGTAGACCTTTATCAAAACGGCGTACTTTGGTATCAGGAAAATGTTGCCGCACTTGATAAAAATTCTTTAACCATTAAACAGCTAAAAAAATATGATGACAATGGTAATTTGAATGAATATACTGTTAATCAGGCACCTATTACTAACTATATTACAGATATTGACGGTTTTAATATTACTAATAATCTTGAAACCATTAGTGTAAGTGGTACAGTTATATGGGATGATGAGAACGATCTGCGAAAGCAACGTCCTTCAAGTGTAACATTAAGACTTTTTGAAGGAGCAAGTCAGGTTCAGATGAAGACAATCACAGAAGACGATAATTGGCAATATACGTTTGACGGACTACTGGTTGGTGTGACCTATTCAGTAAGTGAAGATTCTGTGCCGTTTTATGACACATTTTATAATCAATGGGATATTACCAATAAAGTAATAAGAGCAGTTTAATTTTCAGGCTTATAAAAAGGTCTGTTGCACTAACTTCAAGTGCAACAGATCTTTTTTTAATGAGTGTTTTTTTTACTATCCCTGCCGAACGGCGCATAGTTTAGGTCAACCCTTTTTAAGGGTTGCAGGGCAAGGGACGGAGTCCTTGTCGCTCCGCAGAGCAAAAACAACGTCACGTTGCTAAATACTCTTTGACTTCTGCTTTGTTCTTGATACAAGCAATACAACGCAAAATATTGCAATTGAAAATGCAAACTCTATTCCTATATACGTCATGAGTTTCCCCTTTTCCAGTATTTCGCCCTCTGCACCCGCAATCATATTATTCGCTTTAATATACCAGTAAGCTGGCAGAAACTTGCTGAATTCAAGCAGTTTATCACTAAGTAGCTCCTGTGGAACAAAAACACCACAAAGAAAACTCATTCCAAGGCTTATAGTATTTGCAATCATATTAACAGCCTTGCCATTAGTAGTCAGCTGAGATATGAGAATGGTTAGTATCATAACAAATATGAGGAAAACAAACGCATTGAGCATTGCAAACAACCCCATTGAACTAAGCATTTGCGAACCATAAAGGACAATAGCTACAATAGTAAGTAGAATGAATATGCCGACTGAAAATATAGTTGTACCTAAAGTCATTTGAACCATTTGCTTTGTCGTGGAAAAGCTCGAACAATTTGTACGGTTTCTCATGTTTTTATCCGTCATTACAATAATTGATGGTGCAAGGACTACAATTAATACAGACATCAGAATATAAGAAAGATATTGATAGTAGTACTTTATTGCAGTATTAAAATCGTTGTTTAAATTCTCAGAAAAATCCAATGTTTTTACTTTAATCTGATTTGATAAAAGTTCATTGGTTTTAAAAAACGCATCATTAATATCAAGTCCGCTTGCGGTATATGACGCAACAAGCTTTGTGTGTTGTTCAAGCTGTGAATTAAACAGTTCAGCAGTATAGCTTCCTGGAACTTGATATATGCTAAAAAGATTACCAATTTTATTATCAGATAAGTTACGAGAGTATCCCTCGTTAATTGTAAGAACTATATCCACACGGCGATAATAAAGAGAATCAAGAATTGTATCTTCATCATTTTCAATTTCGACTAATTCATTATTGTTTGAAATGTAATCAGTCAGTTTCTTACTCGCTTCAGAATTATCAAGGTCAATAACGCTTATATCAAGGCTAGTAGCTTCAAATTCACTATTTCTAACAGCATTACTGCTCATTAATGTACCCATAATAATAAAAATAATAATGTAAATTAACGCCAAATTAAGCTTCTTGCTGACAATCTTCATAAATGTTTTAAATACTTGCATATTTAGTCCTCCTTGTAAGCAAAAATCCTGCAACTGTAAAAATAACAGTCATGATAAGAAGTGATATGACATTTTGACTGTATCTTTTATAATCGTCATAAATCGCAAGACAATAAAACAAATCTGAAATAACAGCTGCTGGATTAATTCTATTTACAATCGGACAGAAAGCTTCCACTACTGCCTTCATGTTTCCTACCATCAATCCACTCAAAAAACAACAAAACATAGTGCCGGACATTGTTATTGCATTTTTAACACCCTCCGACATTCGCCCTATAGAACCAATAAAGAACCCAAGAGCTACTCCGGCTAATGCCCCAATTGCACCAGAAAGATAAACCATTGCGATATCATCTCCCATATCAACCTTCAAAATAAATAAAATATAGGTTGTGCTTATAAAAACACAGGTAACCTGAACTAAATAAGCTGAAATCAAGCTTGAAATAATACCCCTTAGTTTCGGTGTCGGACTAATGCATTTTCTTGCTCCTATAGCCGAAAGATTTCCCTGATTTAAAATTGCTATATGAAATCCGCTCATAGTTCCAAACAGTGCAACCATTCCAATTAAATTGAAAAAGTACTGTACATAGAAATCCATGTTATTACCTGTTAAATTTATGTTTTCACTGCAATTTATTTCACTTGACAATGTGTCAATTACAAATTGAACATTCTGTGGATTATTTACCATTGTATCGCTGATAATTGTTTTCTGAACCTCGTATTGTTCAACAAAGGATTTAATAATCGACGGTTTAATGCCACTTCCTGAAACTGAAAGTGAAATCTTATTATCAACATAAATAATACTCTGAACCTTTTTATTTTTCAGCAAGTCCAATGCCTTTTCTTCATCAGTATACTGAACGTTAAAAAGCGGTGATTCTCCTGTTGAAAACTCGTCGATAACAGTTCTGAATGTTTCATCAGATTGTATCTCAACTATTACTATAGGGATTTCTTTGAACATTTCTTCCTTTTCATAAAGATTACTGAATGCCAGATGAAAAAATGTACTGAGAACAATTGGAAAACACATCATCCAGAAAACCAAATCTTTTTGCCTTATGTTATTCAGGAAATTATATTTTAAGCTGTGTAAAAACATATAATTACACCTCCATATCACGAAGTGCTTTGCCTGTAATTTCAAGGAAAACTTCATTGAGTGTCGGTAGCTCTGAGTAAACTCTTCCGAATGCAACATCGTTTTCTGAAAGTATTTCAAGAACTTTCATTAGATTATGTTTACCCCCGCTGCATTTAACAGTAAGCTTATCATCAGAAAAAGAAGCTTCATAAACGTATTTTGTAGACTTTATTAATTCTATAACCTTTGGTTCAATATTCAACAGTTCAATTGTTATTGTTTCTGTATTACGAATCATCTTCTTGAGTTCGTCCTTTGTTCCGATTGCAATGTTTTTACCCTTATCGATGATTCCTATTCTTGTACAGATTTGTTCAACCTCCTCCATGTAGTGAGAGGTATATATAATTGTTGCACCGTTTCGGTTAAGCTCCTGAATCCCCTCAAGTATCTTATTTCTGCTTTGAGGATCAACCGCAACTGTTGGCTCGTCTAGAATAATAAGCTTGGGCTTGTGAGCAATTCCGCACGCTATATTCAAGCGTCTTAGCAGACCGCCTGACAGCTTTTTTGGATAAAATTTCGTAAAACTTTTTAAATCGA
>JAVBRC010000103.1:0-7087 GCA_031548405.1 Oscillospiraceae bacterium | reverse complement strand
TCATCTACCTCTTGAATGGCATCATCTTTGTCAAAACCATCAAGGTTTGCTTCTGGGAAAAGATTTTCTCCAGAATCTTTTCCATTAAAAATTACTGACCTAACATAGCTATAACTATAACTATTGTAATCAGAATCATCACGCCAACTTATATCTCCATCCTCAAAACTGAGAACTGAATCGTCGTATTGAATATATTTCCACATAACATCTGGGTTTGTATCGCTTACATATTCGTTACTTTCAATTGGTGTTTTACCATTCGCGAACAGGTTAAAAACAACGTCCTCATCCCATTTTTTAGGAACTGCATTCATAATATGGACTTCATTTTCCTGTGGCTCTGCAATTGAACTTATATTAATTTCAAAGTTAGTTTGCTTTCTAAAAATACCAGCAAAATCGTCTGCCACTACTGCTGTAACAGCAACGCAACCAACAACAGCTGCCGCTAAAATTGGTATCATTCTTTTTTTGCTGAATCCATGCTTTCTATCATTCTTTTTCATACTACTTTCAATAATCCTCTCTTTATATTCAGGGTTTATCTCAATTTTCTCCATAGCTTTTCTATAATCGTTAATATTCATATACAAAACTCCTCTCCCAAAGAATTCTTCAGAATTTTTCTGGCTCTTGAAAGCCATGTTCTTATTGTCTGATCACTTTTCCCAAGCATTTCAGCAATTTCTTTTGTTGAATATCCTTCAAAATAGTAAAGGTGAATGACAATTCTATATTTTTTAGGAAGCTCCATAACAGCAGAGTATACGATACCCTCATCAGATGTTTTACAAACTTCTTCAGCCTCGTCGAGCGGTACAGTAGTCTTAACCCTGAATGATTTCAGAATATCCTTACAACGATTAATTGTCACTCTTATAAGCCATGCCTTTTCATGTTGTTCATCGTCAAAGGTTTTTGATAAGGTAAAGTATTTTATAAACACGTCTGATGAAACGTCCTCAGCATCCGCTTTATTTTTAAAATAAGCAAAGGCTGTGTGATAAACAAGACTGATGTATTTATCATATTTTTCTTCCATTTCAGTTTTTTTCAATCCTTTACCTCCCTTTCATGTTTTTGAAGCGCTTCATTAATAAAACGATTGTAGTTATTAATATGTGACACTTAAAATAAAATTTGACTGTTAGACGTAGAAGGTTAACTAGCACGCAAAGCGAAGCAAAAATAGTTTAGCATCCCTGCCGAACGGCGCATAAAAGTTTACTCAATTTTTTCAAAAATTGTGGTTTCCAAAGGCAGAGCCTTGGTCGCTCTGAACATTACTTCACAAACACCAAAGTCCATTAGGCTTCTTATTTACAAGCTTAATGGACTTTGGTTTTGTTTTATGTTATTTTGTTTTTCTGAAGAAAAAATGTGCCTGACGATAGAGAGTTTCGCTCTCTGCGGAGAGCGACAAGGACTCTGGGCATGTTATAATATCAAGTGCAACCCTTTAAAAAGGGTTGACCTAACCTATTTCGCCGTTCGGCGGGGTTAGTCAACTTCCTTCTCCGCTCGTCGAGCTTAATTAACTAAGCCCGATATTTTTAATGCTCTTATCATTTGAAAACGTTGACGCATTATATAAAAATAAAGTATGACTATAATCCTCTGGATTCACAAAATCTGTAATCGATGTTTTAACATAACGTAAATCTATAACAGCAATCTCAGAATAGTTCTGCATTAAAAATGGAACAAAATTATTTGCATAAGAATCCTTGATTAAAAGAAGCTTCCTGCTTGTGTCAGCATTTGTTTCTATTTTAGTAAACGCTCTGTTATGCCCTAGAAATAAACAGTACTTGTCACTTGTTTTCAAAAACTCTGAAAAATATATGTCATCAGCAGTTTCTTCTTTCATTCCGTCATTTAAAATAACATTCTTAACATGAACATTGTTATTAGGCTTATACACATCAATTTCATCAGCCTTTATACCATTATAAAGGCACTTTGAATAAAATGTACCCTTAAAATCATTATCAGCCTTTGCAACATCATAGTCCTCAAAACTTGCTATACCCATTCTTTTGGCTATAGATTTATATGCAGTAAATGCACCTCTTGATGTCCAGTGATGGTCTGTTCTGTAATAAATATATTCATCTCTTGACGAGTACATCGTACCGTAAATATCAATCGTATTGACCGACTCACTAAACCCTTCATAAATATCACTTATCAGTTTTTTCTGATTTAACTGTGTCAGGTATGGATTAAGCGTATCTTCATAAATTCCAGCAGATGTGGGTGCAATAACGGTAAAAACCTTTGTTTCATCATACTTTTCAGCAAACTTATTTATAGAGCTTATCGACATATCCATTTCTTTATAATCAGGTTCAGGCAGTTTTTCAATTAACCTGTCATCTGTTATATAAATATTGTTTATAAGCTCCTTACCGCTTATTCTTTCAAGATTAAGTTTAGCCTGAACCCATTTTACTCTTGCTGGAAATTGGTCTGAAAGATATGCTTCTATATCGTTCATGCATGATTTATCAATAATTGTTTTTGCTGAAACCTCTGGAAATTGTCTGAGAGGTCTGTTTTCTGTTTCTGAAAACAATTCCTTTTTTGATATAAATAGTATAATTGGAAAAATGAAGATTAATATCAAAAATAAAATTGCAGATTTTAGCTGTTGTATTTGACTCATTTTCAATCCTCCTAAAATCTAAAATATAAAAATGGATTATAACTTGCATCAACAAGGAACGCAGTACATATCAACATAAGTGCAAGCTGAATTATCGGCATCGCACTCTCGATAATTTTAGAATCTCCTGCGCTTTTCTGCATCTTGGTATAAAGCTTTTTCATAAATTCTCCAGAGCCGATAATGCAAAGAACAAATATAATTATATTTGATTTTAGCTGATAGAAGGCTGTATTGTCAATAACTATTCCATTTTTTCCGAACATCGCTCCGTAAAATTCAAATGCCGCTGTAAGATTAGCTGTATCAAATAAAACCCAGCCAATTATTACGATAAAAAACGTATAAATAATAGTGATAACTGAAGGTAATTTGCTGAGAATTTTTCCAAGAAATACTTTTTCAAGTATAATAAGTACACCGAAATAAATTCCCCAAATAATAAAATTCCAGCTTGCACCGTGCCATAAGCCAGTCAATCCCCAGACAATCAAAGTGTTACGCAGGGTTTTCATACTTCCATTTCTATTTCCGCCAAGCGGTATGTAAACATAAGATTTAAACCAAGATCCGAGTGTCATGTGCCATCGTCGCCAAAATTCCGAAACACTCTTTGAAATATAAGGATGGTCAAAGTTTTGGGGGAAGTTAAATCCGAGCATCTTTCCAAGTCCGATTGCCATATCAGAATAACCTGAAAAGTCATAGTAAATCTGGAATGTAAAAGCTAAAATTCCAACCCATGCAGTAACAACGGAAATTTCCGAATAATTCATTCCCTTAATCTCTGTCCAGAGAAGTCCGATATTATTTGCCAGTAAAACCTTTTTGGCAAGTCCCGTCACAAATATCCCGACACCCTCACCAAGCTTATAAATATTTACCTTTCGTGAATCAATTTCATTCTGAACATCTTCATATCGAACAATCGGGCCGGCAACAATCTGTGGAAACAATGAAACGTATGTTGCAAAGTTAAGAAAGCTTTTCTGAACCTTGATTTTTCGCATATACATATCAATCGTATACGACATACTCTGAAACGTATAAAATGATATACCGATTGGAAGTGGTAACGGTTTAAGCTCAATTCCGATTATTCCGGCTAAAAAACTGCTGTATTTAAATACACCAAGCAGCCCAAGATTTATTATCAGCGATATTAAAAGTGCCGATGTACGCTTTTTTTGGTCGGAATCAAACTTATCTATGACAAGTCCTGCCAAATAGTCTACAAATGATGAGAAAAGCATTACTAAAACATATATAGGCTCTCCCCATGCATAAAAAAACAGACCTGAAACAAGTAAAATTATATTTTTGAATTTCTTAGGCGATAAATAATATATCAATAATATCGCCGGAAGATAAAAGTATAAAAATGTTATACTTGAAAATACCATCTTTCTCTCCTAATTATATAGGAAATAACACACAAAATCATGCTCTATTTCCTTACTTTAATTCACACATTATATCTTCTAGTTCCTCTCTGCTAAGCATTGTATTAAGCACCTCAAGCATACTGTTTGGAGAGAGAAGTGTTGGCAAATCTAAATGCTTTAACAGCTTTTTACGGTTTTCAGAGCTATTTTTGCCACCTGAAAGACCTAATACAAATAAATCGGTCTTTGTTATTTTTTCATGCTCTATCCCAACAGATGCCGTTACACCTGCCTTTTCAAATGCTTCGAGGATTATCTTTTTATTTACACCCTCAACGCCAAGCTTTCCCTCAGCTGAAGGCTTTAATTTTCTTTTTTCCTTACCCATTATATCAGGTATATATACATTTATTATCTGACCTTTTGTAACAGCACCCTTTATATGGTTTCTTATCGTAAAACCAGCGCTGTCAGAATCTGTCAAAACGATTATTCCAGTTTTCTCCGCATAATATCTGATAAGCTCAAGCTTTTCAGTATCCTTAAATATACTAAATCCATTAGTTGGAATTATAACAGCATCAATAATTGATGAAAGCTTTATTTTATCGTACTTACCCTCAACTATAATTGCCTGATCAATTTTTATCACATCAAATCCCTCTACTTTTGTCTTACAGCAATCAGCATTTCTGTAACTGTTTTTTCAAGAATGACAGGTGCAATTGCTCCCGTCTGTTTCAAGCTTCTGTCTGCATTTCTAAGCAGTTCAATACATTTTCTAAGACTTTCAAGCGAAATACGTCTACTGTCTTTAAAAGCAAATTCAACTGCAAATCTTCTGCCACCATACCCAAAATCACTTATAACATCACCAATTCTTTTATCCGCAGCCATTGCAGTCCTCGCACGATAAAGATCTAAAAATGACATTGAAAGTGCCGATATAATTGCAACTGGTTCTTCTTTTTTAGCTATAAGCCTGTTTAGAATTTCCATTGCAAGCGCTGGGTTAAGGTTGGCGATTGACTTTGAAAGCTTAAAAGCGTCAGTTTCGATTCCTACGTTAACAAGTTCCTCAATATCATCTTGAATTATCTCGGAATTTTCACGATAAGAGCAAAGCTTTTCAAGTTCATTTTCAACCATCAAAGTATCGCATTTACATATTTCCGCAAGCATTTCAGCAGTTCTTCTTGAAATACTGCAACCACGCTTTTCAGCCTTATCAACAATATATTTTCCAAGTATAGAAACTGACTTAAAATCACACTCACAAACAACACCAATCTTAGAAATACTCTCAGCAAGCTTTTTATTTTTGGCTGTCATTGTCTTCTTGCCTTTTTTAACATCAAAGCCAGTTATATTTATTACTAAAAGTGTATAATCAGGTAAATCAATAATTGCTTCGAGCAAAACCTTTAGGTTATCCGCACTAAGCTCTTCGGCGTTCAAGTCATTTATTAAAACAGCATTCCACTGTGAAAACATCGGACATATCTGGAGCATATCAACAAGCGAGCTTACATCAAGTTCACTTCCATTCAACTTAGTAACATCATTAGTCCAATCTTTTCCAAGATGCTTTTTAAAAACTGCCCTAGACGCATTTTCTACAACTGCAACATCTCTTCCGTAAATATAATAAGCTCGACTTAAATCACCTGACTTAATCTTTTTTATCAAATCTGACGGTGTTAATTCAGCCATCTTCAAGCCTCCTGAAGTTTAATATTTCATTACTATCTGCGTACAGCACTATGTTTGATTTATATGTCTTATCCCCATATTTTCCATCAGTACATTCAAAATTAAAGTCGCCGTACCTCACATTTATACAATCATCTTTTATTTCAATACTATATAATTCATAGTCTGCAATCCAATTAGAATAATCAGAATATTTCGGACTGCAACCACATAAAGCTGTGCCTTTTCTTACATAAGTATTTTCTGGTAAAACAATATTTTTCACATCAAAAAGATTCAACCCAGAATTATAAGCTGATGATGCAGAGTACGGCTTGTTTGTAATCAGTATACTGTTTATTTCTGTAATTCCAACGTCATCAAGATATTTCTTGACATAACGGCAGTTTTTATATTTACCAGTCACATCTATTACATCTGCCCTATAGCCTTTTGTAATTACTATTACGCCAACCTCTTTATTCCCAAGCAGTGCAATTTTCAACATTTTATTATCAGCTATGTTATAAGCAGTACAGGAGCTGAAAAGAAAGACCACAGAAATTATAACTGCTATTGCATTATGTGTTCTGCTTTTGAAAATAAAATAAGTAGTAATACAAAAAATAAACAATAGCACTATAATAAATGAAACAAATTCTCCGCTAAATTTCGTATGAGTAAATTTATTTTTTCCGATAAGCTCTGACGTTCTTAAAACTATATGACATATCACACCTGAAATCTTAAATAGAATAACCGGCTTTAAAAATATCAGTAATGACCCTATCATAATCAAAAAGAGTGCTGCCATACATATTGGGGTTATCACAAGGTTTGTAATCGGCGATATTATGGAAAGTTCACCAAAACATATAACAGACATAGGGGTAACTGCGATTGAAACACAAAGCAGATAAAGAATATCCTTCTTAAATTTATTTCCTTTCATACTTCTTGTCATATATGGTCCAAAAACACCTGCTCCCAACGCCCCAGAAACCGATAAAAGAAATGATTGATTTAGTATAATAAACGGATTTGAAATTGTAAGTAAAACTATCGCAATGCAAATAGAATTAAGTGGATCAGTACGCCTAAAAAATAGCGGTGCAGAGTTTATAAGTGTCATCATCACGAATGCTCTCATAATTGATGGCGACATACCACAACAAACTGCAAAGAGAACCATAAATATTTCTGTCAAAATAAATTCAAAGACCTTGCTTGTCTTTAATCTTTTAAGCACAAATGAAATCAATGTACCAAACAACACAAGATGAAGTCCTGAAACTGCAGTAACATGACCAATTCCGACTCTATAAAGCATTGTCATATC
>JAVBRC010000130.1:0-19167 GCA_031548405.1 Oscillospiraceae bacterium | reverse complement strand
GTATATAAAAGACAGCGAAAATATTGAAGATATATTGACTTTTATCGGTGCAAGGCAGTGTACGCTTGACCTAATGAATATAAAAATTTATAAGGATGTACGCAATAAAGTTAATAGAATAGCCAATTGTGATGCTGCCAATATTGATAAGGTAATAGCTGCTTCATCAAGACAGATTAAGGATATAAATATTATTCGGAATGCTGGAAAATTTGATACGCTTTCATCAGAACTGAAGGAGGCTGCACAACTCAGACTTTCATTTCCCGAATATAGTTTACAGGAAATTGGGGAGAACCTTTCAAAACCAATAGGACGTTCAGGAGTAAACCGCCGTTTTCAAAAGCTTTCTGTTTTGGCGGAGGAAATCAAAAAAAATAGTAAAGATGGTGGAAATATTGGAAAATAACAGCTTTGTACATCTTCATGTTCATAGTGAATACAGTTTGCTTGACGGCGCTTGCCGTATAAAAGCTCTTGTGCATAAGGCAAAAGAGCTTGGGCAGACTGCAGTCGCAATTACAGACCATGGAGTTATGTATGGAGCTGTTGATTTTTATCAGGAAGCAAAATCAGCTGGTATTAAACCTATTATCGGATGTGAAGTTTATGTTTCGCCAAGAACACGTTTTGACAAGGAAATGAAGCTTGATTCACATCCTCACCATCTTGTTCTCCTTTGTAAAAATAATCAAGGCTATAAAAACCTGATTAAGCTTGTTTCACTCGGATATACAGAAGGATTTTACAGCAAGCCCAGAGTTGATATAGAACTGCTTGAAAGGTATTCGGAAGGTCTTATATGCCTTTCTGGATGCCTTGCTGGTGAACTGGCAAGGAAGCTTGTAAATCGTGAATATGAAGCTGCCAGAGATCTTGCTATCAAATACAGCAGGATTTTTGGCGAAGAAAATTATTACATTGAAATTCAAAATCACGGTATAAAAGAGCAGATTGAAATACTCCCTCAGCTATACAAAATTTCAAGAGAAACTGGTATTCCGCTCGTTGCCACGAATGATGCTCATTATATAAATAAAAGTGATGCTGAAACACAGAATATACTTATGTGTATTCAGCTGAAAAAAACTATTTTTGAACCAAATAATCTTAAATTTCCGACAGAAGAATTTTATATAAAATCTACTGAAGAAATGACTAAGCTTTTTAAAGAAGTACCTGATGCTGTTAGTAATACCGCTAAAATTGCAGAAAGCTGTAATGTGGATTTCGAGTTTGGAGTTATAAAACTTCCGAAATTTAGTGCCGAAGATGTTAATGATAATGTTGAGTATTTCAAGCGGCTTTGTGTTTCAGGATTTAAAGAAAAGTATGAAAATAATATAACTAAAAGTATTAAAAATCGTCTGAAATATGAGCTCAAAACAATAATTGATATGGGTTACACTGATTATTTTCTTATTGTCTGGGATTTTATAAGATATGCAAAAGAACACAATATTCCTGTTGGCCCTGGGCGTGGTTCGGGGGCGGGGAGTCTATGCGCATATTGTATTGGCATAACTGGAATTGATCCTATAAAATATAACTTGCTTTTTGAGCGATTTTTAAATCCCGAACGAGTTAGCATGCCTGACTTTGATATTGATTTCTGCATTGAGGGCAGACAGCAGGTCATAGATTATGTGGTTCAAAAATATGGCAGTGGCCATGTTTCGCAAATTATTGCTTTTGATACCCTCAAAGCGAGAGCCGCAGTAAAGGACACTGGAAGAACACTGGGACTTTCAGTGAAATTTAGAAATGATGTTTCTTCGCTTATTCCGAGAGATCTGAGTATAACAATTGAAAAGGCACTTGAAAAAAATGAAGATTTAAAACAACTTTATGATACAAACCCATCTGCACACAGATTGCTTGACGAGTCCATGAAAATCGAAGGAATGCCAAGAAATGATTCTATACACGCAGCTGGAGTTGTGATTTCCGCTGAACCAGTAACGAAACTTGTGCCCGTTAAAAAAAGCGGAGACGCAATTGTGACGCAGTACACAATGACTGCACTCGAAAGTCTAGGACTACTTAAAATGGACTTTTTAGGGCTAAGAAATCTGACGGTTATAAAGCATTGTGCAGAGCAAATTCAAGAAACTGAACCTAATTTTGATATTAATAAAATTTCGATTGATGATAAAGCTGTATACCAAATGATGTCAAATGGAAAAACAACTGGTGTTTTTCAGTTTGAAAGTGATGGAATGCGACGTGTTCTTTCACAGCTGAAACCAGAGAATCTGGAGGATTTAATCGCAGTTATTTCACTTTATCGCCCCGGCCCATCGGAGTCTATTCCAAAATATATCAGCAATAAGCATAATCCGAAAAATGTAAGATACAAGCATCCGCTGCTTGAGAGCATACTCAATGTAACTTATGGCTGTATGGTTTATCAGGAACAGGTTATGGAAATATGCCGTATTATTGCTGGATATTCTTACGGGCGTGCTGATATCGTCAGACGTGCTATGGCTAAGAAAAAGCACGATGTAATGAAAAAAGAGCGTAGTATTTTCATTTTCGGTAACAAAGATGAAGACTCTGGCGAATGTTGTGGTGCAATTGCAAATGGTGTCAGTGAAAAAATCGCAAATGAAATTTTTGATGAGATGAGCGGATTTGCTTCCTATGCATTTAATAAATCTCATGCTGCTGCATACGCCTATCTTTCATACCAGACCGCATATCTAAAATGTCATTACACCAAGGAATACATGGCTGCATTGATGTCCAGTGTTCTAGGAAATATTGATAAGCTTTATGAATATGTTGAGGAATGCCGCAAATATGATATAGAAATTTTAAGGCCAGATATTAATCGCAGCTTTTCAGAATTTACGGCTGAAGAAGCAGGAATCAGATACGGTTTACTTGCAATTAAAAGTATCGGCAAGGGAATTATTTTAAATATTATTGATGAACGAGCTAAAAATGGGCATTTTACTTCACTTGAAAATTTCTGCGAAAGAATGGCAGAAACTAATATCAGCAGAATCATTGTCGAGAACCTTATAAAATCAGGTTGCTTTGATAATCTTGGTCAAACAAGACGTGAGATGGTGTCTGAATATGAATATCTTATGGATAGATATTCTGACTTTTCAAGACGAAATATTGAAGGTCAGATGAATTTATTTCCTGATAATAGCACTCCAGTGGTGTCAAAAATTAAACCTAAAAATATTCCAGAATATAAATACGCTGATATTCTGGAATTTGAAAAGCTTGCAACAGGAATGTATATTTCTGGCCACCCATTAAAGGAATATGAATTAATTGGTAAGCTTATGAAGTTTCCAGTTATTAGCGATATTAAAAAAAATGCAGATAAATATAAAAATGTTGAATTGAAATTTATCGGAGTTCTGGATGACGTTTCAATTCATTATACGTCAACAGGTAAAAAAATGGCGTTTCTTGATGTTCAGGACGTTATTGGAACAATTTCATGCACTGTATTTCCTGAAACGTATGAGCTATATAATTCAAAGCTTGAATATGGTAAAATTATATATATATATGGTAAAATTTCACAAAAGGATAATTATGATTATTCTGTTTTGTGCAATCATATTTATTCTGAAGAAGAATTCAGAAACATTTATAATGCCAAACGTCTTTGTATCAAGATTTTGACTAGTCAGAAGGAAACAGCATCAAAGATAACTGAGATTGCAAATAAATATTCTGGTGAAAATCAGCTTTGCTTTTTTCTTGCAGATACACATAAATTTATAAAGCCTAAAACAGTTAGTGGTGTAAGAATTTGTCCTGAATTTATCGCAGAAATAGAAAACTTTGTTTCATTGGAAAACATCGGACTTATTGACTAAAAAAGAAAAATTGGATAAATTATATGAATTATTTTTGGAATTTTAGTCGAAATGACTTGACAAAAATCTGAAATGTAGTAAAATAGTATATGGTAAATTAAACATGCCTTAAGGCGGATAGGAGTTATTATAATGCTTAAAAAGATTGGTATTTTAACAAGCGGTGGAGACGCTCCCGGAATGAATGCAGCTGTTCGTGCAGTAACAAGAGCTGCGCTGAGAAAGGGTATGCAGGTTTACGGTATCCGCAGAGGATATAATGGACTTATAAACGGTGACGTATTTGAAATGAATGAGAGAAGCGTTTCTGATATTATTCAGAGAGGCGGAACAATGCTTTATACAGCAAGATGTCCTGAATTCAGAACTGAAGAAGGCGTTATCAGGGCTAAGGAAAAGTGCGTTGAATTAGGCCTTGAGGGTATTGTTGTAATCGGCGGTGACGGTTCATTCAGAGGTGCAGCCGACCTTTCAGCACAGGGAATTCTTTGTGTAGGTCTACCTGGAACAATTGATAATGATATTTCATGTACAGATTATACAATCGGCTACGACACGGCTATGAATACAGCCATGGAAATGGTTGACAAGCTTCGTGATACCACTCAGTCACATGACAGATGTAGTGTTGTTGAAGTAATGGGCAGAGGTGCAGGATTCATTGCTGTTAACACTGGTGTAGCTTGCGGTGCAACATATGTAATCACAAATGAAGTTCCATATAATCTTGATACTGTTGCAAAGAAAATGCTTGAAACAAGAAAAACTGGAAAACAGCACTTTATTATTATAGTTTCTGAAGGTGTTGGTCATTCAGATGAAATCGCTAGAACACTTCAGGAAAAAACAGGAATTGAAGCAAGAACAACAATTCTCGGACACGTACAAAGAGGTGGCTCACCAACTGTAAGAGATAGAGTTGCAGCAAGCCAGCTAGGTTATTATGCCGTTGAACTTCTTGCACAGGGCATTGGCAACAGAGTTGTTGGAACTCAAAACAACAAGATTGTTGATTTTGATATTCAGGAAGCTTTGTCAATGAAAAAGCCATTTGAAGATGAGCTTTACCATGTAGCAGATGAAATTGCATTCTAATTAGTATTTACAAATATAAGCATCAGGGTAGGGAATTATGCGTAAAGTGTCAAGTAGACGGGGTGTTACTACTTGAATGAAAAGTCAAAACGACTTGCGATATAATTTTCTCATCCCACTGAATGCATAAAGAACCTTTTCATAATGGTTCCTTTGTGCAAGTCAGCACAAAAATAGGAATCCTTTATGAAAAGGTTTGTTTTAATTTTTATAAAAAGCAAGAAGTCAACTTTTAACTTGGTGATATTTTAGAAACGGAGGAAGATATGAAAAGAAAAATCGGTTTTATTGGTGCTGGGAATATGGGAAGTGCCATCATGAGAGGTATTGAATTTAGTGAACTTAAATGGGAAATTGAAATTTACGTTTTCGATCCAGATGATAAGAAAATAGATGACTTGTCGGATTGTAATATTATAAAATGCCAGAGTATCATTGAACTTACTAAAGAATGTGATATTGTATTCCTTGCGATTAAGCCACAGATGTTCAATGACGTATTAAACTCAATAAAAGATTATGTTACAAGTAACATGATTTTTGTTTCAATAGCAGCTGGGATTCCTGCTGAATCTATAAGAAAATCACTTGGTAGTGAAAATATTAAGGTTGTTATCACAATGCCTAATACACCTTTACTTTTAGGCGAAGGCGCAACTGCAATTGCTGAAACAGATGACCTTGACAAAAAGCAATTTGAGTTTGTATGTAAAGTTTTTGAATCATGTGGAAAAATCCAGGTTATTTCCAAGGATAAAATGAAGGAAATAATCGCAATAAATGGAAGTAGCCCGGCATTTATTTATCTGTTTGCAAAGGGCTTTATTGAAAACGCAGTTAAAAATGGAATTGATGCTGATGCAGCTAAGATACTATTCTCTCAGACGCTGACAGGCTCGGCTAAAATGATAACAGAATCAGGCTATACAATTGATGAACTAATAAAAATGGTTTCTTCACCAGGTGGTACAACACTCGCTGGTCTTGACAAGTTTTACGAACATGATTTAGTGAAAATAGTAAATGAAGCTTGTGATGCTTGCACTAATCGAGCTTATGAACTTGCAAAATAAACAAGTATAATTTTCATAAAGGTAGCATATTCTTTTTAAAAAGGCTTTGCCAAAGAAAAGGATTGATGATTTATGAAAATAACAACTGCTGAAATGACAAACTCTCAAAAAAGAAAATTCTTCATAATGATACTTATGATGTTTATGTTTGTAGGTATTATTGTTGGAACATTGCTTGTAATTAAAGATTCTGAAAAAAAATATATTTTATCAGAATTTTTTTCCCAGAGATTGATAAAAACTACTACTTCAAAAACATTGTTAAAAGTTTTTTTTGACTCTTTCTTCCCACTTTTCACAATACTTATATTTCAATTATTATGCGGTTTTTTTGCTTTAGGACAACCACTGTGCCTATTTACACTTTTGCATCGAGGCATAGCGTCAGGCATTTCAGCTGCTTTAATTTATTCGACTTATGGAATTAAGGGATTTTTCATAATTCTTGTTATGCTATTGCCAGTATTAATCTTCAATATGTATATACTGGTTTTAGGTGCAAGAGAGTCAATTAAACTTTCAAACATAATAAATAGATTTTCATTTAGAGGTAAATGTGAAGAAAGTATTGACGTCAAACTTTACATAATAAAATTTTTGGTTTTAACTGGGTTCGCATTGCTTTGTGCAGTTTGTGACAGCGCATTAACTTATATTTTTACTGGCTTACTTTTAAAGCCATAGAACAAGGAGTGTAAATAATTAATGGGAATTTTCGGTCCAGATTATGAAAGTGCAGGTGTAGGCATACCTAAAAATGCCCCTAAGAAAAAAGGAATCGTTAGATTTTTTGAAATTTTTACGAGAAAATTCTGGAAACTAATACAAGTAAATATACTATATTTTATATTTTGTACTCCACTTTTCCTTGCAGCATATGCATTTTTCAAAGTTTCAAATAAAACAGTAGCTGGTATGGTGATTGCTCTTTGCTTAGTTGCTTTTACTGCAGTAATTGGGCCAGCAACTGCTGGAATTATGAAGATACTCAGAAACTATACCCTTGAAAAACATTCTTTTATATTAAAAGATTTCAAGGAAGCTTTTACAAAAAATTATAAAAAGGCTTTTGCATTCGGATTGATTGATATTATTATTACATTATCAATCGGAGCAGCATTTTATGTTTATCCACAGCTTTCCAAATCATATGATTCACAATTTATTATGATTCCATTTATTATAAGCATAAGCATAGGGCTAATGCTTGTCATGATGAATTTTTATGCATTCTTGATGATTGTGGCTACTGATATTTCGTTTAAAAACATCTTAAAAAATTCATTTGCACTTGCTTGTGTTGCCCTTAAAAAAAATCTCCTGACACTTTTAATCTCATTTTTAATTCTTCTTGCATTTGCATTGCTTGTAATTTGGAATATGAGCATGATTTTATTTATTCCATTTGTGCCAATGTCTTTTATTGCATTTGTGGTTTGCTTTAATTCATACCCAGTTATTCAAAAGTATGTAATTAATCCATATTATGAACAGCGTGGTGAGGTTAATCCTGAGCTTGGAGATAATGACTTTGAAGAAGATGAGGTTCTTTTCGAGGACAAGGGTGGAAGTGAAAAACCAATCGAAAAGAAAAAGAGCCGTAAGAAAAATGATAAGAAAGCTAAAAAGGGAAAAATTATTTCTTAATACTGTAAAAAATACTTTACAAATAAAAAAATATATGGTATAATATTTCTTGTCCATGTGCATGGTTACAGGGTTAAGCCCTTTTGGGAATTTACCTGCCTGCTACTATGACATAGGATAAATATTTAAAGAGGTGAAAGCTATGTTATTAAAAGACGAAAAGACAGCTGTTATTGAAGCTAACAAGACTCACGAGAATGATACTGGTTCTCCAGAAGTTCAAATTGCTATTCTTACAAAGAGAATTAACGATCTAACAGGACACCTAAAGATTCATAATAAGGATCATCATTCAAGAAGAGGTCTTCTTAAGATGGTAGGTCACAGACGTAACCTTCTTAACTACCTTAAGAAAAAGGACATCAACAGATATCGTGCAACTATCGAAAAGCTTGGTATCCGTAAATAATTCTAACTTGTCAAAGGCAGTCGGGAGAAATCCTTCCTGCCTTTTCAAGCTATATAGCAGTCGGAAATCAAACACTTAATAACGAATGAAAAATTAATGCAGTAGTGGTGCATTTAGCATTAAACCGTAAATCTATTATGCTTAGGTCTAGGGTTTATTGCTAAAACTGCTACTGAAACAGGAGGCAGTTTATGTTCGAAAATCATAAAATTTTTAAGACAACTTATGCTGGCAGAGAATTGACAGTTGAAACTGGAAAAACTTGTATGTTGTCAAACGGTTCATGCTGGGTTCAGTATGGTGAAACAGTAGTTATGGCTAATGTTACAGCAAGTGTTAAGCCAAGAGATGGTATTGACTTTTTCCCACTTTCAGTTGACTATGAGGAAAGACTTTATGCTGTTGGCAAAATACCAGGAGCTTTTACAAAGCGTGAAGGTAAGCCAACTGAAAAGGCTATTCTTACATCAAGAGTGGTTGACAGACCTATCAGACCTCTTTTCCCAAAGGATATGAGAAATGACGTTTCTGTTGTTATGACTGTTATGGCTGTTGATCCAGATTGTTCACCAGAAGTTGCTGGTATGATTGCTACTTCAATTGCACTTTCAATTTCTGATATTCCATGGAACGGTCCAATTGCTAGTATTAACGTTGGATTGGTTGAGGGCGAACTAGTTCTTAACCCAACTCTTGAACAGAGAGCAAACAACGATCTAAACTTAACAATTGCAGCTTCTGCTGAAAAAATCGTTATGATTGAAGCCGGTGCAAATCAGGTTGAAGATGAAATCATGCTTAATGCTATTGAAGCTGGCCATGAAGAAATCAAGAAAATGGTTGCATTTATCAGCGACATTCGTGCTCAGATCGGCAAGAAGAAGTTTGAATTTGAGTCACAGGAAGTTAACCATGATATGTTTGATGCAATTGAAGAATTTGCATCAGAAAGAGTTAAGCTCGCTCTTGATACTGATGATAAGAACGTTCGTGAAGAAAGACTTCAGCCTATCAAGGATGATATTCACGCAAAGTTTGATGAAATGTATCCTGAAAATATAGCTATGATTGATGAATGTATATACAAGCTTCAGAAGAAGATTGTAAGAAATTGGCTTTACGAAGGCAAGCGTGTAGACGGCAGAGGTATTGACGAAATCAGACCACTTGCTGCTGAAGTTGGCGTATTGCCAAGAGTACACGGTTCTGGTATCTTTACAAGAGGACAGACACAGGTTCTTACTATTGCAACTCTAGGCCCAGTAAGTGATGCACAGAGAATTGATGGTCTTGATGAAGAATCTTCAAAGAGATATCTGCATCATTATAACTTCCCTTCATATTCTGTTGGTGAAACAAGACCAAGCAGAGGCCCAGGCAGACGTGAAATCGGACATGGTGCGCTTGCTGAAAGAGCGCTTGAACCAGTAATCCCTTCAGTTGATGAATTCCCTTATGCACTAAGACTTGTTTCAGAAGTACTTTCTTCAAACGGTTCAACATCACAGGGTTCAATCTGTGGTTCAACACTAGCTCTTATGGATGCTGGTGTTCCAATCAAGGCTCCTGTTGCTGGTATCTCATGCGGACTTATTACAAAGCCTGATAGTGATGAATTCAAGACAATGGTTGATATTCAGGGACTTGAAGATTTCTTCGGCGATATGGACTTTAAGGTTGGCGGTACACATAAGGGTATCACTGCAATTCAGGTTGATATCAAGGTTGACGGTCTTACAATGCCAATCATTAGAGAAGCTTTTGAAAAGACAAGAAAAGCAAGACTTTATATTCTAGATGAAATAATGCTAAAGTCTATTCCTGAATATAGAACAACTGTAAATAAATATGCTCCTAAGATGCTTCAGACAAAGGTTCCAGTTGACAAAATCAGAGAAGTAATCGGACAGGGTGGTAAGGTTATACAGAAGATTACTGCTGAATGTGATGTTAAGATTGATATTAATGAAGAAGGAAATGTATTCGTTTCTGGTATTGACCTTGACAACTGCAATAAGGCTATTGAGATTATTAACACTATTGTTACTGGCCCAGAAGTTGGCGGCATTTACAAGGGTAAGGTTGTAAGACTTATGTCTTTAGGCGCATTTGAAGAAATAGCTCATGGTAAGGATGGCTTGGTTCACATTTCTAAGCTTGACAGTGCAAGAGTTGAAAAGGTTGAAGATGTAGTTGCACTCGGCGATGAAATTCTTGTAAAGGTTGTTGAAATTGACAAGCAGGGACGAATTAATCTTTCAAGAAAAGATGCACTTGCTGATATTGAAGCAAAGAAATAATAAATAGCAAATTTAATATTTTATGAGATGCCTTTTTAAGGCATCTCATTTTTCATATTCAAGTCAACTAACTGAACGCAAAGCGAAGCGACATCAGATTAGGGCAACCCTTTTTAAAGGGTTGCGGTTTCCAAAGGCAGGGCCTTGGTCGCTCGTCGCAACGAGCGAAATTCTCTATCGTTCAAGAGCATTTTTTCTTTGGTTCTTTCTATTTTGCGATAGAAAAAAGAAAGAACAGGAACTCGTTAATTGGTTGGATTTTAGTTCGATTGCAAGACTTAGTTTTTTTCAAACGTTCTTTATTAAGTCAACTAGCAAGATTCAGACTTTCTGACGTTTCAAAATTGTCCCTGTCGGACATTTTGAAAGGCCGGTAGAACTCGACGTAGGCATACTTGGGTATCTTTTTTCACTTGCAAAAAAGATACCTCTTTTTGCATTCGCAAAAATTCACTAGAAAAATGCGCCCTACGGCTCTAAGATTTCGCTCTGCGGAGCGACCAAGGCTCTACCTTTGGAAACCGCAATTTTTGAAAAAATTGAGTAAAACTTTTATGCGCCGTTCGGCGAGTGTGCTTAACTCTGCACGGCTAATGTCGCATGAATGCAACGACACTCTACTTGGTAACTACAGCGCAAAAATCACACCTCATATATATAAATATTTTTTGTATATCTTTACCTTGACATTTCTACTTAATATGGTATAATACTATATATGGTGTTTTGAACTAACTTCAAACACTATATATTGTGTTTTTGTTTTTTAGGAGGGCTAAAAATGAAGATTATAAAAAGAAGTGGCACTGAAGTGGAATTTGATGTTTCAAAGATTGATTCGGCGGTTGCAAAAGCAAATACTGAAGCTGCTGAAAATGTAAGATTACATGATGAACAGATTAAAGGAATATCAGAATATATAGAAAATTTATGTTCAAACCTTGGACGTACACTTAATGTAGAAGAAATTCAGGACTTCGTTGAAAATAAAATAATGGAATATCAGGCGTATGAAGTCGCAAGAAAATACATTACATATCGTTATAAAAGAAGCCTTGTAAGAAAATCTAATTCAACAGATGAACAGATTTTGAGCTTGATTGAATGTAACAATGAAGAAGTTAAACAGGAAAATTCAAATAAAAATCCGGTTATTAACAGCGTACAGAGAGATTATATGGCTGGCGAGGTAAGCAAGGATATTACTAAGCGTTTCCTATTGCCTGAAGAGGTAGTTAAGGCTCACGATGAAGGTATTATACATTTTCATGATGCAGATTATTTTGCACAGCATATGCATAACTGTTGCCTTGTAAACCTTGAGGATATGCTCCAAAATGGCACAGTTATTAGTGAAGTTATGATTGAAAGACCTAAGAGCTTTTCAACGGCATGTAACATTGCAACACAGGGAATTGCCCAGATTGCTAGTTCGCAGTATGGCGGACAAAGTATTACATTATCTCATCTTGCACCATTTGTTGATGTTAGCCGTCAAAAACTTAAAAAGATTGTGCGTAAAGAATTTGAAGCTGCCGGACTTCCATTGAACGATGAAAAAATCAATGAAATTGCAGAAATGCGTGTCAGAGAAGAGATTAAGCGTGGTGTACAAATGGTACAATATCAGGTTATCACTCTTATGACAACTAACGGTCAGGCACCGTTTGTAACCGTTTTCATGTATCTGAGTGAGGTTGCAGAAGGACAGCTCAGAGACGACCTGGCACTTGTGATTGAAGAGATGCTTCGTCAGAGAATACTTGGTGTTAAAAACGAAAGCGGCGTTTTTGTAACACCAGCATTTCCGAAGCTTATTTATGTGCTTGAGGAAGACAATATCAGAGAAGGTACAAAGTATTGGCATATAACCAAGCTTGCAGCTGAATGTACAGCTAAGAGAATGGTTCCTGACTATATTTCTGAAAAGAAAATGCTTGAACTTAAGGTTGACAAAAATGGTGATGGAAACTGCTATCCATGCATGGGTTGCCGTAGCTTCCTGACACCTTATCTTGATAAGGACAATAAGCCTAAATATTATGGCAGATTCAATCAGGGTGTTGTTACAATTAATCTGGTTGATATTGCGTGTTCTTCTACTGGAGATACAGATAAATTTTGGGAAATATTTGATAAACGTCTTGAGCTTTGCAGAGAGGCTTTAATGTGCAGACATGAGCGACTTCGTGGTACACCATCAGACGTTGCACCTATTCTTTGGCAATATGGTGCTTTGGCACGTCTTAAAAAGGGTGAAACATTAGACAAACTACTTTATAATGGTTATTCTACAATTTCACTTGGATATGCTGGTCTTGGAGAGTGCGTTCGTTATATGACAGGAAAATCTCATACTGACCCAGAAGCAACACCATTTGCACTTTCTATAATGCAGCACATGAATGATGCCTGCAAGAAATGGAAAGATGAAACAAATATTGATTTTAGTCTTTATGGTACTCCATTGGAATCAACCACATATAAATTCTCAAAGTCTTTGCAGAAGAGATTCGGTATTATTCAGGGTGTAACTGATAAAAATTATATCACAAACAGTTATCACGTTCATGTTACAGAGGAAATTGACGCATTTAGCAAGCTTACATTTGAAGCACAATTTCAAAAGCTTTCACCTGGTGGTGCTGTTAGCTATGTTGAAGTGCCTAATATGCAGAATAACATTGAAGCAGTTTTGGCATTGATGCAACATATTTATGATAATATTATGTATGCTGAACTTAATACTAAGAGCGATTACTGCCGTGAATGTGGATATGACGGAGAAATTCAGATTGTAACTGATATTCATGGAAAATTAATTTGGAAATGTCCTAACTGTGACAATACAGATCAGGACAGAATGAATGTTGCAAGAAGAACTTGTGGATATATTGGCACTCAATTCTGGAATCAGGGCAGAACACATGAAATAAAAGAAAGAGTTATGCACTTATAAAAGTTGAGATGACAATACTTTCTATTAATACAAAAACATTGCTGTCGTCTAAAAAAGGCGACAGCAATGTTTTATGACAAAGGAGGATACATTATGAACTACGCAGCAATTAAAAAAACAGATATTGCTAATGGTGTTGGTGTAAGAGTTTCATTATTTGTGTCAGGGTGTACCCACCACTGTGAGGGTTGTTTTAACGAGAATACATGGGATTTTAACTGCGGTGAACCATTTACTAAACAAACTGCCATTGAAATTATTGAAGCGCTTAAACCATCCTATATTGAAGGCTTGACGCTTATTGGAGGTGAACCGCTTGAACCAAGTAATCAGCGTGGTCTAATTGAACTGTTGAGAAAAGTCAAATTGCTTTATCCGCACAAAAACATCTGGTGTTATAGTGGTTATACATTTGAAGATGATATTATTAATAGAGATGGTAAGGCTCATTGTGAAGTTACAGACGAGCTTATAGCAATGCTCGATATACTTGTTGATGGAATATTTATTCTTGAAAAGAAAAATATTTGTCTGAAGTTCAGAGGTTCAGAAAATCAAAGAATAATAAAGGTTAAGGAGTCGCTTGAGAAGGGGAGAGTGGTTCTGTCTTCTCTTAATGATAACAACAATTCGTAAATTATTTTAATCGCATTTATATACTGCGCCGTTAGGCGTAGAAAGTTAACTAACCCCGACGAATGTCGCAGGGATGCAACGTCACGTTGCTTTTTGAAAAAAATGTCGCTGCATAAAAGCAATGACATTTTTATACTTATTTATAACATTCAAATACTTCATCAACCTGTTTTTGCTCAGGCTTTTTTGTGAAAAGACTTACAAGCGGTACAACAACAATCGAAAGTATCATTACAATTGCACCAGCATTAATTGGTGAAGCAAGATTTAGCTTGAAAGAAGCGGCTGTTTTTACAAGCTCTGGGAACAAACCGAGTCCAAAGAATATCATGTGTCCGACAGTCAATCCAATACCAAGAATAAAACTTGTCCATACAGCTGCTTTTGTAACCTTTTTGCTGAAAAGACCGAACATGAAAGGCCCTAGGAATGCTCCTGCAAGTGCGCCCCATGAGTATGACATAAGAGTTGAGATTGAAGCGTTCTTGTTAAATGCGATTATAACAGAAATTAATAGGAATACTGCTATAAGAACTCTCATGATTATAATTTCTTTTTTCTCATCGTTCTTCTTCATTCTAGGCTTTATAAAGTCAATTGTTAGTGTTGAGCTTGATGTCAATACTAATGAAGAAAGAGTTGACATTGATGCTGAAAGAACAAGTACTACTACAAGTCCTATAAGCATACTTGGCAACGCTGTTTTAAGTAATTCTGGAACCATGGAATCAAAGTCAGGTTTTCCGTTTGCAAGTGTATTAATAACAGATTTTGAACCCTCACCGTTACCGTTAAGTGTACAGAAAAGTCTGTCAAAACCACCCATAAGATATGAACCACCAGCAACAACAATAGCAAAAACTGTTGAAACTACTGCACCAGTTTTAATTGAATTTTCATCCTTTATAGCATAAAATTTATGAATCATTTGTGGAAGTCCCCAAGTACCAAGTGATGTCAGAATTATTACTCCAATAAGGTTTATTGGATCTGGACCAAAAAGACTGTTAAGCTGATTTGTTTTACCAGCAATTTCAATTTCACCAAGCTTTGTTAAAGCTTCTGAGAAACCACCTTGATTTTGAATTGTACAAATTACTACTGCAGCAATACCAATCAACATTACTATTCCTTGTACAAAATCATTAATTGCTGTTGCTGCGTATCCACCAAGAATAACGTAAACTGCAGTAATAACAGCCATGCCGATTATTATCAGCTTGTATGAGCTTTCCGAATTAAGATTGAATGCCATGCTGAAAAGTCTTGAAAGTCCATTATAAACAGACGCTGTATAAGGGATCAAGAAAACGAAAACAATAAGGGCGGCCGCAATTTTAAGCCCCTTTGAGTCAAATCTTCTTTCAAAATATTCTGGCATTGTTTTCGCATTTAAGTGGTTTGTCATGATTCTAGTTCTTTTTCCAAGAACCATCCATGCCATAGCACTTCCTAAAATAGCGTTACCAATACCTATCCATGCAGCTGATACGCCATAGCTCCAGCCGAACTGTCCAGCATAACCAATGAAAACAACTGCTGAGAAATAGGATGTTCCGTAGGCAAAAGCAGTGAGCCATGAACCTACATTTCTTCCACCAAGTACAAAATCACTTACAGATTTTGTTTTTCTCGAGGTGTAAAGACCAATACCTAGCATAATCACAATGTAAATGATAAGCATGGTCAGAGTGAGTTTGATTGTCATTTTATAATTTTCTCCTTTAATACCATATAGCTGTAAACCAATAAAGCATTTATATTTTATCAGTTATTCAACGCTTTGTCAATTCTTTTTGTGAATTTATACGATTTTTTACTGTTGCAATTATATTGATATAGTGTTATAATAACATAAAAGGGTTTAAAATACTATCGCACAATTTCTATATTTTATTTTTGTTATATTTTCTACTTATTGTAAGAAGGGGGATTGTTAATGACTGACGAACTTCAAGATGTACTTGGCAAAACTATTCTATTTATTCCAGAGCGACTAAAGGGGACTGCTCATCCGAAATTCCCTGATATGATTTATAAAACAGACTATGGTTATGCTGAAGGAATAATAGGTGGTGATTCTGAGCCACAGGACGTATATGCACTTGACTGGGACAATCAAACTAACGACCTTGAAATTATTGCAGTTATTGAACGACTCGATGATAATGAAACTAAGTGGATTGGAGTTCCTGCTGGAACAGTTATTTATGAGCCTTACATCAAAGATCAGGTGGATTTTTGTGAGAAATTTTTCATAACCCAATATCACTGCCTTTATGAAAAGACTTGTGGCTCTGTATTGTTTATTCGTGAAGATGGTGTAAAAAAATATCTTCTTATACAAAATGATAGCGGTCACATCGGATTTCCAAAAGGTCATATTGAATATGGTGAAACCGAATCACAGACAGCCGAAAGGGAAGTGTTTGAAGAAACTGGCATTTCAGTTAAAATTGATGTTGATACAAGACAGGAATACACGTACAAAACATTGAAGAATGCTATAAAGAACTGTGTTTATTTCAGCAATGAATTTTATGAAAAAGAAATTAAAATTCAACAGGAAGAAATTTCTCAAAGCTGGATTGTACCTTTTGATGAAGCGATGAAACTTCTTAATTTTCCACAGGATAGAGTTATTCTTGAAAAGGTTGATAAAATGTATGACTAAAAAGGAAAGAGCGCTACTCGCTTGTGAAGCACTTGAAAAGCTTTACCCTGATGCTAAATGCTCATTAAATTATTCAAAGCCGTATGAACTCATGATTGCCGCAAGACTTTCAGCACAATGTACTGACGCAAGAGTTAATATAGTAACAAAAACACTTTTCAAAAAATATCCTACACTTGAATCGTTTGCTCAATCAGATTTGGAAGAATTGGAAGGTATTGTAAGACCATGTGGATTTTTCAGAACCAAGGCAAAAAGCATTAAGGAAATGGCTAATCAGCTTTTGGATAATTTCAACGGAGAAATTCCTGACAATATGGATGAACTTTTGACTATCTCAGGTATCGGTAGAAAAACTGCTAATCTTATGATGGGTGATGTCTGGGGAAACCCTGCAATTGTAACTGATACACATTTTATTAGAATTACTGGTCGCCTTGGACTTACAACAAACACAGATCCAAAAAAAGTAGAGAATGATTTGATTAAGCTTATTCCACCAGATGTGTCTTCTGATTTTTGCCACAGGATAGTGGAATTTGGTCGTGATGTATGCAGTGCAAGGAAGCCATTATGTAACAAATGTATTTGCAATGATTTTTGCAAATATTATCAAAAATTAGAAAAGGAGAAAAAATGAATATTAGATTTTTACGTTCATTGAAATGTTTATTGACAGCTGCAGTTTGTATTTTATGTTTTTCTGGAAATGGTGAATATCTTTTTGCACTTGATGATTCTGATACAGAGCATGACGTGAATGGCGACGGTATTATTGATATAGATGATGCCGAGCTTTTAAATGATTTTTTACTTGGGAAAAATGTAAAGATAAACGGAAATGCAGATATAAATAATGATGGCAACGTTAATATTTTCGACTTGATACAGCTAAAACGTATATTGCAATCAGAAGGCTTTACAAGCTTTATTTCTGCTGATGGACGAATTCTCAGAGATGAAAACGGACAACAGTTTATTATCAAGGGAATGGCTTTTGGAAATAAGGTCTGGGACAATCCGACTACACCACCAGTAAACAAGCATCATACCGAAAAAAGCTATGAAGAACTTGCACAGCTTGGATTTAATTCTGTAAGATTCTATATAAATTATGGATTATTTGAAGATGATTCTGCACCTTATGAATATAAGGAAAGTGGTTTTGAATGGCTTGACCAGAATATTGACTGGGCTGAAAAGTATGGCATAAGATTAATTCTTAATATGCATTATCCTCAGGGTGGATATCAGTCACAGGGAAATGGCGACGCATTATGGACTGTTGAAGAAAATCAGGAACGTCTTGAAGCACTATGGACAGAAATTGCAAGACGTTATAGTAATGAACCAACGATTTTAGGATATGGTATCGTTAATGAACCAGTAGTTTCAATAAAAACCACAGAAGGGGATTGTCTTTTACAATGGCAGGAGCTTGCACAGGAAATCACCGACAGTATTAAAACAGTTGATGAAAATCATTTGATTTTTATCGAAAAAATGTGTGCAGCTAAGGATACAGTGACAGGAAATTCTAAGTGGAATAATTTTAATGATGATAACAATTTTGTGAAAATCGATGGTGAAAATATTGTCTATGAATTTCATTATTATGATTACCATCCATTCACACATCAGGGATTTGACTGGGCTGGAACCCAAAGCTATGATGTAACATATCCAGACGAATCGCTTGTTGTTTCGGCATCAGGCTCTACATGGGAAACGGCTACATTTAATGGCGAAATTGCTGATAACGATTCTGAGGAATGGCAATATCTTGAAAGTTCATTGATAACAATTACAAAGGATAATTATAAAATTGTCAAGCCAGTATTTCAGGCACAGGGGCTTGGTAAAAATGGTTATGCCTATGCTGATAATTTGCAGATAGATGAATATGATGAAAACGGAGATTTTGTCAATACAGTCTATTTTGATGATTTTAATAGTAATAGTTCATTTAGCTTTTGGGCATTAAATGGTGTGGGTTCAAGCTATAAATCAATTTCAGGCTATGATGATAGCACTTCACTTTGCATAAGAGCAACTACTTCTGACGCCAGCGTGTCAGGTAAGGATATAATAGCAGTTAAGGGGCACAGCTATAAGGCTAGTGGATATTTCAAGGTTGAAAATGCTGAAGCATCTGCAATTGTTCGTCCAAGAGTTGATGTATTGAGTTCGGATTTTGTAAGTACATTCAATAAAAACTATCTTGAACAGTCGATTTTAAATAATATTCAGTTCTCAATTGAAAATAATGTTCCGATTTATTGCGGTGAATTCGGTGCGGGTATAAATTGCTTTAAGAATGACCGTGGCGGCGAAAAGTGGGTTTCTGATGTTATTGATATATTTATTGAAAATGATATTAGCTTTAATTATCATACATATCATGAAACAAGCTTTGGTTTGTATACAGATTGGAGTTTATTACCAACAACTCTCAATGAAGTTCTCTATGAGCTGTTTGCAGTAAAGCTTACTGGAAGCCGTTCACCATGACGCTTTTTTTAT
>JAVBRC010000137.1:0-3743 GCA_031548405.1 Oscillospiraceae bacterium | reverse complement strand
CTGTTTTTTTAATCAAGTAACACCAAATCATATAAGTAAATAATTTTATTGTAAAACAAATTGATTTGTAAAAAATATTTACTCAAGCGGTTTTATTGACATATTCAAAAAAAAAGTTTATAATAAAAAAACTATCGTATAAATCCTGTCTTACAACAAGGAGAAGAAACTAATGAACAAAATTGATATCAATAAAAAGATAAAACGTGAATCACTACTAAATACAGCATACAATTTATTCACAACCAAAGGATTCAATAAGACATCAATCGCTGAAATCGTTGAGAATGCTGGAGTTGCCAAAGGTACATTTTATCTTTATTTCAAGGACAAATATGATATAAGAGATAAGCTTATAGTATATAAATCAGCCAGAGTTCTCAATTTAGCACTTAAATCCTTAGAAACACAACAAATAGAGGAATTTCAAGATAGGATTATTTTTGTTGTTGATAATATAATTAATCAATTCAGTGAAAATAAACCACTCCTAGAATTTATATCAAAAAATCATAGCTGGGGTATTTTCAAAAATGCAGTTGTTATGAATGAAGGTGAAGATATTTCAAGCCTTTTAACAGTTTATGACAGAATGCTTGCCAGTTCACCTAAAGAATTGATTGAGCCTGAACTAATGTTATTTATTATAGTAGAACTTGTCAGTTCAACGATCTATTCTTCTATACTTTATAATGAGCCAGTAAGTCTTGAATCTCTGAAACCCTATCTATATAAAATAATTAAAACTATTATGAATGACCATGAGGTTCAAAATCAGGGCAGTGCTTCACAATCTTTGTGAGACACTGCCCTGATTACTTTATAAAAAAAACACCTAATAAAACAAAAAACGGAAGACACTCATATGAGAATCTTCCGCATTTTATAATAGAAACTAAAATTAAGCTCTTTCAACTTTGCCTGAACGTAGGCATCTTGAACAAGCGTGAATATGACAAGGGGTACCCTTAACAATAGCTTTAACACGCTTTATATTAGGCTTCCATGTTCTATTAGTTCTTCTGTGTGAGTGAGAAACCTTTATACCAAAAGTAACGCCCTTACCGCAGATTTCACATTTTGCCATTGACTGCACCTCCCTTAAATATACTTGAAAAAAGTCAATAGGTATATTTTATCAGATTTCGCAACAAAAAGCAAGCCTTTTTTCAAAAAAAAGAATATTTTTTTTAAATTTGCCTAGCCTACTTGAAAAAAAGTCTGAAATATTGTATAATATAATTTAATTATAATTTTAGAAAAGAGAGGCTGAAATATGGATATCGAAAAATTTGAAACTGCTATTGAGATTTTCTCTAAGATAGTAATTATCTTACTTGTTCTGCCAATTCATGAATTTGCTCATGCATGGGCGGCTCATAAAATGGGAGATGATACTGCCGCTTACTCTGGAAGGCTTACACTTAACCCTCTTTCTCATATTGATATTATTGGTGCAATATGTCTTATGCTAACTCCATTCGGTTGGGCAAAACCAGTTCCTGTTAATCCACACAAATTCAAAAAGCCTCGCCTTGGGATGGCACTGACAGCAGCAGCAGGCCCTATATCAAATCTTATTGTAGCTTTTATTTCAATGATTGTATATCGTATCGTAGTTTCATTACCTTCTGTTAATAATATGTATTATAGCAGTGAGATAACACCTGTCATAATAATACTCTATATATTATATTTCATGGTGTCGGTTAATATCGGTCTTGCTGTATTCAATCTGAGTCCTATTCCGCCACTTGATGGTTCGAAAATTGTAAGCTATTTCACAAGTGCAAAATTTGACAGATGGATTTATGAACATCAGATGATTGTAAATATTGTTTTTATAAGCATAGTTTTATCCAGAGTCCTAAATGGCCCTCTTACTTTTATAATCGATAAAATCTATAATTTATTCTGGCTGATGACCAATTTCATTCCAAAGTTGATGGGAGCGTAAAGAACTTGGAAACAATATCATTTAAGCTTGATGTCTTTGAAGGCCCCCTTGACCTTATGCTTCACCTTATCTCCAAGCATAAGCTTAACATCAATGACATTGAAATTTCAAAGCTTTTAGAACAGTATCTGCTATACATCGAACAAGCAAAGGAGCAAGATTTTGAACTTGCAGGAGAATTTCTTGAAATGGCTGCAAGGCTTATTTATATTAAAACTGTTTCGTTGCTTCCAAAACCTCAGGATGCCGACCAGATAAAAAAAGAATTGCAAGGTGCATTGATTGAGTATTCTCTTTGTAAAAAAGCTGCTGAGATGCTAAAAAATAATTTCTGTGGTTACGATGTATTCGTCAGAGAACCGACAAAAATAAAGCTTGATAGTGAGTATAAGCTAAAACACCCACCTGAAAAGTTGGTTGAAATCTTTTTTAGTATGAATATTAAAAAGTTCGACGTTCAAAAGCATGAAAATGAACGGAAAATTAATGCTGTCGTTCAGCAAAGCGTTGTGTCTGTTATCTCAAAGATTGTTTACATTCTAAAAAGTCTTTATAAAAGCGGCTCTGCACGAATCGACAGCCTTTTCGTTAATATGACAGGACGCTCAGAAAGGGTAGCAACATTTCTTGCTATACTTGAGCTGACTAAATCAGGCCGACTTATAATAAGCGATGATAATACAGAAATTTTCTTTAAAAAGGTGAATAAAAAATGCAGTTAAATGAAAAACTTGGTGCAATTGAGGCAATACTATTTTCATCTGGTGAACCTGTTGATGAATTTCGCTTGTCTGAATGTGCAGACGTTAACCGTGCTGAGCTTGATTCCTTGATAAGTTCTATTAATCAGCGATACATTGACTGTGAAAGTGGAATTGAAATTGTAAAGCTTGGTAAAAGATATCAGATGTGCACCAGAAAAAGATATGCTGAAAATGTCAAACTCGCTATGGAAAGTAAAAAGCAAGCTCCTCTATCACAAGCTGCAATGGAATCCCTTACAGTTGTTGCATATAACCAGCCAGTCACAAAAAGCTTTGTTGAAAATGTCAGAGGAACTGACAGTTCTTCTGTTATTAACGCTCTCGTTGATAAGGGACTTCTTGAAGAAGACGGTAGACTAAACGTTCCAGGACACCCTGTTGCTTATAGAACAACCGATACTTTTCTACGCAGCTTCGGGCTTTCTTCACTGGACGAGCTTCCGCCGCTTGTGCGTGATAATGAAGAACAACAGAAATCATTGCTTGATAAAATAGAAGGGACATAATCACTGCTTAATAATAAATTTTGATTTAAGGAGAAAAAAATGATATTTCTTTATATACTTGCTGTGATAGCAATCATACTTATCATTTTGCTCCACTCCCCTTTTAAAATTTATATTGAGTGCAAAGAAAATAAATTTTCGATTGCAATTCGTTATCTTTTTTTAAAGAAAACACTTCTTCCCAACAGATCAAAAGCTAAGAAAAAGAAAAAAGAGAAATCTAAATCAAACAAAAAACCAAGGCGTAAAAAGAACAATAAAGAAAATCGCCAAAATAAAAAAGCCAATAATTCCAAGGATAATAAGAAAAAGAAAAGTTTTTTTCCAGATGATAAGGACGAACGTATTGCATTTATCATTAATGTTCTCAAATCATCTGGAAAAGCACTTAAACACTTCACAAAACGCATTATAATTAAAGATATTCGGGCAGACATTAATATATCTGATGAAGATGCTTGTGAATGTGCTGTTAAGTTCGGAAAAGCCAACATTGCAGTTTATAATATACTAAGC
>JAVBRC010000083.1:0-3304 GCA_031548405.1 Oscillospiraceae bacterium | reverse complement strand
TTATATACCTATTTTAGCACATTTTAGTAATAATTACAATGTTTTAGAGAAAAAATTTTCCATAATTCGACAAAAATATTATTTTTATTTTCCTTGTTGCATTCTGATGATTTCTGCATAAAATAAAGTAAGCAAAAAAATCAGACTACAGATTCATTCAGTGGTAATATGACCGATTAGAAATAACGCTAAGTCATAACACCCTCAGGATTGCTGAATGAATGGCAGTCTGAATTGATTGCTTTTTATATAAATCGAAGTTACGGCAGCTTAATCATGATATCTGCCGTAGCTTTTTTGTTTTTCTGCGATCTCCTCATATTTTTTCTTTGTAGCAAGCCCTCCCCTTATATGACGTTCTTGTTTATTTTGTTCAAGAATCTTTTTTACTTCTGGGTAAAGCTGGGGCTGTATTTTAGGCAGTCTTTCACTTACGTCCTTATGCACTGTGCTTTTACTAATTCCAAATTGTTTCGCTGCCGCTCTAACGGTAGATCTATTCTCTATTATGTATTGTCCTAGTATAATTGCTCTGTCGTTTGGCTGACCCTTCAATCTTCTCACTCCAATACGGTTTTTGTTAATTTATATGCAAATTATTCTCATTTTATTATTAACAAAAGCCATTTGCGAGAAAAAATATATTTTTTTGTGAATCGGCATAAAAATAGTAGGAAGATATAAGATGACATTATACGAAATTTGCATAACATCAACTTAATATTCTACCTACTATATATAACTATGTATTAATCGAAAAATAATACATCATATTAACATTATTTTTTTCATATCCCCAAACAACAGAAATGGAAATATAATATATCTCGCCTGAATTACCAGGTAACTCTAATGAAGTCTGGTTTTCAGAAACAACATTAAGCTTTGAATCATAAACAGTATATGACAAATTACCATAATAAGTTTTATCATATAACAGGTTTATTTGATTTTTTTCAGGCGAAGAATTTACGTTATAAAGATTATCGATTTTTTCACTAATTTCAGGAAAGTCGTAGTCTGTTTTCTCTCCTTTCCAATTTGTATAAACCTTATAGCCCTTCAAACTCTCTTGGTTTTCACCATCAGACAAATAAACTTGACCTATCATTTTTTCAATTGGGTCTTTACGAGTAAAAGCCCCCCACAGACCAATTACCAAAACGGCAACGGCAATCATAAAAAACATTTTTCTTTTCATACTTATATTAACCATTCAATTCTTTTTCAAATTGTGTAAGATAAAACGAAACCAGATCCTTCATAGGCTCACAAAGGTGCAACGCCTCCTTCAAGCAACGTATGTAGGCTATATTATCATTCATATCCTTAGCTGCAAACGCAAGAGTCATGTAATAACCAAAGCGATATAGTTCTGGTAAAACCTCTACATCATCAATATTTAAGAGATCTGGATTATAAATATTGTGGATATAATCTGAAAGAACGCAGATAAAGAAGTCATAAAGCTCATATTTCTGATCATTATCAAGCTCACATGACTTATAAACAGCAGCCTCCAGAGCAGAAACACACCAAAACATTTTTCTTATACTTTCAGTAAAATCAAGGTTCAAACAGTAATTCAAGGCTGTTTCAGCATATTCTGTATGTCCATCTGAAATAATTGTTATAACGTCCTTAAGTACATTATGACTCATATTATTTAATGTTTCAGTTATATCAAGGTTTCGCTTCATTGCAAGGTAAATTGCTTCCGCATATCCATCGTTCCAACGAGTTATCGAATTTATAAAATCATTAAGCTTGTCGTCAATATCCTTGCCTTTATTATCATCCTTTACAAGCTTCATTAGTTCAATATATTCGCCTTCAACGCCAGAATCAATTATTTCATTAACAAATTCATCACGATCAAGTGGATTATTCATATAATATTGTTCCATTAAGAACAATATCAAACCAGTCTTATCATCATCATTTAGTTTAAGAATTTTTTCATAACATTTTGCTATATGAGAATAATTTTTTATTTTACCTGTAAGATCACGAATAATACTCAAAAACATTTTCAAATGAGCAAAACTCATTTCTGATATATCAATTTTACCAATGTATTCTAGTGATTCATCATATCTTTCAAGGTTATTAAGACAATTAGCTGCATTCATTAGCTGTTCTTCATAATCATATTCGGTTAATCCCTGAAGAGTTCCAAATCGCATTTCAACTAGTTCAAGTTCATTTTTCTTATATTTATTATAGAATTCAAAATATTTTTCAATAGCCTTAGTTGCACCTTCAAAATTATTAAGACTTAAATTTGCATGAAGCAATAAATAATAAGCAGTAATAATTACTATAGATTTTTCCACAGCTTTTATAGCAACAAACTCCTCTAACAATTCTACTGCACTACTATTTTTATCATAAATTATATAATATACTGCATATTTAAGAAATGCGCTATATGAATATGGCTCTGTTATATGCTTCCTAGCCTCTGTCAAATATTCATTTAAATAACGCTCTTTTTCAGCAGTAGTTTTGAAAAAGTTATCATCATAAATAGAATCACAAACATGATACAATACTCTTAAATTAGTAGGATTATTTTCATATTCCTCTAACAACGGTTTCATATTTCTGTAGCTCTTACTATCAGATTGTTTTTTCGACTCAAAAACATACCCGTAATGATGAAAAACAGTTGTAAAAAAACCATGTGGGAGTGGTTGCGGTATCCATTCATGAATAGGATCAGAAAATTTAACACCCTCATAATTCCTGACAATTCTAGGTGCTAAAAATTGGTTGCTCGCCTTTTTAGACTTACTTCCGTAATTACGAAGATAAAAGCTCGCAGAATTATATTGACTACTGACTTCCGGCATATTAAAAAATTTTATCATCTCATCGCAGTCTTCATCCAGATATTCATCAGCATCAATAAACATAAACCATTCACCAACAGCCTTTTCAAGCCCATAATTTCTGGCTGCTGAAAAATCATTTATCCATTCAAAATCATAAACCTTATCTGTATATCTAAGTGCAATTTCCTTTGTTTTATCTGTTGAACCAGTATCTACTATAATTAGTTCATTCGATACATTATCTCTTAGCTTCTGCAATGCAGACAAACATTTGTCAAGGTGCTTTTCTTCATTTTTCACAATCATTCCAATAGACAAAATAATCTTATTTTTAATTTGTTGCTTTATATTTGACTTCATACATTACTCCTCTACTACTGATATAAAAATAAATTATCATGAGAATTTATTTTTATATAATTAATTAATTAGAAATAAACAGTACTTGTTAAATGAATGTTTATCAA
>JAVBRC010000147.1:0-11233 GCA_031548405.1 Oscillospiraceae bacterium | reverse complement strand
TTTTTAAATTTTTTGGAGCATTTATGCCTTTAATATTGTAAAAAACCGTGTTTACTTTAATCCTTCGATTATATTTCATCAAATAAAAACTTTCTGACATACAATTCCGAATTTTCCTGAAAGCCGATCTAATATTCATTTTTTCTCCTTAATTAAAAATTTGCTCTAAACAGACAAAAAAGTACCCTTAAGGTACTTTTTTGTCTAATGTGGTTATAGAGAAAGAAAAGAATAACGAAAATACCTTGAAATCAATAAGTATTCCATTTTTCTGTTATTATCATTTTTTGTCACATTCACTGCAAATACCTTCAAATGCTAAAGTATCAATATCAATTTCAAACCCTATTTTTTTTATTATCCGGTCTTTAACTGATTGCAACTCAGTTATGTCTACATCATAAACCTTATTGCATTTTTTGCAGATCAAATGCTGATGCCGTGAAAGTGTCCCATCAAACCGATAAGACCCATCAGGAACATTTATTTTTTTCAGCATATTGTTGTCAGCTAAGTAATTAAGATTTCTGTAAACCGTCCCTAAACTAAGTTCAGGATACTCATCTTTAAGAAGCTTATAAACATTTTCCGCTGTGGGGTGAATTCTGTTTTGCAAAACGGTGTTTATTATAAGTTCTCTTTGTTTTGAATAACGCATAAAAACAATCCCTTGCAAAAATTAACTTAATCTATTGCTATTATAACAATTTTTTCTTCATTTGTCAAGGTTTTTTTGAAAAATATCACAACATTTTAGTAATATTTGATTATATCCAATTAATATTTATGAAACACATTTATATTGTAAAATTCACAAACTAACTATAGTGAGAATAGAGCCATTGCATTAAGACAATGACTCTTTTATTTTTCTATCATACTTGAATTTTGCTTATTTAATTTTCGATAACAAAGAGAGTTTATACCCGTAACCTTCTTAAACTGTCTTGAAAAATAGCTTTGATCATTAAAGCCACAAATTTCTGCAATGTCTTCAATGGTTTCATTGGTTGAGGATAAAAGTTCCTTTGCATAGTCAATTCTACGTTTTATTATATGTTGGAAAATCGTTTCGCCATATTCTTTTTTGAATTCACGCGTTATGTAATATTTATTCATATAAAAAGCAGCTGATAAATCATCAAGATTTATGTTTTCAGTGAAATGTGAATCAATATATTCCATAATTGACTTCATCTGATAACTATAGCTTTCAATCGGGCCATGAATGCTTGGTGTAGAAATAATCATTGTTAATATATCAGTAATAAGCTTCGAATTGATAATTTCTGTATTAGCATTCTTTTGAACGTTGTTTGCAATAATTTCATATATAATTGAAGTTAAATCATGTATACGTTGAGGTAAAAACACATTGCATCGCTTTTTTGAAAATAAATTATAGTAATAAGGCGCTGAATTGCCATTAAAATAAAGCCAAAGAACCTCCCAAGGGCAATTGACATCGCATCTGAACGAATGTAAACTATTACAGTTAAGATAAATACATTGTCCCTCACTGACTCGATATTCTATATCATCATAATTTACAAAACCTATTCCCTTTATAACTAATATGACAATATAAGAATCAATCTGACAAGGCTCAGTTCGTTCAGTATATACTGATGGCTGATATCCAACCTCCTGAAGATAAAGAAGGTTACTTTTGGCAGTTAAGGTTGGTGTGTTACGGAGCTTTATAATTTTTTTTGTTACATTATTGCTCATATTACATATCACCTACTTCCAAGTTGATATGATAATTATATCACAATTGGTAATTAAAATCAAGTTTTATCGTCAAACGCACACATTTTTTGTTATCTTTGCATATAAAGGTATTATTTTATACGTCAATAAAGTACAAAAAAGGTGCAATATAATCTGTTGCTTTTTTTTGTTTGACGTATTATAATAAACATGTTGAATTGAGAAAACTTAATTACAACACCCGCTTATAGCATTGCAGTTAATTTATAGCATCGGTAAATCAGTTTTTTATTTCACTATACTTGTTATTTTTTTATCAAACTATTTTCTTGTTAAGTATGAAGGTCTTCGGGATTACAGACTTTTTATACTTAGTTTCAATAATTGTAAATATATTGTATTAAAGAAAGTTGATTTTTTCTGAATAATCTGATAAAGGGATATGTTGCCGAACATATCGGAGAGGCCTTTTCAGTATGTTATAACTTATTATTTTTATGCTATTTTTTAAAAAATTATAGTTACAAGCTTTATTCTGCAACGAGAGGGGCAGAGTAAGGCTTGTAATTTTTTTTATAATGGATTATAATAGATATATGAGTTTAAGATCATTTAAAATCTCTTTATAATGTGTCTTAAAAGTCGAAAAATAGTTAACCGTAAAATTTATTGTGCGGTTAACATGATAAATGAGGGAGAATTTTTATATGAATATTGCAGTAGCACAATCTGGTGGCCCGACTTGCGCAATTAATGCGTCATTAGCTGGTATTTTTACAGCAGCTTCAAAAAATACGGAAATTGATAAGATTTATGGTTCAATCAACGGTATTGAGGGTATAATAAATGATGATCTTGTTGATTTAAAAACTATCGTAAGAAATAATGAAGACTTAGAGCTGTTAAAGCTTACTCCTTCAACTGCTTTAGGCTCTTGCCGTTACAAGCTTCCTGAAAAAGAAAACGAGATTTATGAAAAAATTGTTACCACTTTTAAAAAGAATGATATAAGCATGTTTTTCTATATCGGCGGCAATGACTCCATGGACACAGTTTTAAAGCTTTCCGAATACTTTAAGAACAACAACATAGATATTAAGGTTATTGGTGTCCCTAAAACAATTGATAATGACCTTATGTGTACTGACCACACTCCTGGATTTGGTTCGGCTGCAAAATATGTTGCTGCAACTCTACAGGAAATAACAAGAGATAGCTCGGTTTATAGTGTAAAGTCAGTTACAATTGTTGAAATTATGGGACGTGATGCTGGATGGCTTACAGCGTCAACCTGCGTACTAAAAGCAAATGACGAAAACGCACCGCATCTTATCTATCTTCCTGAAACACCATTTAGTGTTGAACGCTTTTTAGACGATGTAAACAGAACTCTTAGTGAGCATAAGGCTGTTATTGTTGCAGTTTCAGAAGGCTTAAAGATGAGCGACGGCGGATATGCTGCTGAAGATACTCAGTCCGGAGAAAATGATGGATTTGGACATAAGTATTTGTCTGGAATCGGAAAGCATCTTGAAAATATTGTAAGAGAAAAAATTGGCTGTAAGGTTCGTTCAATTGAGTTGAATGTTATGCAGAGATGTGCATCTCATATTGCTTCAAAGACTGATATTGATGAATCTGTAAAGATTGGTGAAGAGGCGGTTAAAACTGCACTTAGTGGACAAACTGGAAAAATGATGTCATTTAAAAGAATAAGCGACAGACCATATTTTGTCGAAATTGTTCCAGTTGACACTAAGGATGTTGCAAACAAGGAGAAGCTTTTCCCTAAGGAATGGATAAATAATCAGGGGAATAATGTTACATTTCAGGCTCTTGACTACTTCCTGCCACTAATTCAGGGTGAATTGAATATACTTATGAAGAACGGTATGCCAGTTCATTTTAAAATCCCTAATTGGTTTTGATTTATAAACACGGTCAATTTTTTTACGATAAGAAAAGAGGTTTTGTATGAAAAAATCCGAAAAAGCTGTTGAACTTTTTAAAGATGGCTATAACTGTTCCCAAGCCGTTCTGGGTGCATTTGCTGAGGATCTGGGAATGGACTTCGAAACTGCTGTAATACTTTCTTCCTCATTTGGTGGAGGCATGGGCAGAATGAGAGAGGTCTGTGGAGCTGTTAGCGCAATGTTTATGGCTGCTGGTATTAAATACGGCTATAGCGACCCAAAAGATACAGAAGCGAAAAAGGTACATTATAAGCTGATTCAGGAACTTTCTGACAAATTCAAAGAAAAAAACCGATTTATTATCTGTCGACAGCTACTAGGACTTGAAGGAAATGATAATAATCCCTCACCTTCTGAGCGTACTACGGAATATTATAAGAAAAGGCCTTGCGTTGAGCTTGTAAGAGATGCAGCAGAGATTTTTGAGGATTATCTTGAAAGTCATGAATGAATTGTTAAATCTGTGTAAAATTAACATTATAGTTTTATTAAAAAACAATTTGACATAATGTCTTAAACAAGGAAAAAAATAGACTTATATTTCGGTATTTATTATCGCCTGAATCGCATTGACAAAAAAATAACAATGTGGTATAATAATATTGTTAAGAAATTAACAAGTTTTATTTTTAAGAATTATCCACACATATATATTATAGGAGGATTTCCAAATGGCAAAAGAACCAAAGAAGACTGTAGAACAGCCAGTTGCTGCAGTTGCTGATCCAAAGGTAGTTATAGACGAACTTGTGGCAAAGGCAAAGGTTGCTCTTGATGCTTACATGAAGCTTAATCAGGAACAAATTGACGAAATTACAAAAGCTATGGCTCTTGCCGGTCTTTCAGCTCAGATGGAGCTTGCGAGAATGGCTGTTGAAGAAACAGGCAGAGGTATTTTTGAAGATAAGGTTACAAAGAATATCTTCTCTACAGAATATATTTGGCATTCTATTAAATATGACAAGACAGTTGGTATAATCGAAGATAACGAAAACGAAGGTTATATTGAGGTTGGCGAGCCTGTTGGTATCGTTGCTGGTGTTACACCAGTTACAAACCCTACTTCAACAACAATGTTTAAGTCAATTATCTGTGCTAAGACAAGAAATCCTATTATTTTTGGTTTTCATCCAAATGCTCAGAAATGTTCTGTAAGAGCTGCTGAAATTGTAAGAGATGCTGCTATCAAGGCAGGTGCTCCAGCAGATTGTGTACAGTGGATTGAAGTTCCTTCAATCGATGCAACAGGATTCCTTATGAATCACCCTGACGTTGCAACAATCCTTGCAACAGGCGGCCCTGGAATGGTTAAGGCTGCATATTCAGCAGGTAAACCAGCACTTGGCGTTGGCCCTGGTAACACACCTTGCTACATCGAAAAGACAGCAAAGATTAAGCAGGCAGTTAATGATCTTATCCTTTCAAAGGCTTTTGATAACGGTATGATTTGTGCTTCAGAGCAGGCTGCTATTATTGATAAAGAAGTTTATGACGAAGCTGTTGATTTTATGAAGTTCCACGGCTGTTATTTTGCAAAGCCTGAAGAAATTCAGAAGATTCAGGACGTTGTAATCAACGTTGAAAAGATGGCTGTTCAGCCTTGGGTTGTTGGACAGTATCCATGGCAGATTGCTGAAAAGGCTGGTATCACAATTCCAAAGGAAACTAAGGTACTTTGTGTTGAAATCGGTGGAACAGATGCTGAAAAGTATCCACTAGCCCTAGAAAAGCTTTCTCCTGTTCTTGCAATCGTTAAATCAGAAAATACAGATCATGCGTTTGAACTTTGTGAAGAAATGCTAAAGCATGGTGCTGGTCATACAGCTGTTGTTCACACATCAAACGAGGATATTATCAAGAGATATGGCGAAGTTATGAAGGCTAGCCGTGTTGTTGTAAATTCACCAGCATCATTCGGTGCTATCGGTGATGTTTATAACTCAATGGCTCCATCACTTACACTTGGTTGTGGCTCTTATGGTAAAAACTCAGTTTCTGAAAACGTTACAGCGAAGAACCTTATCAACAGAAAGAAAGTTGCTAAGAGGAGAATTAATATGCAGTGGTTTAAAATTCCTGAAAAGATTTATATCGAGCCAGGTTCAGTTGCATACCTTGCAAAAATGCCTGAAATTAAGAGAGTTATGATTGTTGCTGACCCTGGAATGGTTCAGTTTGGATATATTGATAAGGTTATTTATCAACTAAACAAGAACGCTAACAAGCCAATAATCGAAATCTTTAGTGAAGTTGAACCAGATCCTGACCTTACAACTGTAAGCAAGGGTACTGAGGTTATGAACACATTCCAGCCTGACACTATTATCGCTCTTGGCGGTGGTTCAGCAATGGATGCGGCTAAGGCTATGTGGTTGTTCTATGAGCACCCAGATGCTGACTTCGTTGGAATGTCACAGAAGTTCATGGATATCCGTAAGAGAGTTTATAAGTTCCCTAAGCTTGGCAAGAAGTCTAAGATGGTTGCTATTCCAACAACATCTGGTACTGGTTCTGAAGTAACTTCATTCGCTGTTATCTCAGACAAGAGCAAGAATATGAAGTATCCTCTTGCTGACTACGAGCTAACACCTGATATCGCTATTATCGACCCTGAATTTGTATATACAGTTCCTAAGGCATCAACTGCCTTCACAGGTCTTGATGTTTTGACACACGCAATTGAAGCTTACGTTTCTGTACTTGCAAATGACTATACAGACGCTCTTGCACTTCATGCTATCAAGCTTGTATTTGAAAATCTTCCAAGCTCATATGAAAATGCAGATGAGTATTCAAGAGAGAAGATGCACAATGCTTCTTGTATTGCTGGTATGGCATTTACAAATGCATTCCTTGGTATTAACCATTCATTGGCTCATAAGCTTGGTGGTGAGTTCCACATTCCTCACGGTCTTGCTAATGCATACCTACTACCAAACGTTATTGAGTATAACGGTGAAGCAACTCCTACAAAGCTTGCTGCATGGCCTAAGTATGAGCATTACATTGCTCCTGAGCGTTACGCTGAAATCGCTAAGATGCTTGGCTTGGTTAATAAGGACTCTACTGATGCGCAGGAAGGTGTTAAGGCACTTGCAAATGCTGTCAGAGAGCTTATGAAGAAGGTTGGCATTCCGCTGACTATCAAGGAAGCTGGCGAGCTTGATTCAAAGTCATTTATTGATCCAGCTGTATTTGAAAATGCACTTGATGATCTTTCATATAAGGCATTTGATGATCAGTGTACAACTGCAAATCCACGTTTACCATTAGTTTCAGAATTGAAGGCACTATATATGCGTGCTTACTACGGTAAATAATTTCAGAATAAATTTAAGGGACTATTGCTAATGCAATAGTCCCTTTATTATGCCAGTTAGTTAGCTTACCCCGCCGAACCGTGCATAGTTTAGGTCAACCCTTTTTCAAAAATTGAGTAAACTTTTATATCGCCATTCGGCGGTGATAATCAACTAATCTCGTCGAACGCCTTCTTTTGCACAAGCAAAGGGACTGTTACATTCGTGTAACAGTCCCTTTGTTGCGTAAAGATTAATTCCATTAACCCTGTAAAATATTATTAAAAATTCTACTTATCCTCTAACGCTTTCAACGCTTTTATTTCCTCACGATTTAATCTAATTTCCGAATCTTTGATTATCGTCACATCATCACGGTTTACATAAACTGGTACATCGCTTTTTTCAGCATTAATTTTCATTTTACCAGTCAGAATATTTACTTCTTCAACATAACCCTTACATTCAGGAGTTTTAATCAAAGCTCCAACCTTAGGCGTAATTTTCAGAAGCTCCTCATATACAGACTGCTCATTTTTCAAGCAACACATAAGTCTTCCGCAAGTACCTGAAATCTTTGTAGGATTAAGTGAAAGTCCCTGTTCCTTCGCCATTTTAATAGATACAGGCTGAAAATCACCCATATATCCCTTACAGCAAAATTCACGTCCACAAATTCCAAGTCCGCCTAAAATTTTAGCCTCATCACGAACGCCGATTTGTCTTAATTCAATACGAGTTTTGAAGATAGAAGCAAGGTCTTTAACAAGTTCACGGAAGTCAACACGATTTTCCGCTGTAAAATAAAACAGAATTTTGTTGTTATCAAAGGTACACTCAACATCAATAAGGCTCATTTTAAGCTTTCTGAACTTTATTTTTTCCTCACAGGTTTTGAAAGCATCTTTTTCCTTCTGCTTATTCTTTTCAACAATAGCAATATCGTTATCATTGGCTTTTCTTATAACTTCTTTTAGTGGCGCAACTATTTCTGCATCATCAATCATGCGGTTTTTCATTACAACTTCACCGCACTCAACGCCTCTTGCAGTTTCAACAATAGCATGATCACTAACTTCAAATTTCAGATTTTTAGGTGAAAAGTAATAAACCTTTCCTCCTTTTTTAAAACGTATTCCGATTATTTCAGTCATTATTTTTCCAATTCATCAAACAATCAAAGTCTTCTGATTATTTGTTCCGCTTTCATGGAGAGCGGTACACCGTATTTTGCTGTCTAACAGCTCATTATTTCTCCGCAAAGTCCAGTCATTACCAAAGACTGATTTACATTCGCCTTATAATCAGCCGCTGACTTTGCAATTGAAGTATGTATCTTTTGTACAGACACCACAGAAAGCCTTCTGCCAAGATTTATTGATTGCTCCTGACAACAGCCTATGCACTGTTCTGACGGATTAATCTGAGAAACAACAGCATCTCTCATAACTTTATCAAGCATTTCAAGAAAAACTGCCGCATTATTTCTATCTCTTAAAACATCTGATGAAAAGGTTGTCAAAAGCCCATATTCATCTCTGTTAATTATACTATCGGTTGCTTTTTTTGTCAATAACACAAGCTTTTGAAGATTTTCATCTTCAAGATATTTCTCACACATCCCAATATTTCCGTCAAAAGCTTCGCAAGCACTTTTTATCTGCTGGCTATCGTAGTCCTTTAAAGCGAGCGCCGCTGAACATTCATCCTCACTGCATTGTGTAACACCAAGCGAAATGACTCTTGAAAGAATTGTCTGCAAAAAATTGTTTTTCGCACTGGTTGTAAATATAAAATACACAAAATCAGGAGGTTCTTCAACCACCTTTAAAAGCGAATTTTGTGCAGGAATTAGAATATTATCTGCATCGGCAAAAAGATATACTTTCTTATTTCCATTATTCGGAGAAATAATAGCATCAGAACAAATCTTTCGACAAGTATCAATAGAATATGTCATAAGCTTTCCGCTTTGCTCTGGGCAAATTAAATCAGGGTGTATCCCCTTGTCAACGTTTCTGCATGATTTACAATCATTACAAGGATTTTTACCGCCCTTTTCACAAAGAAGTGTCTTTGCCATATGCATTGCTATTGTTTTTTTACCAAGTCCCTTTTCACCGTAAATAATAAATCCATGAGGCAGTCTTCCGCTTGAAATCATCGACTCAAATGTATTTAAAATAAAGCTATTTCCAAAAATCCTATTCATCATACCTTTTCAAAATGTTCAACATCAGTTACAAATATTGTTGCACCACCAACAGCTACTTCAACTGGGAATGAATTATATGTACCAATTCCATATGATGCCGCCGACGGAACAAACTGCTTTCTTTTATGGCTTTTCACTCTAATAATTTCTACAACTTCATTAACCTTTTCGTCTTCAGTACAGATTAAAAATGTCGCATTTCCTGCACTCAAAAATCCACCTGTTGAAGCAAGTTTTGTTGCAAAAAATCCTTTTTTTGTTAGTGCCTTGGCTACTGCCTGACTGTCATCACCATTTACTACTGCAAATATAAGTTTCATAAATATTCCGTCCCTTCATAATGAAATTAAATAACATTGATCGTAAATAAGCTTATATTATTTATTTTACCACATTTACATTTAAAATACCATACCTTTTGAAAATTTTAATGCAATTTTCATCTATGATTTCCCCGCTTGCGACAATTGGAATAGCTGGCGGACACGGAACGTTAACCCCTGCACAAACTCGCCCTATGCTTTCATCAATGCATACTGTTTCATAGTCGCTTAAAACAGCGTTTCTCACAGTCATACCAATCTTCGGACGTGATAAATTTATTCCACTTGAATTAACCGGTAAATCTGGACTACATTTTTCAAGAATATCTGAAACCATCATAATTTCTTCTTTGGTATTCAAAGGCGAAAACAAAAGTACAATACAATCATCGTCTGAATATTCACATTCAACACCATAAGTTCTCAGCTGGTTTGCCAGATTATTTCCATTGCAAATAAGTGTCAAATGAAATGGTTCACCACAATAAATTTTATATTAATTATTAATTTTTATGCGTAATTCATCAAGTGCCGAAACCGCTGTTTTATAGTTACTTTCAAGACTTTCAGAAATATATTTTACACAAAGGTCAAGAGATACCATTATAAGGTAGCTTGGACTTGTCGAACCAAAAAGTGACATTGCATATTTACCCTTATCCTTATATTTAGGATTTATTATATGCAGATACGCTCCGCCTGTAAGTGCAGGCAACATTTTATGTGCTGAATCGCAACAAATGTCAGCGCCCAAAAGTGCTGGATGAGTTCCAGCCGCAATGGTGTGTGCACCGTGGGCATTATCAACTAATAAAATAGCATTGTATCTATTGCAAAGCTCTGATATTCTCTTTATATCAGCTGTTTTCCCAAGATAGTCTGGCGAGGTTAGGTAAACGCAGGCATTTTCATTTGATTTAAGCTGTTTTTCTGCCTCTTTATACGGAAACTCGCCCGAAAGAATTCCACCGCTATAATCCGGGAAAATCCATTGCGGTTGAATATCAAGCAATGCACAAGCGGCAAGAAAGCTGCGATGTATATTTCTGACAGCAATAACAGTTCTGTTTTCTTGCTTCATCAGCGTAAGCATTGCCTGAATGCAAAGTGTCGAACCACCCGCACTATAGCAGGTTTTTGCAGTTTTATAAAGCCTAGAGGTATTTTCTTCACTTTCTGCAATTATGCTATCCGATTCAAAAAGGCTGTCCGCACCATTAATTTCAGTTATATCATACTTAAATGCCGAAAAATCTGCAATAGACTTTCCTTTATGGCCTGGCATATGAAGTCTTACAGTTTCAGAATCGGCATATTTATTTAAAAAGTTATAAATTGGTGTTATCATGTAATTCTCCTCATGTATATTCAAACGGTAACGCTTGCAATAGAACTCAGCAATTTTCGACGAGCGTTTAACCTTATAATAGTATAACACAATAATTTCTTTTTGTCTTGTAGAATATTTAATATGCGTAAACTTATGGTGAGCAAATTTTACTAACCCCGCCTAACGGCGAAATAGTTTAGGTCAACCCTTTTTAAAGGGTTGCGGTTTCCAAAGGCAGCGCCTTGGTCGCTCCGCAGAGCGAAATCTTACAGCCGTAGGGCGCATTTTTTCTAGTGAAGCAGCGTGACGCTGCACCCAATCGACATTCGTCGGGCTTAGTTTCATGGTAGAGGGGCAAAAAGAGGTATCTTTTTTGCAAG
>JAVBRC010000059.1:0-11551 GCA_031548405.1 Oscillospiraceae bacterium | reverse complement strand
AAATCGATAAAATTTCAGAAGGCTTTGATGATTTTGAAAAGTAAGAACCAAGTTAAATGGTTCTTATTTTTTTATTTAACTCAATATGTCATATTCTGCGATAACGGTGAAAAATAGATGTCGAATTATGTAGTATAATGTAGATATAAATCAAAAGGAGGTTTTAGAGCTTATGTTATACAACATTGTCGATGTTAAAAAAAGCCTTAATAATCAGGTTTGCTATTATCTTTATAGACATGATACACAGTCGGAAAGTGGTTCAGTAGATACTTATGGTATATGTGCTTGCGATGTTTACGAGAAGAAGTTGCTAAATGATGTGTTAACTGATATGGACAGTGCATTAGAGCTTTTTAATGTTATTGTGGAAAAATCTGTTGCTGTTAATGCTTTTGATGGGTTTGTTAAATATTATATTGATAATCTTTAAGGCACCACTTATACCAAAAAACGGCTGTTACTTTTGTGTAACAGCCGTTTTTTTAATCAGATATAATTATTCTAATGTAGGTGCTAAAACAGCGTAATCTCCATCTTGTCTTTTATAAACAACGTTAGTTTCGCCAGATTTAGCATTGCAGAACATGAAGAAAGAGTGTCCAAGCATATTCATCTGAAGAATTGCTTCTTCAACGTCCATTGGACGCATAACAAATGTCTTATGCTTAATTACTTCATAGTCAATCTGGTCTTCAACATTATCAACATAAGTGTCCTTGAAAGCTGTATCTTTAAGACTTTTTTCAATCTTTGTTTTATTCTTTCTGATTTGACGGATAATCTTGTCGATTGTATTGTCAAGAGCGTCATTCTTATCAGATGCTGTCTTTTCAGCACGATAAATCATGTTATTATACTTAACAGTAAGCTCTAAAATAATCTGTTCTTTGCGCTCGGTCATTGTTATCTTTGCATCAGCCTCATCTCCGAAAAATTTACTAAGTTTTGAATTAAGTTTACTTTCCGCATATTCTGGGAATGAATGCGGAACCTGCATTTTTCTTGCTGTGATATTTACTTTCATGATTTAGTCCTCCTTGGCCGGCTTCCGTCGGTTATTTTGTTTTCTTATTATATCATGTATTAAAATAAATTTCAAGTACTTTTTCTACAAAATGCATAATTTTTTCATTTTATTTTGCTATTTTTTATTTAAACCCCATATCTATGGCGTGTAGCGTATGATTTTTTTGAAATATAAGGTGATAATAACATAAAAATATAAATAAAAAAACAGCCCAAAGGACTGTTTCTTTTAAGTTGATAACAGAGTTTTCCACAAAAAAGTGGAACGTAGATTTATATTCAGGATATCAAGGCTTTATTTTGCTGATTGTCTTGATTCAATTCTTGATTCGATAAAATCTGGAATGTCTTTCTCGTCAATACCAAGAACAAATGAAAATTCATGATGTATAAGCTTTTCAGCCTCACGCATTGCCTTTTCGTCAGCTGCAAGAAGCTTCTTTCCCTTTGAAATCTGTTCATCACGTTGTAAATAAATGGCTCTCATCATAGAAATAAGCTGTTGATAATCATCACTTCTTAAAACTGAGAAGAATTGGTTTTTACGCTGATTTCTATCTTCACACCATTCAGTTTCAACTTCTGGCATCTCATCGATAAGTGCATAAATTTCTTCTTTGGTTAGTAATTTTCTGACTTTTCCGTCATAATCATCAACCGGAATATAAAAAGTCGAGCCTTTTGAATAAAGTGGAATAAGTCTGTAATACTCTTTTTCAGTTATTCCATCAAAGCAACGTTTTATTTTTTCCTCAACCCTGCATAGTTCACTTGCACCATAAACAATAAATTCTCCAATATTAAAACCCATGTCTGACAAGCACCTCCGGTTTTTGCTATTATACTTTTGCTACCTATATCATTATAGCATATTTATAAAAGAAAAGCAAAGGTTTTTCAGAAAATAAATTTAAAATTTTATTATTATCGCAAGAATAGACAGATTTATACACAATCCCACTAAATTCCCTTGACAATACACATTACATATTATAAAATAACATTATAGTTGAATTCATATAATGCTTGGAATGCATATTTTGAGTTCTGACAGGAATACAGTTTACTTGTATGATATTGACTTTTTTACAAAAAACAGGAGGAAATTATGATTTCAAAAAGAAAATCAGCAATCGCTGCAGTAACATCTGTTATTATGATGTTTTTATGCGTTTTTCAGGTAAATTCTGAGGAAACAACCAGAAAAATCAGGGTTATGCCGTTGGGGGATTCTATAACTGATGGTTACTCGACTTTAGGTGGTTACCGTGAGCCGCTCTGCAACAAGCTTGAGACTAATGGATATGCTGAAAAATTCGACTTTGTCGGCCCTAACTGGGGGGGCAATTGCTATGACCCTCAGCATGCTGGATACAGTGGCTATTCAATCGAAAAGATTGATCAGGCTGATTCTATTTCTGGTGCAAGGACTGGTATTTACGATTTTATCGACTGGCTTTTAGATACATACCCTGCTGATGTTGTAATGCTCCAGATTGGTACAAATGATATTTTAAGCTACTATGACCTTGATAATATGGGCAACAGGCTCGAAAAGCTTGTTGACTATATCCTTGAAACACTTCCGTCAGATGGAATGCTATACCTTGCAACGGTTCCGTGTATGGACGCAAATGATAAGCTTTACATTAACGAATACTACTTCACTCCTGAATCAATGGACGAATGTATTGATAATTATAATGTTGAAATCAAGCGTATTGCTGCTGAAAAGCAGGCTGAGGGGAAAAATATCAGGCTTGCCGATATAAACGGTGTTCTGACAAAGGCGGATTTATTTGATGGTGTTCACCCTTCAAAAGATGGTTATAAGTTGATGAGTGATTTTTGGTATGATGTACTTACAGGGTATTTAAGCGGCGAAGACGTTCAGCCAACGCAGCCTGCTACAGAGCCAACTACAGAGGCTACTACAGAGCCTACAACAGAAGTTAAAGGGATAAAAGGTGATGTTAACAATGATAAGATGGTTAACGTTGCTGATGTTGTTTTATTAAGTAATTATTTGATTAAGGGAGAAGAAATTGCATCTGAAGTGTTCTGTAATTGTGATTTAAATGGTGATAATATTGTTAACGTGTTTGATTTAGTTTGTTTAAGAAGAAGTTTGTTGATTGTTGATTAAGGGAGTTAAACCGCTCGCCGTTTGGCGGGACAGTTAACTGACCGCACGCAAAGCGAAGCGAAGATAGTTTAGGTCAACCCTTTTTAAAGGTGCAACGTGACGCTGCACCCAATCGCCGTTCGGCGGGGTTAGTTTTAGAGATGCGCAAAGAGCCTTTTTCTTTGGTTCTTTCTATTTTGCGATAGAAAAAAGAAAGAACTAGAACTCGTTAAGTGTTTGAGGGTTAATTAAGTTGCTTGATTTAGTTTTTCTGGCTCTTAGGGTTATTAAACTCGCAAGATTAAGACTTTCTGACGTTTCAAAATTGTCCCTGTCGGGCATTTTGAAAAATTGGTAGAACTCGACGTCTGTTACTTAGGTATCTTTTTTCACTTGCAAAAAAGATACCTCTTGTCGCTATGGCGACAATTCACTAGAAAAAAATGCCCTACGGCTGTAAGATTTCGCTCTGCGGAGCGACCAAGGCTCTGCCTTTGGAAACCGCAACCCTTTAAAAAGGGTTGACCTAAACTATGCGACATTCGTCGGGGTTAATAGACAATCACTTATTTAAAATGGAGATTTATATGAAAAAAATTACAGCGACACTCTTGTCACTTATTATGACAATCGGTCTTTGCTCATGCACAGATAAAAAAGAAAATTCAGGAGATGTTACTCAAAAAATATACACCTCCCCACAATTTGAAAAGTATGTTTCAAACACATACATCTCAACCTCCAATAACAAGAAAATTGCTGAGGCTGATAACGTTACTTACAGAGCCTATCTTCCCCTTGAAGCATACGGCGAATTTGAATACTGCTTTTATTTCTCAAACACTGTCGATTCTACATGGGGCGATGGAAGAAGTATTTACGCTGGTCTTGCTGGGGGAGAATACGAGATAACTTCCGCATCTGTGGGCGATGGCGGAAGCGGATTTGAAGATGAACCTGAAAATATGGTCGCTGTTACTTTCGATAACGGTTCGGCTGGAAAAAAGGTTGCGTCGGGTGAAACGTTCTGGAGTGATGCAGTTAATCTGAATATTGCTGAGGGAAATCTTCTTGTCTGGGAATGGACTGTAACTGGTGAAAACATTCCTTGCATAAATATGTCAGATCTGACACCTTGCTATGCTGATGGCGTTTATGTAAATGAAATCCCACTTCCTGCAATGTTTGGGTGTAACCGTGAAGTAAAAAAGACAATCGCATCTCTTGGCGATTCTATAACACAGGGTTGTCAGACGACTTCTCACGCTTACAAGTTCTGGGCTGCTGATATTGCACAGGACTTAGGCAGTGATTACAGTTTTTGGAATTTAGGTCTTGGGTATTCAAGAGCAAGCGATATTTCACAAAAGGGCGATTGGCTTAACCGTGCTAAAAACGCCGACATCATATTAGTGGCTTATGGCACTAACGACATTGTAAGCGGTCAGAACATCGACTCAGGCCCAAGTTCTGCCGAACAGATTGAAGAGTGGGTTAATACGGCTGTAAGCGAGCTGAGGAGTGCAGGATGCGAGGTAATACTTTTCAACGCACCACCTTTCGACTACGACCAGAATTCAGAAGCAGTGCGTACTGCGTATAATGAAAAGGCAGTTGGAATTGCGGAGAAGAACGGTGCGAAGTTTTTCGACTTTGCCGCATGTCTTTCAGATGCATCAGAGCCGTCTAAGGCGATATATGGCGGGCATCCGAATGATGAAGGCGGAAGGGTTGTTGCTGATGCATTTTTGGAACAGTTTGGTAAGCTTATAAGGGGTTAGTTGACTAACCCCACCGAACGGCGCACAGTTTAGGTCAACCCTTTAAAAAGGGTTGACCTAAACTGTTTTCGCTTCGCTTTGCGTACCGTTAGTTAACTTATTTCGTCGATTGCTACCTTTTTCGACAAACTGAACGGGCTGTTGTATTTTGTACAACAGCCCGATTTTAGAACCTGTCTTCACAAGAAAGTGCACGGATTTTTCGGGCATAATTTCGTCGCAGACAAGGCAAAAATCCGCAGGAATACTTGCGCCTTTCAAGGATTTTTAACGAAGTATACGGGGAAATTTGCCGAAAAGACGTGTGCTTATGCTTGTGAAGACAGGTTCTTATTGCTCATTAATAAAGCTTATCTTCAATTATTTCCAGATTTGCATCGAAATCAATTTCTAATACTGATTGTCCATCAATCGTTGAACCGTAGTAAGTATCGTCAGCAGGAATTCTGATTTGCTGAATATCATACCCTATAAGAAGTGACGGTAAACGCAATGACAGTAAATACATACTGAACTTACTCATATTTGTATTCATTGATGGTAAAACGTCCTTTGCAGCAGATCCAAGCTTAAATGGATTGGTTGTACCAGCACTTTTAATAATTTCTGTTAGTACCGTACGCTGTCTTTCTGTACGCTCAAAATCTGCGTTTCCAACATATCTCAAACGTGAGTAGCAAAGAGCCTGTTTACCATTCAGAGTGTATTCACCACCGCCATTAAGATAATCTTCTTCATCAGGTGTACCGAAAAGAGTATTACCTTCCTTGCTGTCAAGCAATACGTTAATAGCGTCAGCTTCATCATCGCTCACCTTAATATCAACACCGCCGACTGCATCAACAATATTAGCAAAAGAAATGAAATTAACGGTGAAATAATCGTCTATTTCTATGTAGAAATTTTCTTCAATGGTATCCATAAGCAGTTCAGGCCCACCATAGGAATAAGCAGCATTAAGCTTGTCCCCACCATACCCTGGTATCTGCACATAAGCATCACGCATCAGTGAAACAAGTGACATCTTGTTTGTTTTACTGTTTATCGAAAAAAGAATCATTGAATCTGACCTTCCACGGTCATCACCTCTTGAATCTGTTCCAATTAAAAGAATATTTCTGACGGAAGCTGAACTGTAAAGTGAATGTGAAGGAGTGCCTCTGTCACCGTCTTTAACAACGGTTACTTTGTTAATAAACATCAACGAAATCGCAGAATAAATCACAAATAACAATACCAACAAGCCCAAAAGTGAAAATAGTAGTCTTGTAAGACAACCACCTTTTTTACGGCCTTTCTTTACTTTCTGTCTGTTTGATTGTTGTGGAGCAGTATTTTGCTGTCTTGATTTTTGCCCTTGTGGACGCTGTCCTTGTGGTTTTTGCCCTTGTGGACGTTGCCCCTGTGGTTGTTGACCTTGTGGACGTTGCGCTTGTGGTTTTTGCCCTTGTGGACGTTGACCCTGCGGTTGTTGACCTTGTGGACGCTGTCCCAGTGGGTATTGACCTTGTGGGTACTGTCCTTGCGGACGCTGTCCCTGTGGTTGTTGACCTTGTGGGTATTGACCTTGTGGGTACTGTCCCTGTGGGTACTGTCCTTGCGGACGCTGTCCCTGTGGTTGTTGACCTTGTGGGTACTGTCCTTGTGGACGCTGACCTTGTGGTTGTTGTGGGCGACGACGTTCTTCAGGTGGAACTATAAATGCAAGGGTATCCTTAGCATATGAATCTTTATCTTTTTTATTATTCTCAGACAATATTTAACCCTCCAATCATAAAAGATTGAGAACTGGCATAAGTACGAAACCTACAACTATAACTGCTGCAAGAAGAACAACTGCAACACGCATAAACATATTTTTCTTTTTCATATTTGCCTCCAAAATTTTAATCCATAAATTATATAATAACATAAAATAATAAAAAAGGCAATGTTTATTTTAATGTTGTTTTTTAGCAGTATGACATTGTCCCATGCGTCGTTCGGCGGGCAATGTGAACTCGTAAGATTTCGCTCTGCGTGCGGTTAGTAAACTCTCGCCGCTTCCAAAATATTTTATAGTTCTAAACCTTAATCCTCCTACATAGAATTTTATAAAAGCAAAAGGAAGTGAACATTATGAATCGTAAAGAATCTATTTTAAAACTCAAAAGCTATTTTCCACCCCATATAGGACAATCCATCTCATTGATTTCTGATTTTGATTCAATCCACGAAATCAGAATGCGGACAAACCATCCTATTGGCATAGTGTCATTCGGTAAAGAACGCTTTCTGACACAAAAAGGAAATCTGACAGACTTTCCTGATATGTGCCAATCCATAACCTCGGAGGACATGGAATACTCCTTCAGGGCAGTTTGCGACTACTCTATACATAGCTATAAGCGTGAAATTGCTGAGGGATTTGTAACCCTTGAAGGTGGAAACCGTGTGGGAATCTGCGGTACTGCTGTGACGGAAAACGGTGAGATTGCGACACTTAAATATATAAGTGGGCTGAATTTTCGTATCGCAGGACAGGCGTTTGGTTGTGCAGAAGAAATGTGCAGACGTATTTTTGAAAATGGACTTTCAAGTGTGCTGATAATAGGTAAGCCGATGAGTGGTAAAACAACTGTTATAAGAGATATGAGCCGTATTTTGGGCGGTAGATATCGAGTCAGTATTATTGATGAAAGAGGCGAAATCGGGGCGGTTTACCATGGCGTTGCACAAAACGATGTGGGGAAAATGACCGACGTTTTTGATGGCTACCCCAAAGCGCAAGGTATTATGACAGCCATTCGTGTTATGTCACCTGATGTTATTGTGTGCGACGAGATAGGCAGTGAGCAAGACTGTAACGCACTCCTTTCTTCGGCAAATACTGGGGTGAAAATAATTGCATCTGTACATGGCGGTGGAATGGCTGATATATCAAAAAGAAAGTTTCTTAGGGAAGTTGTTGAAAATAATATTTTTGATTGCTTTATAACTCTTGGAAGTGGGGAAAATATTGGGAAAATAATGAAATATGAAATGGCGGTGGCTAAAAATGATTAGACTTCTTGGTGTTTTGTTGATTTTTTCTGCTTGCTGTTCAGTAGGCTTGAATTTGTCGCTGACAATGAAAAAAAAGCTTGAAAGACTTAATATTTTCAGAAGAATGGCTGACGAAATTTCAACACTCATACGTTACAGAAGCCTGACTGTAAGAGAGATTATTGAACTCTTGAAAAGCAACGACGCTTATGGTGAAATTACTTTTTTACATACAGGTGATTTTAACGACAAAAGCCGTCCGGTTGGTGAGATATGGGTTGAAAGCGTTATGTCGGATTTTAGCCTTAGCAGTGAAGAAAAAAAGCTTATCTCACAGCTTGGTACGCAGCTTGGAACTACAGATACTCAAGGTCAGCTTTCAGTTATAGCCGTGTTTAATGAGGGGATAGGCAAAATGCTTGAAAAGCAATCTGAAAAATATGCGGTTAAAGGCAAGCTTTATCGCTCTATGGGAATACTTGCAGGAGCAATGGCTGGAATACTTATTATATAAAAAAGGAATGAGAAAAAATGGATGTAGATCTGATTTTTAAAATTGCCGGAATAGGTATAATTGTAGCTGTTTTAAACCTTGTACTAAAACGTGCAGAGCGTGAGGAACAGGCGATGATGACAACTCTTGCTGGGCTTATTGTTGTTCTTATGATGATAATTGACAGTATAAGCGGACTTTTCGATACCGTAAAGACGGTATTCGGGCTATGGTAGGAGATATTGCTGCTATATGCGGACTGTGCATTTGTGCCGCCTTGATGTGTAAAATCACGGAAAAGCATTCAAAGGAACAGGCTGTTTTGCTGGTCATCGCAGTGGCAGTTATGATATTTTTTAATATAACAGACAGCGTACCGGTAGTGCTTGATAAAATGGAATCACTAATGGATTACAGCGGACTTGACAGGGAATACGTCAGCATTCTCTTTAAGGCACTTGGCATTTGCTGGCTGACACAGTTTGCGTCGGATATATGCCGTGACTGTGGAGAGGCAGCGATAGCCTCAGCATCAGAAATCTTTGGGAAAATACAGCTTGTGATATTGGCTATGCCACTGTTTGAAAGCCTTATCAACGTCGTTACGGGGATATTGGAATGAAAAAGCTAATGATGATTATACTTATTTTTTTCTGTGCCGGAATTACTGTTAATGCACAGGGAGATGTTACAGCAGATGAAATTTATTCAGCTAGTGGGGCAGGGGATTTAAATGCTGGAGAAGTGCTTGAGGAATATGGAATAAGCTTTGACGAGCCGACGAGCATACTTTCAATGTTACCGTCAGATTTATGGAAAATTTTAAAGGAAACTATCTATGAGAAAATTCATGCACCGTTAAAGCTTTTGATTTCACTGGCAATTGTTACCGTTTTAACTGCACTTGCTGAAACACTCGGTGATACTGTCAAAAAGGGGAATGCGGCAAAAGTGTATGAACTAATCTGCGTTCTTGCAGGAGTGGCGGCGATTTCACCGTCAATATGCGAGGTGCTTGCTGGTACATCACAGGCACTTGAAAACGGAGCAGGTTTCATGAACAGCTTTGTACCCGTTTTCGCAGGAATAGCGGCAGCAGGGGGGCATATAACGTCTGCGACGGGTTATAACGTTCTGGTATTGTCTGTTTCCGATATTGCGATACAGCTTGCAAACGGAGCGTTAATGCCTATGCTTAGTATGTGTCTTTGCCTTGCAATAGTTGATGCATCGTGCAGTGCGTTGTCTTTAAAGGGACTGCTTGAGGGTGTGAAGAAAATTGTTACATGGGGACTTGGGCTAATCATGACAATTTTTACAGGACTTCTTTCAATTCAGAGTATTGTAGGCACATCGGCAGATTCTCTGGGCTCAAAAACTGCGAAGTATGTTATTTCAAACTGTATCCCGTTAGTGGGGGGCGCAGTATCAGATGCATATTCAACAGTGAGGGGGAGTATTGTTCTTTTAAGGAATGGAGTGGGGGGAGTCGGGATAGCTGTGCTTGTGTTGACACTTCTTCCGCCGATTATTTCACTTGGTCTTTATAAAATAGCAGTTTCAGCAGCAGCGGCGACAGCGGATATATTTGGAGCAGAAAAACTTTCAAGGCTTTTTGGAAATGTAGGTTCAGTATTGGCTGCGGCATTGGGTGTATTAATATGCTTTACGCTTATGTTTATAATTTCGACGGCGATAATTATGAGCGTCTGCACAAACAATGCTTAGGAGGGATATACTTTGGAACTTTTAAAAAAGGTAATACTTTCGGCTTGTTTTCTGAGCATTGTAATTTCGCTTGCCGATTCAATAAAACCAGGTGAATTATTCACACGTCAGTTAAAGCTGATTTTTTCATTAATTTTTATAACGGGTATTGTTATATCGGCGGTAAATGCTGATTTTGAATTAGAGATACCAGTTGCAGCTGATATCACGGAGCTGGAGGGCTATGAAAACCTTTCAGGTGCAGCAGAACAGGCTATATTGAATTCAGCCGAGACCTCTGTAATCGACTCAGTAAGCCGTATTCTGACATCACAGGGGATAAGCTATGAAAAAATTATTGCTGATATTAATATAATTGAAGATGGCAGCATAAATATTAATGAGATAGGTTATTGTGGAGGGGAATATGACAGGGCGTCAGCTGCAATTAAGAATAACCTTGGGGAAGTTGAGGTGAGATGCATTGAATGAAAAAATAACTGGATTTTTAAAAGGACGAGGTGTAAAGCTCATTGTTATTCTCGGACTTGCCGGAATGGCGCTTATACTTTTTTCAGATATTTTGTCAGGGGATAAAAAGACTGATGATACAAAAGCGGTCACTGATTCAACTGTTATGGAGTATGAAAACTATGTAAGTGAAATGGAGAGCAGGCTCGAATCTACACTTGAAAAAATCAATGGTGTTGGAAAGGCAGATGTAATGATAACTGCCGCTGGAAGTGGGGAATATATTTATGCTAAGGATCAAAAAACTGATACTGACAGCAACGGTATATCTAAGGATGAAAAGTATGTCATTATAGGGGGAAGCGGTGACAAAAAGCCGCTTGTCAGTAAGATATCAACGCCTGAAATAATGGGAGTTGTAGTAGTTTGTGAAGGAGGTGAAAGCAATGTTGTGAGGGAGAAAGTATATAAAGCAGTTGCTGCCGCCTTTGATATATCGTCACAGAAGATTTTTGTGACAGGTTCTAAATAGGTTAAGTATAGGGGATAGTGGGCGAGTTGACTAACCGCACGCAAAGCGAGCAACGTGACGTTGCATACAATCGCCGTTCGGCGGGGATAGTTAACTAACCGCACGCAAAGCGAAGCGACATTAAAAGTTGACTCAAGTTTTTCAAAAATTGCGGTTTCCAAAGGCAGAGCCTTGGTCGCTCTCCACAGAGAGCGAAACTCTTTATCGTTCAAGAGCATTTTTTCTTTGGTTCTTTTCTTTTTTGCGATAGAAAAAAGAAAGAACAGGGAACTCGTAAATAGTTTGAGGGTTAGTTGAGTTGCTAGGCTTAGTTTTTCTGATTCTTATGGTTAGTCAACTTGCTGGATTCAGACTTTCTGACGTTTCAAATAATTTGAAAGGCTTGTAGA
>JAVBRC010000109.1:0-3309 GCA_031548405.1 Oscillospiraceae bacterium | reverse complement strand
AGTCCATTAAGCTTGAAGATAAAAAGCTTAATGGACTTTTTTGTTTATGAAGTAATGCTCGGAATATTGGAAAAACTAACCCTAGCAACTTAATTAACCCTCAAACTCTTAACGAGTTCTACGTTCTTTCTTTTTTCTATCGCAAAATAGAAAGAACCAAAGAAAAAATGCTCTTCTAAGGCTATAAGATTTCGCTCTGCGGAGCGACAAGGACTCCGTCCCTTGACCCTGCAACCCTTTAAAAAGGGTTGACCTAAACTGTTTTCGCTTCGCGATGCGTGCCACGAGTTAACTCTCCCCGCCGAACGGCGATTGTGCACATCGTAAACTGATTATTTATCACTATCTGCGTTATTCTCCGCAGCCTGTGTTTCCTCTGCAACACTATCTCCAATATACTCACTTACATCAAATAACGCACCCGCATCAGATGCAACCTTTGGCAATTCGCCATTCCATTTATCAATAAACTGCATCATAATTACCTTTTCAGTTAACTCTTCGTTTTTAAGCTTATACGCTTCAGCCTCTGCTTTTGCCTTTTCAACAGTCTGTTCAGCCTCAACTTTTATTCTTGCAAGATCCTGCTCGGCTTTAAGAGCCCCCTGCTGTGCAGTCTGTTTTGCTTCAATCGCTTTGTTGAATTCATCAGAAAAATCAAAGTTGACAATGTTGAAAATCTCAATTGATAGTCCATAAGGATTAATCTTCTGAGAAATTGCTTCCTCCATCTCTGTTGAAACAATTGCACGGTTTGTAATAAGCTGTTCAGCAGTATATTTTGCTGCAATTGATTTAACACATTCCTGCATTGCTGGATTTACAATTACATTTGTGAAATCAGCACCGACATTTTTATAAATTTCAGCAGACGCTGACTTGTTTACACGATAGTTAATAGACACTTTTGAAGAAATTGTCTGTAAGTCCTTTGATGCTGCATTCGATTCCACTTCCGTTTTAAGTACTCTGTTATCAATCTGTTCAACACTCTGTACAAATGGAATCTTAAAATGAATGCCTTCCTCAAGAACTTTCTCCGAAACTTTACCAAGTGTTACCACAACACCAGTATGTCCAGGAGAAACTATTGTGAAGCAACTAAAGAATAAAATTAATGCAAACAAAATAATTATACAAGTTATAACTACTTTTTTGATTTTACCTCCCTGATCTCCAGCATTAACATATGTATCAGCCATTTTATATACTCTCCAATCAATATTTTTTACAGTCAAAAAATGCTTTTGCTGTAATACAAGCCATTATAACACATAATAAATAAGTTGTCAAAGTCCTTGACATTGCATTAATAATTATGATACAATAAAAATACATGTATATTTTAATTATTTTTTAGAGAAGGGAAATTTTATGGATAATAATAACAATAATACTGATGAATTTCTATCTATTGAAAATCAAAGTATTTCCGAAGAAGAATTACTTTCGGACATTGATGAAAACCAAGCTGATCAGGACTCTGACGAACCTATCCCCAAACATAAGGTCATTATTAGCAAAATAAAAGAAAAGATTAATTCACTAGGCTATAATAATACTATTGCAAGACTGCTGACGGCGTGGATTATGATTGCAACCTTTGAACTCTTTACCGGCGAATTTCAGTTTATTTCATTTGAATTCTTTAATGAAATAAAAATGACAATTTATATAGTAATTATCGCCGTTATTTTTGTAATATTAAGCTTCATAAATAAACCGAAACTTGATAAGGTTCTATTGTTTTTTTCAACACTGATATACAGTTCTATGGCTATAACACAGGACAATCAATTATATTTCTCAATTGGCACTTGCATTTTTATGGGTGCTGTAACAGTTTACTGTGTCGGCAACTGGATAAAAGTCAAGATAAAAAAATTACCTACAATTGCAATTATTGTAATTCTAGGTCTTGCGTTTACATTCTTTGTCGGCTTATTGACCTCTTTTAAATACCTACAGCATCTCACACCTTGTTATGACTTCGGAATTTTTGCTCAGATGTTTGATTATATGAAAGAAACTTTCCAGCCATTAACTACCTGTGAACGTGATGGACTACTAAGTCACTTTGCTGTTCACTTCTCCCCTATTTATTATTTGCTTCTACCGTTTTATTATATTTTCCCAACACCCGTTACATTGCTTATGGGACAAGCTGCGATTATAGCAAGTGGTTTAATTCCGCTTTATTTACTATGTAAAAAGTATAAATTCTCCAATCAGGCAACAATTCTTTTTGCGATTTGCTATGTATTGTTACCATCAATGGCAAATGGCTGCTTCTATTTCCTTCACGAAAACAAGTTTTTAACTCCAATTATTTTGTGGCTTGCCTATGCACTTGAAAAAAACAAGTGGGCTCCAACTATTATATTTACATTCCTTCTTTTGATTGTTAAGGAAGATGCACCAGTTTATGCAGCTGTTCTAGGACTTTATTTTATTGCCTCCAGACGCAGACTTTCTAAAGGTACTGTTGTACTTGGAATTTCAATTATTTATTTTATAGTTGTGTCTTACTTTATGTCAAAATACGGACTAGGTACAATGTCTTACAGATATGATAACTTCATATACGATGGAAGTGGAAGTCTGACAACAGTTATTAAAGCTGTTATTCTCAATCCGATTTATACTATCCATGAATCGTTTGATGAAGATAAAATTAAATTTCTGTTGCAAATGCTAGTCCCTGTTGCGTTTATGCCGCTCATGATAAAAAAAACGTCAAGAATTATTCTTTTTATTCCATTTATTCTGATAAATCTTATGTCTGATTATTACTATCAGCATGATATCAGTTTCCAGTACACTTATGGAAGTGCTGCATTCTTCTTCTATCTTATGATCATGAATTATAACGATATGAAACCTGGCATCAGACTAAAGGTTCTTGCAATTGCAACAGCCTCCTCAGTCTTAATGTTTATGTGCAACACATATCATCGCTCAAGCGGCTTCGAGAGCTATAAAAACGATAAAGCAAGCGGCTCTATAGAAGTTATTGATGATGCACTTAAGCTTGTGCCTAAGGACGCTTCTGTTGCTGTCACTACGTTCTTTCTTCCTAATCTTTATGATCACCGTGAGATTTATGAGTATGAATCGACTAAATACAGAGAAGATGTGGAATACATTGTACTTGATTTAAGATTTGGTGATGATGATCTTGTATAATATATTGATAATCCAAATTTAATAACAGTACGATTGTTTCAAGTGCCTTTTCCTTTCCTTTTGGATCACTTGTATCACAGTACTTTTTCCATTCTTCTGTGTTGAGAACAAGCTCTTTCCCAA
>JAVBRC010000020.1:0-32057 GCA_031548405.1 Oscillospiraceae bacterium | reverse complement strand
TTTAGACGAGTTTAAGCTGCTTTGGTTCGATTATGTTAATTGGTATAATAATGTCAGAATTCATGGCAGTTTGGACTATCTAACCCCAAATCAATGGCATAATTTGCCTTAATCAGCTTAATTGCACCACATCATAAATCGGGAAAGTCAATCTGCGGTCAAGTACCTTTGCCGGGTACAAGTGCCACATCAAGAACCATATTGTTCCGTATTTCGGGAATGTTCCCTAAAAAAAATTGACCCCTGCTATGATAGATAATATGTTAAAACAGTTATCCGACAAGGGATTGTCCACCAGCACTTGCCGATATGCGCAGCGAATATTAAGTGTTGCTTTTGAAGCGGCGCGGAAATATCGTTATATTGAAACAAATCCAGCCAGAGATATACTAACCAAGTTCGGCAAAGATGCAAAAACACCTGACCCCTATACAGTTGAGCAGATGCATCATCTTATGGCTTTAGGGTCAGGAAATGAATGGGAAATGATATTTGTTTTAAGTGGTCTTTATGGATTGCGGCGAAATGAGGTTCTCGGTTTGCGTTGGAACAACGTTGATCTTAAAAACAAGCGATTTGCTGTTGTTGAGCAGTTACCATTCAAAGTGCCACCCGGAACTACTGTTATTACCGAAATGTTGCCCACAAAGTCGCAGGATCGCATACTTCCTATTACGGAGGTTACTTTGCCCTTCTTCGTTCATCAGCAACAGTTACAGCAGAAGCAAAAAGAGCTTGCAGAATTGTCTGGGCAGCCTTATTATGAAAACAATCTTGTAATTGCAAAGGCTGACGGTTCTCCGGCTCGTGCCGATAGAGTGACTAACAATTTCGGACAATTCCTGCGGCATCAAAATTTACAACATATTCGCTTTCACGATCTTCGCCATTCAGCAGCAACAAATATGCACGAGTTGACCGGTGATTTCTATACTGTCGGTGAAATTCTGGGACACACGCTAAAAGGGATCGGTCTTTCACTCGGTATATCCACTAATATGGCTGATGTTACTGCCCGATATGTAGATGTGCGTCTTGACCGCAAAAAAACCGTGTTAGAAGCATATCACAACGCCATGTTCCCTCGTGAAGCGGAAAGAATCGCAGCCAAAAGAATGGCAGAAAAAACACATGATGAACGATAGCTTTGCCACGGCATACGCCGTGGTTACATACCAAAAAACGTGTTATCAATGTTGCAATTTTGTTATCAAACTAAGCGACAACAAAAAACGGGACAAAATAATGCGTTATAAAGAAAAACATAAAAACCTTGATTTCACAAGGTTTTTAGCCATAATGATATATAGAGATATGTAGAGATATAAAGACTTTTACCCCTAAAATTACCCCTCGAAATCGTTTGAACGGTAACACGTTCCGTGGGTTCGAATCCCACCTTCTCCGCCAGAAAAAACCAGTAAGCATTAATGCCTACTGGTTTTTTTGTATTTAGACCCCCCCCAGCTAGGCTGGGGGTTCAAAAAAGCTTTATAGCTATAGGTCTTGAAAAAAGAACTCCTTTTGATTATAATAGATTTGCGGCTACCAACTGCAAACAAATCAAAAGGAGGTCATTGCAAAGTGAATGACATACATAGTTTATCACATTCGAAGTGGAATTGCAAGTATCATATAGTATTTGCACCTAAATATCGACGAAAAGTTTTTATGGAACAAAAAGGCTAGTGTAATGTTGCCTTTACTAGCTATGTCACTTTGCCGTAACCTTTTTTCTTAAAATTAAAAGTCCTATTAAATTTGGAAAAGCCATAAGTCCATTAAATATATCCGAAACTGTCCATACAGCCTCTAATCTAGTTATAGCACCTACTAAAATGAAAGCAAGAAAAATAAACTTGTAAAACGGTATTCCAGCGTCACCAAATATATATATGACAGCACATTCCCCACAATAAAACCAGCCAACGATCGTTGCAAAGGCAAAGAGCGCGACTGCAACTGCAATAAAATATGGTGCAAATGAACCTGTTACTTTATTAAATGCTTCCGTTACAAGTAAAACTCCATCCTTGCCACTTTCTAATGCGCCTGTTGATAAAATAACGAGTGCAGTAAGGGTACAGCATAGGATTGTATCAACGAATACTTCAAAAATTGCCCACATTCCTTGCTGCTTTGGATCACTGCAGTCAGCAGATGAATGCATGACTGCTGAACTTCCAAGTCCGGCTTCATTAGAAAAAACACCTCTTCGCAGTCCTGCATTTATACTACGGCTTATAATTGCGCCGCTTATTCCTCCACCAGCTGCACGAATTCCAAATGCGCCTTTAAAAATCTGTGAAAATGCATCAGGAATTTTTTCATTACATTTCAATATAATAAATAACGCTGCGACTATGTATGCAAGAGATAAAAAGGGAATAAGAATTTCTGTTGCCGAACCAATCCTTTTTATACCGCCAGAAATTATCATTGCACAAATTATCGCAACAATAATTCCCGTTATAATAGGGGGTATACTAAAACAACCGTCTAAGGCAGTTGAAATTGAATTTACCTGCGTCATATTGCCCATTCCAAGTGCAGCAAGAGAGCAGAACACAGCGAACAAAACAGCAAGCCCTTTACTTCCTACACCGTATTCAAGATATGCCATAGGCCCACCATGCCATTTTCCGTTTATACGGCGACGATATATTGTACCTAGATAATTTTCTCCGTAAACAAGCGCCATACCTGCAATAGCTGAAATCCACATCCAGAATATTGAGCCAGCACCGCCTATTGTCAGAGCAGTTGCAACACCAGCAATATTGCCCGTTCCCATCGCAGCAGCAAGCGCAGCAGAAACTGCCTGAAACTGCGAAATACTACCGCTTTCGCTGCATTTTGTACAGCTTTTGTCGTGAAACAGCGATATAAAGGTGTTTTTTATAATATAAGGAAATTTTAGTATTTGAAAAAAACCGAGTTTTATGGTGTAAATAAGACCAGTTCCTAAAAGAAGAATTAAAAGAGGCTTTCCCCATACGATGCTATTAATCGTGGATAGCATTATTTTCGCTCCCTTCTTGAATTCAGTGTTAAGTTTGTGTTATAATAATAAAGGAAATTATTAAATGGTCGGTTTTGGAGATCATTTATATTACGATAATAAAAAGGAGAAAAAAATGAAACAATATAATTCTGATAAAAATTGTCTGAATATTCTGCGTGTTGCAGTAGTTATTGTAACAGTTGTACTAATTCTTCTGTCAAGATATTTTCTTTCCTTTATTCCTAAGCTTATGATTTTTTTAAATGTATTATTCGTTGTTGCTGGATTTATTGCCTTTTTTATATACCTTCCGATTTTTTTCAAAAATTTACGCTACTATGTCTACGAAGAAAAAATTGAAAAGGTCAGCGGATTTTTTTTCATAAAGAAACAAGTTATGTCGATAAAAACAATTCAGTATACAACCTCTGTTTCGACACCTCTAAGCAGGTTTACAGGACTAAATTTCTATGTACTTTATGCATATGGAGGGGTTATGGGAATTATGTTTTTAAAAAAGCGAGATTTTGAAGAATTAAGCTTTAGATTTAGAAAGTGAGGGTAAAATGTATCACGAACACCCTCTTAAAATATTAAAAAATGGCATGAAAAGTATCTGGCTTTTGATATTTCCACTGTTGAGAGGTATTAAAACAATTCATCTTGATCTGGATTTTTTTTATAACTGGGTAAAAGGTGCTTGGTTTGATATACTTGTTATACTTTTAATTCTTGGTTATGGTTACTTCAGATGGGCTTTTACATGGTTTCGGTTTGGTGAAAAGGAAGTTTCGCTTATAACGGGTATATTAGTAAAAAGAGAAACATCAATCCCGTATGAGAGTATTTCTGCTGTTACAGCGGAGCATTCGTTTTACCTCAGACCTTTTAAGGCTGTCAGAGTAAGAATTGACACTTGCAGCGGAACATTCAATAATGCTGATATGTCACTTCTAATGCGAAGAAGCGATTCGAGAAAATTGCATCATAAAATACCAAATAATAAAAAACAAACTAAAAAAACCTTTGAGGCACATCCAAAATGGTTTTCAATCGTTTTTTTCTCATTCGTTTTTTCCAGCAGTCTTTCTGGTGCAATTTATATTTCAACTTTATTTTTCCAATTGGGGAGAATTTCTCAAGATTTAATTGAAAACGAGTTTAAAAATGCATTAAACCAAATAACGGATGAGTTTTCTTCTAAATTTGCATTGAGCATTCCGCCAGCTGCAATTATGCTTGGAACACTTATTATTGTTACATGGCTTTTGTCGTTTATTTCAAATATTTTAAGATATGCTGGTTTTACTATGAAAAAGGACCAACAGGCACTTGAAATAAAAATGGGAGCTGTTACAAGACGTGATTACCATATTGTCACACATAAAATAAACTATATTGATATGCGTCAAAGTTTAATTATGAAAATTTTCCGCCAGACCTCACTTAATATTAGCTGTTCTGGGTATGGAAGTAAGAAAAATGAACTTCCTGTTCTTCTTCCGATATTAAATAAACGTCAGGCAAATCTTGCACTTGATGTATTGGATTTCGGAAAAAAGATAAAGAAACGCACATATTCCTCTAGTAAGGCAGCTGTGTTAACATTTTGTGGTATGCCGGCTGGTGTAGGTATTGCAATACCATTCATTGCGAAATTATTGATTTATCTGTTACCTTCAATAAAGGACTTTATTCTTCTATTTGCAATCATGGCAGAAATACCTACAATATGGATGCTTGTAATAAAAATTATTGCATATATAAGCACTGGAATGACAATTGAAAATGATTTTATATGTATAAGATATTCAAGATTCTTTGCTTTTCATACTGTGTTGACTGATAAGAAAAAACTTGTTAAGGCTCAGATTATTCAGAACCCTATACAGAAGAAAATCGGTAGATGTAGACTGGATTTTTATTTCAGTTCGGAAATTCCTAAAATAAATAAGCTGCACGGTATGAATATAAAGGATGCTGAGAAAATTCTTGCTATTTTGAAAATGAAAATAACTGATTAGCGTGTCGCTCCTATGCTGTGGGCGACACAGAATTTTATGAATTATTCCTTCGATTTTTTTGGGAAATCAAGTGAAACTTTAATTTAAGGATTGTGATTTAATGATTTTTATAATTGCTATTACTGCAATTATCAGTTTGATATTAATTCTTCTGATTATTGCCTTGATTCGTTCTATACTAATTAAAAAAGAATGTGGTACTGAAATTCCTTACAACATGGATACAGACGGAATAAACCCAAGTCTGCACGCTGAAAATCTTTCTAAAATGATACAAATTGATTCGGTCAGCAGACGTGGTAATGATGACCTTACAAAAGTTTATGAGATGCATAAAAGGCTTGAAGAATTATATCCGCTAATCCACAGCAATCTTGAGGTTACTGATATTGACGGTGCGTTACTATACCGTTGGAAGGGTAAGGATTCCGCTAAACCACCTGTACTTCTTATGTCACATCATGACGTTGTTGAAGCAGTTGGCGAGTGGAAATATCCTCCGTTTTCGGGTACTATTGCTGACGGAAAAATCTGGGGCCGTGGAACTGTTGATACCAAGGGGGCATTATGCGCTATACTTGAAAGTGTTGAGCATCTTTTGTCGAAGGATTTTGTTCCTGAACGTGATTTTTACATAGCATCTTCTTGCAATGAGGAGATAACTGGAGATGGTGCAGTTAAAACTGTTGAATACATGTATGAGGCTGGAATACGTCCTGAATTGGTCATGGACGAGGGCGGTTCTGTAATGGGAAATATGATGGGCTGTGAAGCTGGTTGTGCAATGGTTGGGGTTCTTGAAAAGGGAAGAGCAAATGTCGAATTTATTGCCCATTCTCAGGGTGGTCACGCAAGTATTCCATTCAGACACAATCCGTTCGCAAGGCTTGCAAAGCTGATAAACAAGGTCGAAACACGTCCGCCGTTTAAGGCAAGACTTACAAAGCCGGTTATTGAAATGTATAAAGCGATGGCACCTTATATGCCTTTTAAGTATCGCTTTCTACTAGGCAATGCATGGCTTTTAAAGCCTATAATGCCTTATTTTATGAGAAAAATGGGCGGACAGCCAGCAGCGTTGGTTTCAACGACCTGTGTATTCACAATGGCAAAGGGGAGTAACGGAGCAAATGTTATTCCTGAAACTGCAACGGCTACTGCAAATATGAGGTTTATGGTTCATGAACCGCTTGAAGTTTCGCTGAAAAAAATGATAAAGATTGCTGATAAAAATGATATTTGGATTGAAATGATTTCAGGTTATGATATTCCGCCAACAGCTGATACTAAGTGCAGTGCGTACAAAAAAGTTATTAAACAGATTGAAAATACATTTGGAGGAATTCCTATTATACCATATGTAATGCTTGCTGGTACGGATGCAAGGCATTATACTAAAATATGCGATTGTGTTTTAAGGTTTGTGCCGCTTACGATGTCTGACAGTCAGATGAAGTCAGCACATGCCGTGGATGAAAATCTGAGTGTTTCATCGCTTGCGAGGGCAGTAAATTTCTATGTTGATTTTATTGAGGGGTATGATAATAATCAGCGGTTGGGGACAGTTAACTAACTGGGACATTAGCGAAGCGACAGTAGTTTAGGTCAACCCTTTTTAAAGGGTTGCGGTTTCCAAAGGCAGAGCCTTGGTCGCTCTCCGCAGAGAGCGAAATGCTTTATCGTTCAAGAGCATTTTTTATTTGGTTCTTTCTATTTTGCGATAGAAAAAAGAAAGAACAGGAACTCGTGAGGTGTTTGGGGGTTAGTTAACTTGCTGAGGATAGTTAACTGACGGCACATTAGCGAAGCGACATCAAAAGTTTACTCAATTTTTTCAAAAATTGCGGTTTCCAAAGGCAGAGCCTTGGTCGCTCGTCGCAACGAGCGAAATTCCTTATCGTTCAAGAGAATTTTTTCTTTGGTTCTTTCTTTTTTACGATAGAAAAAAGAAAGAATGTAGAACTCGTTAAGGTATTGGATTTTAGTTTGATTGCCAGACTTAGTTTTTCTGATTCTTTATTAAATCAACTCGCAAGATTTAGACTTTCTGACGTTTCAAAACTTCCCCACTATCGTGCGTTTTGAAAGGCGAATAGAACTCGACGTAGGCATACTTAGGTATCTTTTTTCACTTGCAAAAAAGATACCTCTTTTTGCGTTCGCAAAAATTCACCAGAAAAAATGCGCTTGACGATAAGGCGTTTCGCTCGTTGCGACGAGCGACAAGGACTCTGTCCCTTGACCCTGCAACCCTTTAAAAAGGGTTGACCTAAACTATTTCGCCGTTCGGCGGGGTTAGTTAACTTGAATTGAAATGTTTTATAATTTGTATAAATTGCTTGTTAATGTCAATACTTCTTTCATGAAAAAAACAATCAATAATCCAAAAGGAGATGTTGAAAAAATGAGAGCAGTAATAAAAGAAGGACAAATAACAGGCGGTTTTTTGCCGTCAGAAGCAGTTTATTCAGGCACGTCAGCAGCAGAAGCAGCTGATAGAATTATTATTGGTAGAAGCGGCGATGCAAGAGCAACTGAAATGGGTGTTATTGCAGGTATTCTTTCCAGCGGAAAGGACATAATCTCCCTTGGCAGATGCCTTGAAACAGAACTGTTTTTTGCGTCAAGGCTCGCTAAATGTGATCTTTGTATTTACATTAAAGATGAGCCTCTTATGAAGCTGGATTTAAGGGAACGTGGTGGGCTTCCTCTTACTACGTTCAGAGAAAATGTTATTGAAACAGCTTTGTCTGAAAGGAAAATTCCTGAAACAGTGATACATGAAGGCTCACTTGTTGACGGAAATGGGTTTCGTGAAATTTACAGACAGCACGTTGAAGGTCTTATTCCTGAAAATTGCCCTTACAGTATAAAGATAAGCTCGTCATCTCCAATATGTGAGCAGATTCTTATTAACAGACGTGGAGAAACAGAGCTTGTAGTTCAGCTTAGTCCAGATGGTATGAAGGCGGCGCTTTATTCAGATAAAAGTGGATTTGTACCCTATGAAAAGTTGGTGTTTATCTGTTGTAATCATCTTTTTTCAAGTGGTATTGACGTTGCATTACCATTCGATTTTACGTTTGCTGCTGAGGAATTCGCCAAATCAAAGGGCAGACATATTTATCGATATTTCGCAGCTGGTGATGGTGAGGCAGACAAAATTGCAAGAAAACTTGCTAAAGAACAGAACTTTACATTTGATGGCCTTTACCTTGCAGCAAAAGTTATTGGCATACTCTGTGAAAGAAAAATATCCCTTAAAGAGGCTGTTTCAGAACTGCCGGAGTTTTATACAGCTAAACGGTTTATAAATGCTGAAGGTCAGAGAATAAATAGCATCATGAACTATTGGGAGGGGCGAACAACACCTGACGGTACAACATTTACAGATAATAAAAGTCGTGTTATTGTTAAACCTTCGATTTCTGGAAGAGGAATATGGCTGAGTGTGGAAAGTCATTCTATGGAAACTGCAACAGAGCTTTGCGGAGAAATTGAGGAAAAATTGAAAAAAGACTGAGATTTTTATTACAACACATTAATAAGCAACTTTTAGTATTGTTCATTTTGCGATAGAAAAAAGAAAGAATGTAGAACCCGTGAAGTGTTTGAGTGTTAGCGAGGTTGCTAGACTTAGCTTTTCTGGCATTTCAAAATCGAGTAAAATATTTTATGTCACTTTGCTATGCGTGCCGTTCAGTTAACTAATCACAACAAACGTCACTTTTACTGAGAAATTATAATCATGCGTTTGGCGTGAGTTAAGAAAAATGACTTGACATTTATTGTTGGTTAGCGTATAATAAAAATGTATATTTATTAGTTTCGAAAAAAATCATAAAATATTAATTGAATTTCATATTCAGAGCTTTTAAATTGTAAAAAAAATATCGTATCTGGAATGTTCTTCATTCTGGATACGTCTTATATTGATTTTAAGGGAGCGGTGACTTCCTAAAATATATATGGTCTTTGAACGTTTTATAAGACCGAAACATTTTTTATAGATATGAAAGATGTTTCATCAAACCAAAAATACATAAATTATACCGAGAAATGCTATAACATAAGCTTTTAAGTTAGCTTTATATTATAGTCTTGTACGATTGTTTTTTCTCATTACTTTAAACTAAATATTTATTAATCTGTAATATAGTGGTCGATGGTTAACTTTATTACAGAAAATTCTGTTTGTTCTCTGTTATCGTATATTTTTATACTCAAATTGTATCTTTAATAGGAATAATGCTTTTTTTATTGAATGAAGTTTGTAAATAATCAATCTCGGAAAAGAAAAGCGAGGTTAAAAAATTGGAAAATAACTCAACCAAAAATACTGGTGAAAACAAAAGAAGATTTTACGGAAAGAGAAATTCGTCAAATTCTTCTTTTAAAAACAAGAATACAAATCCAGTAGCAACAGCAGCTGTAGTTTCACCTACAGTAGTGGAAACAACAGTGGTAACACCGTCAGCACCAGCAACACCTAAAAAACCAGCAATAAAGCCACCGTTTAACAGGGCTAAAAAAGAACCAAGAGAACAGAGAGAAACAAGAAAAACTCCTGTTAAAATCATTCCACTTGGTGGATTAAACGAAATCGGAAAGAATATGACAGTTATTGAATGTTCAAACGATATGTTTATTATCGACTGTGGACTTGCGTTTCCTGATAGCGAAATGCCAGGCGTTGATATTGTTATACCTGATTTTACTTATGTTGAAAAAAATAAAGAAAAGCTAAGAGGTATTGTTCTGACTCATGGTCATGAGGATCATATTGGTGGTCTTGTTTACCTTCTTAAAAAAATTAATATTCCTGTTTACGGAACAAAGCTTACACTTGGCCTTGTTGAAGGAAAGCTTAAAGAGCATGGGCTTACTGGCAAGGTTAATCTAAATGTTGTTGCACATAGAAAAACAGTTAAAATGGGCTGTATGGCAGTTGAATTTATCAGAGTTAACCACTCTATACCTGATGCTGTTGGAATGGCTGTTCATACCCCAGCTGGAATTATTGTTCATACTGGTGACTTTAAGATTGACTATAGCCCTATTAACGGGGAAATAATTGATCTTACAAGATTTGGCGAGCTTGGTAGCAAGGGCGTTCTGGCACTTATGGCTGACTCAACCAATGCTGAAAGACCAGGTTATACTCTGTCTGAAAGAAAAGTTGGAGAATCATTTGAAAAGCTGTTTTCTAAGGCAGAGGGCAAGAGAATTATCATAGCAACGTTTTCTTCAAATATTCACCGTATTCAACAGATTGTAAATAGTGCCGTTAAATATGGAAGAAAAGTAGCAGTATTCGGAAGAAGCATGATTAATGTTATTTCAACTGCTATTGAATTGGGCTATCTTGAAGTTCAAAAGGGAATAATTATTGATATAGATATGATGAACAAATTCGACAGATCGGAAATTGTTCTTATAACAACCGGAAGTCAGGGCGAGCCTATGTCTGCGCTTACAAGAATGGCTATGAATGATCACAAAAAGGTTAGCATTACTCCTATGGACTTTATTATAATTTCTGCAACTCCGATTCCTGGTAACGAAAAAACTGTTAATAAGGTTGTAAATTCCCTTATGAAATCGGGTGCTGAGGTTGTTTATGAGGCTATGTATGAAGTGCACGTTTCAGGACACGCTTGTCAGGAAGAACTGAAGCTTATTCATGCACTTACAAAGCCTAAGTTCCTTATCCCAGTACATGGTGAGTATAAGCATCTTAAAAAGCATGCTGAAGTTGCCAGAGAGCTTGGAATGCCAAAGGAAAACATCATAATTGGTGAAATAGGAAACGTTATTGAAACAGACGGCATTAAAATGAACATTGTTTCACAGGTTCCTGCCGGAAAGATTCTTGTTGACGGTTTGGGTGTCGGAGATGTTGGCTCAATCGTTTTGAGAGATAGAAAGCATCTTGCTCAGGATGGTCTTATTATTGTTGTTGTTGGAATTGAAAAAGCAAGCAACAGTGTTGTTTCAGGCCCTGAAATTATCTCAAGAGGTTTTGTTTATGTGAGAGAATCAGAAGTGCTTATAGACAATGCACGTCATCTTCTTGCTGCAACACTTGCAACTTGTTCAATACAGGATTTCAGAGAATGGAATTCAATCAAGACAAAGCTTCGTGATGCCTTATCAGATTATATATATGAAAAGACTAAGCGTAGTCCTATGATTCTTCCAATTATTATGGAAATGTAAAATAGAATTCGCAATATTTATGCAATACTGAACAACATGTTTAAGACTTGTTCAGTATTGCTTGAATTTGATGTTATAGACTTGTCTTTCGGAGGTGAATTTTTTGAAAAGAAAATATCAATATACTTTTATAATCTCAGCTGTTATGCTTATTATAACTGGATTTGTTTCATCTGGAATGCTTTATAAATATAATACAGTAAAATTTGTAATTTCTGCTATTCCAACTATTGCTTTTGCTGTCATTTTACTGATTGAACTGATACTTTCTGAAAAAAATTCACTTAAATTTATAGCTAAACTGAATGAATCAGTCGGGTCAGCAGAAAATGAAGTGCTTTATTGTATTGATACGCCTTCAGCTATTGTTGATAAAAATTTTCGGGTGATATGGTGCAATAAAGAATTTGATTTGCAGATCGCACCAGAACATGAGGTTTTTGGTGTAGAGCTTTATAAATTTATTGAGATTGATATGAAAGCACTTATGATAGATGGTGTTGTTACTGTTAGCTATGGTGACAGATCTTTTAAGATAAGTTCGGTTATAACACAACGAAATGAAGAAAAACTGATATATCTGAGTTTTACAGATGTGACAGAATTTGCAGAACTCTTTAATCAGTATAAACGCACTCGACCGTCAGTATTATTACTTGTAATTGATAATTACGAGGACGTTTTACAAAATTTTAAGGAAAGCGAAAAGGCACAGGTTGCAGCAGCAATCCAGACTATGCTTGAAGATTTCATGTCGCATACAACTGGTGTTTTAAGAAAACTTTCAAAAGACAGGTTCATTGCTGTTATAGAAGAACAGCACTTAAATCCTATAATTCAGTCAAAGTTTGAAATACTTGATAAATCAAGAAATATAAGAATTGGTGAAAAAGAGAATATTATAACTCTTTCAATAGGTGTCGGCAGGGGAGCGGCAACGCTTGAAGAAAGTGAAACATTCGCTAAACAAGCGCTTGATATGTGTCTTGGCAGAGGCGGCGATCAGGCGGCTGTCAAAACTGAAAATGGTTTTAAATTTTTCGGTGGAGTTGCAAAGGGTGTTGAGAAAAAATCACGAGCTAAGTCACGAATTATTTCAAATGCAATTCAGGAGCTTGTGCATAACTGTGATAGTGTCTATATTATGGGACATAGATTTGCAGATCTTGATGCTGTTGGGGCTGGTGTAGGTCTTGCGGGTGCTATAAGACAGGTTGGCGGCGAAGCTTATTTTGTTGTTGACCCTCGAAAAAACCTTGCAGACGGATTGATTGACAGAGTTCACGAAGAAGTACTTGATATTCTTTTGACTCCGGAGCAGGCAATTGAAACTTTTACTGAAAACAGTTTGCTTATTATAGTAGATACACATAATGCAAATCTTGTTGAGAGTAAGGAACTTCATGATATGGCAAATCATAAAATTGTTATTGATCATCATAGAAAATCAGTTGATTTTATTGATGATGCAGTTATATTTTATCATGAACCTTATTCATCATCAGCATCTGAAATGGTTGCAGAAATTGTTCAGCATTTTAAAAACCTGACAGTTATCCCACAGGTATACGCTGAGGCACTTTTGGCTGGAATAATGCTTGACACTAAAAATTTCGTTATGAGAACTGGTGTCAGAACCTTTGAGGCAGCAGCTTATTTAAGAAAAAGTGGCGCTGATACAGTTAAGGTAAAGGGATTGTTTATAAGCTCCTTTGAGGCTTATAAGCGTAAATCAAAGCTTATTGCAGCAGCAGAGATATTTGACAGATATGCAATTGCTTCTACTGAAGATGAAACAGATGATATTAGGGTTATTGCTCCTCAGGCAGCAGATGAGCTACTTGGAATAAAGGGAGTTGATGCATCCTTTGTTATATATAAAACTGGAGAAATTGTTAATATTTCTGCAAGGTCACTTGGTGCTATGAATGTTCAGATTGTTATGGAAAAACTGGGCGGCGGCGGACATCAGACAATGGCTGCGGCACAGCTTAAAAATGCAACAGAACAGATGGCAAAGGAGATGCTTATTGACGCATTAAATCATGATTGAGAAAGGACAGAAGAATAATGAAGGTTATTTTTTTACAGGACGTTAAAGGTTCAGGAAAAAAAGGCGAAATTAAGAATGTCGCCGATGGTTATGCAAAGAATTTTCTTATAAATAAAGGACTTGCTGTTGAGGCAAATGCCAAAAATATGAATACACTTCATGGACAGCAAGCATCAGCACAGCATAAAAAAGACGTTGAAATACAGAATGCAGAAGATGTAAAGGCAGTTATTCACGGTAAAAAGGTTGTTGCAGCTGCAAAGGCTGGTTCAAATGGAAAGCTTTTTGGTTCAATTACAACAGGAAATATTGCTGAGCTAATTGAAAAACAGTTTGGCAAGAAAATTGAAAAGAAAAAAATTGCTCTTAAAAATGATATTAAGAATTTTGGTACTTATGAAGCTGAAGTTAAGCTTTATAGTGGCGTTGTAGCTAAGGTTACAATAGAAGTGGTTGAAGAATAATATATAAATCTAAGGCAGTCTGAAAGGCTGCCTTAGGGTGTCTACGGAGGTTACGCTTTATGGATTATCCTGATTTTTCCGATAAGGAAATGCCTTTTAGCCTTGAGGCGGAACAAACTATTTTAGGCGCAATATTAACTGACCAGTCTGTTATATCAGTTGTACTTGAAAAAATTAAGCCAGATTGTTTCTATAATGAACAGCATAGAAAACTTTTCAATATAATGCTTAGAATGTTTACATCTGGTATTAAGGCTGATGTAGTAACAGTTTTAGATGAGTCAGTTAAGGAAAAAATTTTTGAAACTGCACAAGAAGGAAGAAATTATCTTGCCACACTTATTAATATGGTGCCTTCTGTTGATAATATTGACAGTTACTGTCAGATATGTGCAGAAAAATATTACATAAGAAGTCTGGCACTTGTTGCGAGAGAACTTCTTCATGAAATTTCTCTTGGGCAAAGTACTGCACAGGTTTTACTTGATTCAGCAGAACAAAAGATATTTGATATAAGACAGGGACGAGATGTTCAGGGACTAACACCAATTAGTGACGTTATTTTTGAATCCTGGGATAAATTACAAAAAATATCAGGCCCTGATAAGGATAAATTTTTGGGTGCAAAATCTGGGTTTACACTCCTAGACTCAATAACTACGGGTCTTAACAAATCTGACCTTCTTATCCTTGCGGCTCGTCCTGGTATGGGTAAAACCTCGTTTGCACTTAATATCGCAACAAATGTTGCAAGATATTCAGAAAAGGAAGTTGCAGTGTTTTCACTCGAAATGTCGAAGGAACAGCTTGCAACCAGAATGCTTTCAACTGAGGCTTTAGTTGACTCAAACAAGCTGAGAAGTGGTCATCTTTCAGAAAATGACTGGGTAAGGCTTGCGACCAGTGCCGATGTTTTATGTGGAATGCCACTTTATCTTGATGATACTCCGGGTACAAATGTGCCGCAGATTAAGGCGAAGCTTCGACGTATGAAAAATATCGGGTTGATTGTTATTGACTATCTTCAGCTTATGGAATCAACTGTTAAATCTGAAAATCAGGTTTTGCGTATTTCAGAAATTACCAGAAATTTAAAAATGCTCGCAAAGGAAATAGATATTCCTGTTATTTTACTTTCACAGTTGAATCGTGGTGTTGAAGGCCGTCCTGACAAGCGACCAATGCTCTCAGACTTGAGAGAATCTGGTTCTATTGAGCAGGATGCTGATATTGTTATGTTTTTATACCGTGATGCATATTATAACAAGGAAAGCTTAGAGCCGAATGTTTCAGAGTGTATCGTTGCAAAAAATCGTCATGGTGAAACAGGTACGGTTAAGCTTATCTGGGACGGTCAGTTTACCCGATTTTCAAATGCTGATTTTGACAGCAATGTGGAGGGGTAAAACTTGACAAAGAGAATAATCTCATCAATTCAGACATACAGTATGCTTAATGGTGGCGAATCTGTTACAGTTGCACTTTCAGGAGGTGCTGACAGTGTTTGTTTATTATTGGCTTTAAACGAGATTAAAGATGAATTAAATCTTAAAATTGATGCTATTCATATTAATCACTGCATAAGGGGAGATGAGTCGGATGGCGATGAAGAATTTTGTCGCAGACTTTGTGAAAACCTTAATATACCATTGACTGTGAAAAGAATTGACGTTCCAGCTTATGCACAGGAGAAAAAGCAGTCGCTTGAAGAAGCTGCAAGGGATATCAGATATGCAGAGTTTGACAAGCATTGCAAGGGTAATAAAATTGCAACGGCTCACACTGCATCTGATAATGCTGAAACTGTTATTTTTAATATGGCAAGAGGAACGGGTCTTAAAGGGCTTTGTGGAATTCCGCCAGTGAGAGAAAACATAATTCGTCCATTAATTGACGTAACCCGTCAGGACATTGAAGATTATCTTCAAAAACTAAATCAAAATTATGTTACTGATTCTACAAATCTTGAAATAGATTATACAAGAAATCGTATCAGACATAATATTATTCCTGAAATATTGAAAATTAATAGCGGTTTTTATAAAACTTTTTGTGCAGAACTGAGAATATTTTCTGAGGAAAATATTTTTATTGAAAATTCTGTAAAAACTGTCTATAATATATGTATGGTTGAAGGTTCTTTATATGGACTTGAAAAGTATGATTCTGTTATACGGAAAAGATGTATTGCAAAATTTCTAAAAGAAAATGCCCTGCCAGTTAGTTCTGATAAGATTAATCACATAAATGATATTTTAGATTTTGGCGGAAAGATAAATATTATGGCAGATACTTTTATAGTTTGTCGAAAAAATGTTTTATCAATCGTTAAAATGCCAGATAATCATACTTTGAAGCCAGTACTTCTTTGTGAGGGTGAAAACAGTATTTTTTCTGAAAAAATTGTTTATGCTGAAATAAAAGACGACTGTGGAGGTATAATAGATTTTGAAAAGGTTTGCGGTAAGATTATGCTTAGAACCAGAAATTATGGTGATAAAATCCAACTTTCTGGAAGAAATTTTACATCTTCTGTTAAAAAACTGATTAATGAAAAAATCAGGGCGGATTTAAGACCTTTTTTACATTTTCTGTCTGATGATGAAGGCGTTATTTTTATTGAAAATATTGGAGTTGCAGACAGAGTCAAGCCCGATAGTAATACATCAAAAAGCTTATATCTGACAATAAAGGATGTGATATGATATGTTACTTGAGCATAATGTTAAGAGTGTGCTTATAACTGAAAAGCAGCTTGATAAACGTATAGCTGAGCTTGGAAAATTGCTGACAGATGACTATGCTGAAAAAAAGCCATTGCTTATATGTCCGCTTAAAGGTTCAGTTATATTTTTTGCCGACTTGTTAAAAGAAATAAAAATTCCGTGTGAAATTGACTTTATGGCAGTTTCAAGCTATAATAGTAATACAGTCAGTTCAGGGAATGTTAAAATTCTTAAAGATTTGACTATTGATATAGGTAAACGTCATGTTATAATTATTGAGGATATAATCGATACGGGTAATACTCTTTCTGAGCTTAAAGCTCTGCTTCAAGGACGAAATCCCGCTTCGCTTAAAATATGTACTCTTTTGGACAAGCCTTCCAGACGTGTTAAGCAGATAAGCCCTGATTATTGTGGTTTCACAATTCCAGATTTATTTGTTATCGGCTATGGAATGGATTTGAATGAAGAATACAGAAATTTGCCTTATATTGGGGTATATAGTGAGTGCGTTTGTGAATAAATGTTACTTTTTCAGGTGATATTTAATCAGTAATGCAAATACATAGAGAAAAAGAATGGAGTGAGAATCTATTGACACCTAATAAAAACAGAGGCTTTGCTGCCTATGCTGCGATTGCAGCGGTTTTGCTAATTGCAATAATGGTTATTTTCCCAAAATTTCTCCAGGCGGGGGACGAACAAGAGTATTCTGACGTTATCAGAAACTTTGACGAATATAAGGTTAATTCTTATACACTTGATTTGGGAACTGGCGAATTAGTTTATACATTAAATGGTGATGAAAAAGAATACACTTATGAAGTTCCAAATGTAAGTATCTTCCTTGATGATACTGATACTGAAACTAAGGATTACAGAGCTGAATATGATAAAATGCATCCTGAAAATCCTTTAAAACAGGAGTATAAAAAGATTAAGGATAATTCATGGCTGATTTCTGTTGTTCCTACCTTACTTCTTTTGGTTCTTGGCGTTGCATTGTTCTTCTTTATGATGAAACAGGCTGGCGGCGGCGGAAAGTATACTTCTTTCGGTAAAGCCAATGTTAAAAATCAGGGTAATAGTAACGGTAAAAAGGTTACATTTAAAGATGTTGCTGGTGCTGACGAAGAAAAGCATGAAATGGAAGAAATTGTTGACTTCCTTAAAAATCCTAAGAAATATGCAGAAATTGGTGCGAGAATTCCGAAGGGTGTTTTACTTCTAGGCCCTCCAGGTACGGGTAAAACATTGCTTGCTAAGGCTGTTGCTGGTGAGGCAGGATGTCCGTTCTTCCCAATCTCTGGCTCTGACTTTGTTGAAATGTTTGTTGGTGTTGGTGCATCAAGAGTTCGTGACCTTTTTGAACAGGCAAAGAAAAATTCTCCGGCTATTATTTTCATTGATGAAATTGATGCTGTAGGACGTCATAGAGGCGCAGGACTTGGCGGTGGACACGATGAACGTGAACAGACACTTAACCAGTTGCTCGTTGAAATGGATGGTTTTGAGGGCAATGAGAGCGTTATCATTATTGCGGCGACAAACAGACGTGATATTCTTGACCCAGCACTTTTGCGTCCAGGTAGATTTGACAGACAAATTGTTGTTGGACATCCTGACATAAAGGGACGAGAAGAAATTCTAAAGGTACACACAAGAAATAAGCCGCTTGGCCCAGATGTAAATCTTAAAACAATTGCTAAGACTACTGTTGGATTTACAGGTGCTGACCTTGAAAACCTTGTAAATGAGGCATCGCTATTGGCAGCAAGAGCTAATAGAAAAGCTATTACTGAGGTTGATATTGAAGAGGCAACAATAAAGGTTATTGCAGGCCCTGAAAAAAAATCAAGAGTTGTTACTGAGCGTGAAAAGAAGCTTACTTCGTATCATGAGGCAGGCCATGCAGTTTGTACCTATCATTGTAAGACACAGGATAAGGTTCATCAAGTTTCAATCATTCCAAGAGGAATGGCTGGTGGATTTACAATGTCACTTCCTGAGCATGATAAATCTTATGTAAGCAAGACTGAGATGAAGGAAAATATCGTAACGCTGTTGGGTGGTCGTGTTGCAGAAAAGCTTATCCTGGAGGACATTTCAACAGGTGCTTCAAATGATATTGAGCGTGCAACGGCACTTGCAAAGAACATGGTTACAAAATACGGCTTTAGTGATAAGCTTGGCCCTATAGTTTATGGCACTGATCAGAATGAAGTTTTCCTTGGACGTGATATTAACAGTTCAAGAAATTATTCTGAAAATGTTGCTGCTGAAATTGATGCAGAGATGCGTGAATTTATAGAAGAAGGATACGAGCGTGCAAAGGACTTGCTGGAAGCGCATATAGATCAGCTTCACCTTGTTGCTAAATATCTTATGAAGTTTGAAAAGATTGATGACAGTGATTTTGAAAAGCTTATGAAGGGTGAACTTGATGAGAGTATATTTGAAGAAGATAATTCTTCTGAAGATATAAAATCGGAGAGTGAAAAGACTACTGAGGTTGAATCAAAGGAAACAGAATAAAATAACAAAGGCTGTTGCACGAACTATACTCGTGCAACAGCCTTTGATGTTTGACGGGGAATTTTGTAAGAATAGTTAACTGTTTGCTACAACGTTTTCAGTAGGTTCAGCTACGTGTATTACAAGCACATCATGCTCTTCAATATCTGTTGGCCCTCTCGGAATTACAACACCCTTACCTCTTTTAATTAACATTACAAATACTTTTGTTTCCTTGGCATACTCTGAAATTTTTCTTCCAATCCAGTCGCTTCCACTATGAATTTTTTCTTCCGTAAATTGAACACTTCCCGTTCCTTGATAAACCGGAGCACTGACAACCACAATATCGTTTTCCCTAAGTGTTGTCTTACCGTTTGGAATAATTCTTCTTCCATTTCTTATTATTAGTACAAAAAGTAAATCCCATGGTACTGCAAGCTCGTTGATTTTTCTGTTTATCCAAGGATGCTCATCCCCTGACATTGACAGCTTGATAAACTGAATGTCAAGCTCGTCAGTATAGTCATTAAAGGTTTTTAATACATTCTCATTCTTATCAATCATATCAAGCTTTCGTGACATAAACGGTATTAATGTTCCCTGGCAGGTAATTGAAATAAGAACCATGCAGAATATGATGTGGTAAATGTCACATGAAAGTGATTTAAGACTGACTGTCGCCATAATAGCAAAAACTATTGATGCCGCACCTCGTAACCCTGACCATGAAACTAACAGCTGTTGCCTTAGACTGCACTTCATTGGTGTCAATATTGCAAAAACTGAAATCGGTCTTGCGATAAACGTTAGGAATAGTGTTATTGCAAGTGCAACTGGAAATGCTGATGGTAACGATGATGGGAATGAGAGAAGTCCTAACAAAAAGAATATTACAACTTGCATTAGCCCTGTTAATCCATCAAAGAAGTGTACCATTGACTGCTTATTTTTTATATCGGAGTTTCCGAGAATAATTCCGACGATATATGCACTTAAATATCCGTTTCCACTTACAAATGATGGCAACGCATACGATAAAACAGCTATTCCTAAAAGAAATAACGTATCAAATCCCTCGGTTGTAAATTTTACACGTTCAAGAATAAATTTTGCAACTAAAGCGATAATAAAACCGAGTACAATTCCATAAATAAACTGTGAAAAAACAAGATAAAATATCTGTGCTGCACCACTGACATCTGAATTCATAGCAGAAATCATGATTGCAGTTAGCATATAGGAGCATGGGTCATTACTTCCGCTTTCCATTTCAAGCAAAGAAGCCGTATTATCCTTTAAACCCAGCTTTTTTGAACGTAATATTGAAAAGACTGATGCTGCATCAGTTGAGCTTATTACTGAACCAATAAGCATTCCTTCCAGCCAATCCATTTTTAACACTAAATGACAAAATACACCAGTGATACCTGCGGTTGCGGTGACGCCCAGCGTTGAAAGTAAAATTGATTTTGCAGCAACTGGTTTTGCTTCACTCCAACGTGTACCAAAACCACCATAAAACATGATAAAAATCAATGCGACAGTACATATCTTTTCAGCAAGCTGGAAATCTCCGAATGGAATTTTAAACAATCCGTCAGAACCGAAAATCATACCTAAAACTATAAATACAAGTAAAAAAGGTATTCCAATTTTTCCGGAAATTCTGCTGAAACATACACATATCAAAATAATAAGTGATCCAACAAGAAGTGATAAAGCCATTAATTACCTCCCTTGTTAAGTTTATAAGGTTATAAAATACCCAATCAGCATTAGTGACAATATTGCTGAAGTACAGAACGTGAAAATTGCCTGTCTGGTTCTCCCAGATTTATAAAAAACAACACCGTTCCATATTGAAATAGCTATCAGCATTGAAGCAGATAATGGTATTGTAATTTTTCTGTCAATGATATTAAATATTCCGAGAAACATTATTATCATGACAACAATGCAAAGTATAATTCTTATCATTGAGTTGTTTTTTCTGTTTTGATCATTTGACATTTTTTGTTCCTCCTTTTTTGTGAACTTTTCTTTTTGTACCATCGGGTTCAAGTATATAAGTGTTATTCAACTGTCCTTCAAGGTTTCCAATAACGCTTTTTCGATATTCCATACGCAAAGCTTCTTGCTCCTTTTTTTCTTCAGGAGATAACTCAGCCTCACGAGATTTTTTTGCAAGAAAATTAATACGGTCAATCTTTTTTTGTTCCATTTTTTTACTCCTTTCGTTTTTAGCCAATGCTTGTAGTGTCCTATTTAAGGAAACACTGAAGTTCCTTAAACAAAGGGACGTCCTTTAGTGTAAGAACGTCCTTGTTATACAAATTATTAAATCAATTTCCAGCTTCCTCAGCTGTCTTATAAAGGTCTTCAGGAATTGCATTTGATGAAACAATATCACCAAGAATTCTATCATAAGTCAGAATATCAAGTTCTTCATCTCTTCCAACTGATGAATCATAATTTGTTGAATAAACTGGAACTGTTTCCATTTTATTTGTCATAGCCTGAATAAAGCTATCCTTTGGTGCATCAATCAGATGCATTAGAACGTAAGGTGCATAGAATGCTGATATGTTTTCTTCAGGAACAGAACTGTGATCAAGATCATAATTGCTCCAGATTATATATGGCTGTTCATACAAAACACTACAATTTTCACTATTTATATTAAGCTGATCATAAACACTGTCCTCTCCTTTGAGTGAAGGATAATGGTCGCCCACCATAAACACAACTGTAGGCTCGTCAATATTACTAAGGTCATTTATAAACGCTTCAAAGTCCTCACCAGTTTTTGAAATCCACTGTAGGTAGTTCCCCATCTCATCTTCAGGATTTTCACCCTGATCATATGGCTGATGATTCTGCATAGTTGTTGTGTGTAGGAAAAGTGGTTCATCTGTTTCTGTTATAAGATTTTCAATTTGATTGAAAACTGTCTGATCGTCAATGTATGTACCATAATAATTAATTGGCACAGTAAAGTCTTCATCAAAGATAAGCTTGTCAAAACCAAAGTTTGCATAAACACGATCTCTGCTATAGAATGAACCCATAAATGGATGAACATAAGCTGTTGAATAGCCCCAGTTCTTATAATATGACGCTATCGTTGGCTGTGCTCTGTCAAGCAACAGACGCTGTGGCATATTAGGATCGTTAAGAGATCTTACAGGAAGTCCGAAATTAAGCTCAAGCTCAGTTCTAACAGTCCAGCTTGCATAAGTTGGAACGATTGCAGTTCCCTTTATGCCCTGCTGTGCAACATTATCAAAGCCCTGATAAGTATCACCAATGCCCAAATCAACTTCATCTTCAAAACGTCTGAAATCAGCAAATGCTTCCGACATAATCATAATAACATTTGGCTTTCCATTTTCAAATGAATTTGGATTATTATCAACTTCAACGTTCATCATTGATTCAATTGTATCATTACTATAGTTTTCAGGTTCAGTAAGTTTATTTGCAAGATTTTCAGACGCAGTCTGACAAAAGAATGCTAGAAAACTATTATTCTCAAACTTTTCATTTAGTATAAAAGCGTTATTAGCTGTTGTTGTATCTAAATCAAAAAGTGAGTAAACTGGTTTTGAAATTTTAGGAATTGCAACAACTGAAACACAAGCACCCATACAGGCAATAGCTGGTACAATTCTTCTTGATATTTTCATCTGTATTTTCGGATTAAACCAAAAGACAGCAGCAATGTAAGCCAAAACAATGGCAACATAAGCTATCAGAACTGGTGTTATTTTGATATATGCAAATGATGTCAGGCTTTTTACACTTTTAACCATTTTCATATCTGTCATTATCAGATGGTTACCATTAGTATTAAACTTAAAAAGTTCTGTTATACTAAGTGTCATATAAATAGCCGACTGAGCTAACACTGCAATCCAGCCTTTTTTAAAGAGGAGTATCAATCCATAAAAAATTAAAGATGCAATTAATATATTGAATAGTAATACTGAAGGTCTTTGCGCCACAAAAAGTATAAACTTTGAAGGGATTTTCGCCTGATTCATTTCAGCCATGCTGACTATAAATAACGGGAATAAAATTGTCAAAAATAAATTTGTCATTTTGAAATTTTGCGAATTTTGTTCACGCTTGCTGTTAATTGACTTGATTTTGTTTTTTATAGCAATCAGTTTTTCTTTCATTAAACCCTCATTCTTTCTTTTTTAAAAAGTTATATAAGCAAAACTCAATATACTAAATATATCACACTGAAAAGCAAACTTCAATATTATTTTATTTATTTTCACAATTTTTTTAAACTCTTCTACTCTTTAAATAAACTTTACAGTTTTCTAAACAGCATTTTTGGCGAATTTAACAAAGTGTATTCCGACTAATTCTGCTATTGTAATTATGTGTAAAGATTATAAAGCCATTGATATGTTCTTTTTTGGTTAGATTGTATAAAAATTGCGGATTATCAGCAGCATATACCAAGATTTTTTTGTGCAAGATTACGGAAAACATACCAACAAGGTATGTACTGAACTATTAGGCGGTTTTGTGCTGTGTCGCCTATATTACCAATCCACCGTTTACTCCTAAAATTTGTCCTGTTATAAATTTAGATGACTCAGACGTTAAAAATAATACCGCATTTGCAATATCTACTGGTGTTCCTAGTGACATAAGAGGGGTGTCCTCTTTTAGAATATTCAAATCCTCCTCACTGTATTCCGAATTCATATCAGTCATTATAACTCCTGGAGTTATGCAGTTGACATTTATTCCAGATGGGCCGACCTCTTTTGCAAGTGCTTTTGTAAATCCAATGATAGCAGCCTTTGTTGCAGAATAATGCACCTCGCATGATGCACCAACTTCACCCCACATTGAAGAAATATTTATTATTTTTCCAAATTTTTGATTTATCATATGTGGAATAATATGCCGTGTACAGTTAAAAACACCTTTTAAATTTACGTCAAAAATACGTTGTTCCTGTTCTTGCGTGATGTCAGTAAAAAGTCCCGTAACTGAAATTCCTGCATTGTTTACAAGAATATCTATTCCACCAACTTTTTCAATCACATAATCTGTCATTTCCTTAACATCATCACTTGAAACATCCGCACAAAAAGCAATACCGCCAGTTTCCTTTGCAATACGTTCTGCTGTTTCACGATTTTTCAGATAATTTATAATTGGAATATAGCCTTCTTTTGCTAGAGCAACTGCTGTCGCCTTACCAATACCCCTTGATGCACCTGTTATAACTGCTGCTTTTTTCATGATAAATTCCTCTATAAAAACATAGTTTTGTTTTTTACTTCTATACTATATATAATAACATAATTCCAAGTTGAAAATCAACAATAGTTGAAGAAAAAAATGAAATATGGTATAATGTTCACATTATTTAAAAAGAATGGAGATAATTATGAAGGAAATTAAAATCGGAATGAACGCAACTGTTGAAACAACTGTTTCAGCCGAAAATTTTGCAGTAACCGTCGGCAGTGGTTCACTAGAAGTTTTCGCTACACCTATGATGATTGCACTTATGGAAAAAGCTGCTGCTGCTGCAATATCAGAAGCTATGGAGAACGATGAAACAACTGTTGGTACAATGATGAACGTTAATCACATTTCTGCTACTCCTGAGGGAATGAACGTAAAGGCTTTTGCTGAAGTTACTGAAGTAAGTGGTCGTGAAATTACATTTAATATTAAGGCAGAAGATGAAAAGGGGGAAATTGGAAATGGTGTTCATAAACGATTTGTTGTTTTTGGCGAAAAGTTTATGAGCAAAACTAAAGCGAAATTATAATTTTTTAAAATTCTGTGAATTATTTCTGATTACTGGGTAATAATATTTTTGCGGCTTAATGTCGCTTTCTATAAATACAGCAGCCACTTGCTGAAAAAAGTGGAACCGTTTTTATAAAATTTTAATTTTATAAATGCGGTAATGGAGTTTATTATGGGTAATCAGAAGAAGAGCAAGCAGACTACACCAACTACACCTAGCACATCTGGAACACCAGATAGCCTATCACCTAAGAATCAGGAAAATTGTCCTGAACAGGGAAACCGCTAATCAGACATTCCAAATAGCAAGAATCCCCGCTTTTTTATAAAAGCGGGGATTCTTTATGTATTGCTCCGCCAACTAAACATTGCCGTCAATATTTGTCAATGTTTAATTGGTGGAGCAATAATTGTACATGAAATTACGTTATTTGTTTTAATTTGATCAGATAATACGCTATTTCTACAAAAAAAATATGAAATTCTTGAAAAAAAGTTGACTTTTTAAAAATTCAATGATACAATTAATAATATAAGATAAGTATGTATTCATGCTTATCCAGTAAAAGTTAAAATCATACGGATAATATATTTTTTTATGAAAAGGAGAGATAATAATGTACTTTAAGAAAAAACTTGCAGTTGTTCTTTCAGCAGCAACAGTTCTTATGTCTGCAATTCCAGTGCTTGGAGCATCTGGTGCAGCTATTATTAACGGAGGTTTCACAAAAGGTGACCTTAATGGTGATAAGAAAGTTACCATTGCTGATGTAGTAATACTATCACAGTATTTGACTAAAAAGGCTACATTAACAGCAGATCAGTATGTAATTGCTGATATGAACGACGATAACACTGTTAATATCTTTGATATGAATCTTGTTAAGAGAACTGTTCTTGAAATCAGAGAAATTGAAATAGTTGAAGAAACAACTGAGGTTCCTCCTACAGAAGCTCCAACAACAGAAATTTGGTATGATGTAACAACAGAGGTTACTACAGTTGTGACTGATGCACCTGAAACTGACGTTACAGAGGTTACTACAGTTGTGACTGATGCACCTGAAACTGACGTTACAGAGGTTACTACAGTTGTGACTGATGTACCTGAAACTGACGTTACAGAAGTTACTACAGTTGTGACTGATGTACCTGAAACTGACGTTACAGAAGTTACTACAGTTGTGACTGAAGAAGTTACAACAATCGAAACTTTGCCTGTAACAACAGAAGTTACTACAGTAACAACAGAACCTGTAACAACTGAAGTAACAACTACTGAAACGGAAGCTTTGAAATTCCCATATGTAATAAACATTGACCCTGCAAACACAAAGGCTGTTGAAGGCGTTAAGTTTACAGTTGATGCTGATGTTACTTATAACGGTGCTGTTCAGTTCTTTACAGAGGATGGTAACTTTGATGTAAACTTTACTGTTGATGATGCAGTTAATGGTGTAATCACAATCGACGCTCCAATAGCAGAAATTGACGATTTATCAACAATCACAATGGTTAAGATTTGCAAATATTGGCAAGCTACTGGTGAAGACGTTAAGCTTATTGACGCTAAGGTTATAATTGATGGTGAAGAATTTGATTCTTATGTTGAACCAGTTGATCCTTCTAAGACAGCAAATTCGGATGCTGCTATGATGGGACAGCTTGGCGAAAATAGCTACTGGTCTGTAGACGATCTTGCAGATGGTTCTGTTATTCCAACAGTAGATAAGAATGGAACATATACAGCAAAGTTGGTTGTAGACAAGGCAACTGGTTCAGTTGACTTCCTTATTATCGGCCTTGACGGTTTAAAGGCTAGTGACTTTGCGGATTTAGTAATTACAGTTGATTCTGTTGTGGTTGACGGAGCAGATCTTGCAACATTTGACGCAACTAAGGTTGTAGTTAATACAGGCTATGCAGAAGGTTCATTTAACGGAACTCGTATTTATTTGACTGATAGCTGGATTACTAAGGTATTCGCTATTCCTGCTGATACAGCCATTGAAGAAAGTATCGAAATTACATTTACAGTAAGTGGTATTAACGATTAATTATTCAATTAGTAATTAATATTATTATGCTAATGAAGAAAAGCACTTTCCATAAGGGAAGTGCTTTTTGTTTGTACATTATTAATAAAAAATATTGAATGTTAATAAATTTTATTGACTATCGAGTGATAAAATGTTAAAATAGTATAAAATGAATAGAGGAGGAATTATTTTGCATATAAAAAAGAAAATATCTGCATTTACTGCTACGGTACTTATGATGACATCATTGTTCAGCGGAGTTAGTGCGGATGAAAGTACATTTGACCGAAGAATTAAAGGAGATATTAATCAGGACGGTTATGTGACAGTTTCTGATTTGGTTGCATTTAGCCATTGTATGAATGGTACTGCTTTTTGGGATGAAAGTGATTTATATTATGCTGATATGAATAAGGATAATGTTGTTAATGTATTTGACCTTATGCTTTTAAGAAAAACTGTTCTTGGAGAGCGTGAGCTTGAATATGATGAAGAATCAACACAGCCTACAACAGAGCCTACAGAGGCACCAACAAGCTATGAAACTCAGCCACCTGTTACAACTACTTTGCCAGAAACGACAACTGTAACTTCGCCTGTCACAACAGAGGTTACAACTACTGTAACAACAACTATTACAACTACTGTTACAACTGCTAAATTATTAAGTCTTGATGATATGCCAACTGAATATGCATCTCCACTTAATTGGGTTTGGACAAACAGAATTTCAGCTGAAAAGTCAACCGACAGATGGAATACAATTTTTGACCAGATTTATGGTGGCAACGGTACAATAAACTATGTTGTAAGATGGCAGTCTTACAAAACTGTAACACTTGCACAGCGTCAGCAGTTTGAAGTTATGATTGAGGATTCAATAAATAACTGGGCTGAATATCTTGTTGGATATGACGGCTGGAAATATGATCATATTGATGTAAACGTTGTAGGTTGGGCAGTTATTGATGAGAGTGTTATTCTTGACAAACAGCCTGATGAAATAATTTATACTAACTGTACTCCTTATGACAGTCAGTGGGACACGTCAAATGGCAGAGAAGTTATTCCTACATTGCTTCCAAATGCTCCTGATGAACTGTCAAGAATGTATCATTTCGATACAAACATTGGATATAACTATCCAGGTGGCTTAGATAAACGTTTTGATATGTATCTATGGGCAACTCAGGGATTCCCTGATATCGGCGGGTGCGGTGGCGACTGGGGCCAGCGTCTTTCAGATGATGCATATCTGAAGATGCTTAATGGTACTAACATTCATGTTTTTGAGCATGAATTAGGACACGGCTTTGGTATTACTGACTTCTACGGCGGAGAAGGTGCATCTGATGGATTCCCACCAGGAGGATTCCCAGAGCCAACAATAATGATGGCTGGAAATTCTGTTGAAATCACAAATTATGACGGCTGGCAGCTTAGATATATCTGGAGCAAAATTAAAGACCAGAAAAATAATAAGGGTGTAAGCAGATTTAATTAATAACATACGAAAGCGGACGTAAAATGCGTCCGCTTATGCTTTGTGGGATATATGAAAAAAAGAACCTGTCTTTTAGCACTTATTCACAAAAATTATATTGTTGTTATGAAAACTATTTGAAAAAATGTCGGTTTGTAGTATAATAAAAAAATAAGCTTTGAATTGTTCCTCAAACTCCAGTTCGTAAACTGGATTAACAACAAAGCTTTTTGATATCGTACTTTAAATTAGAAAATTTATTTATGCTGGCTGTATTAAAATTGACAGCAGATGGGAGAATTATTATGAGTAATCCTATAAATATTGCAGTAATCGTTGCAGGAATTGATGAAGAATATCAAAATACTATTTTGCTTGGAATACAGGACTTTGCAGCAGCACATAACATCAATATAAGCAATTTTATAGCTTTTGGTGGGATTTTAAAAAACAAATTACATGATATGGGTGAGTTTAATATCTATAATCTTGTAAATTTTGAAAAATTCGACGGAGCAATTCTTTTAACAAATACTATTTCAGCTCCAAAAATCACAGTAGAACTTACTGAAAGAATAAAGGCTGCGGGAATACCTGCTGCTTGTGTAGATAATGATTTAGGTGATTTCTTTTATATTGGAATTGATAACTTCAAAGCCATGGAAAAAATGGTTGAACATATTGTCCTTGACCATAGAATGACACGAATTAATTATGTTTCAGGCCCTGATGATAACCCTGAAAGTATAATGCGTCGTTATGCATACAGGAGTGTTCTTGAAAGAAATAATATTCCTATGGATGAAGAAAGAATATACCATGGTTATTTCAGAGGACAGGACGGTCGTGCAGCAGTAAATACATTCTTGGATTCTGATCTGGAATTTCCAGAAGCTATTATCTGCGCAAATGATGCAATGGCTTTATCTGCTGTTATTGAACTTGAAAAAAGAGGACTGAAAGTTCCAGATGATGTTCTTGTAACTGGATTTGACAATATTTATGCAGCAAGAAACTACTCTCCTGGTGTTTCGTCTGTAAAACGTCCGTTAAGACTTTCAGGTTATACTGCTGCTAGAAAAGTCTTTGAAAAAATATATGGTGAATCACCAAAAAGAGTTGAAGTGCTTGATACCGAATGCACCTTCACTGAAAGCTGTGGATGCTTTGATGACAATTACGATGAAAATATAGTAGAGTTTAAAAAATCATGTTACAGATCTATTGAAACTTATAATATAGGCGTTCCTATGATTAACAGAATGTCTTGTGAATTTGCAGAATGTCTTACAATTGAAGAAAATATTGATGTACTAAAACGTTTTGTCAATGAAATAGGTTGTGAAAAGTTTGTACTTTGTCTTTGTGACAATTGGATGAATGGATATGGTGTTTCTTCTGAAGATACAGAGGACGTTACAGAAGAAGAACTTGATGATCAATATATTACAACTGGTTATACAGATAAGATGGAAGTAATTCTTGACTATGAAAATGGACGGTTTAAGGAAAACTATGAATTTAATTCATCTGAAATGCTGCCAGACTTATATGAATCAACAGATAAAAGCAATGATTATTACTTTGTGCCTATTCATTTCCGTGACAGATGTCTTGGCTATTGCGTTATAAAAAACAGTAGCTTCCCAATGGAAAGCGGACTGTTCCAGACATGGATTATGAATGTTTGCAATTCAATCGAAAATATCAGAAAAATCATTAGCTTAGATAAAATGGTAAGCAAGCTTGACAGACTTTCTGTTATTGATCCGCTTTGCCAGATTTATAATAGAAATGGTTTTAACAAAAATGCTTTTGCAATTTATCAGACCTGTATCGTTGAGCATAGAGATATCATGGTTATGTTCCTTGATATGGATGGCTTGAAATATATAAATGATAAATTTGGCCATAGCGATGGCGACTTTGCACTTCAGCAAATTTCTCTTGCAATAAAGAATGCTTGTGATAGAAACCAGATATTCGCAAGATTTGGTGGTGACGAGTTTATAATATTTGCTGATCATCATACAGATGATGACGCAAAAGAACTTATAGACAAGATTTATAATCAAATAAAGAAGTTTAACAGACTTTCTGATAAGCCTTATGCTGTTGATGCAAGTATTGGCTATATTATTACAAAGGCTGATAAGGAAATGGCTTTGAATAAGGTTATTTCTATGGCTGACCAGACTATGTATGAGAATAAAAAACGTCGTAAGGAAGAACGTCTTGCGGCTGGGCTTGAGAGCTTTATAAGATAGCAAACAGCGTGATACTTCGCTCATTTGCTACTTGTTTCTACTGGATTATAACGTAATTTTAAAACTATAATTTAATATTAAACTTAAAAAAGTCCATTAAGCTTATAGATAAAAAGCTTAATGGACTTTTTGGGATTATGAAACTATGTTTGAAACGTCGAGGATGCCGTGCCCTACGGGATTTCGCTTTGCGGAGCGACAAGGACTCCGTCCCTTGACACACTGCACCCCCTTTAAAAAGAGTTGACCTAAACTACTTCGCCGTTCGGCGGGGTTATTAAACTTGCTACATACTCATTCCTAGCTCTAACGCTTTAAAATTCAAATTCATAAGATATTCTTTTGACTTAGGAATAATTTCCTTTAATGCCTTTTTCGCAGTTTCAAGCTTAATAAGTCCGCTTTCCTTTAAAAGCTTTCCGCAGAGAATGATGTTAGCCATTCCATTAGTTGCGTGTTCGTGCGCAAGCGTGGTTGCAGGAACGTAAAAACATTCGATATCTGTTCTGCTGCACCTTTCATCGGTCATTGAGGAATCAATGAAAACTTTTCCGCCAGGTCGAACGCTGTTTATAAATTTCTCATATGATAAGTAATTCATTGCAACAAGGTAGTCTGGAGCAGAAACAACTGGAGAGCTGATTGGTGAATCCGAAACTATAACAGAACAGTTCGCAGTTCCGCCTCTCATTTCAGGTCCGTATGAAGGAATCCAGCTTACTTCATTTTCTTCAATCATTCCACCGTAAGCCAGAAGCTTTCCAGCAAAAAGTATTCCTTGTCCGCCAAATCCAGCGAAAATAATGTTATCAGTCATTGTTATTCTCCTTTGATGTGATATCCTTGTAAACACCCAATGGGAAGTAAGGGATACACTCATTACGAAGCCTTTCAAGTGATTCAACTGGTGACATTCCCCAGTTTGTAGGGCAGGTTGAAAGAACCTCGACTATTGAAAAGCCTTTTTTATCACGCTGTACTTCAAAGGCCTTTTTTACGGCTTTTTTTGCTTTTATAACTTCTTTAGGTGAGTCAATTGAAACTCGCTCTGCAAAAGCAGTTCCGTCTACCTGTGAAAGTATTTCACACATTTTGATAGGGAAACCAGCCTTTGTAACATCTCGTCCATATGGAGTGGTCTGTGTAACCTGTCCGGGAAGAGTTGTAGGAGCCATCTGACCACCAGTCATGCCGTAAGTTGTATTATTTATAAATATTATAGTTATGTTTTCTCCTCTTGCTGCCGCATGGATAGTTTCAGCAGTTCCGATTGCAGCAAGGTCGCCGTCACCCTGATAAGTGAAAACAAATTTATCAGGCAAAGAACGTTTAACACCAGTTCCAACAGCTGGAGCACGTCCATGAGGGGCTTCAATCATGTCACAGTTGAAATAGTCATAAGCCATAACAGAACAGCCTACAGGACAGACACCGATTGTATCGCCCTCAATTTCCATTTCGTCTAACACTT
>JAVBRC010000011.1:0-18996 GCA_031548405.1 Oscillospiraceae bacterium | reverse complement strand
GGCAAATTTGAATTTGAATACAATGTAAAACCAGACGAAAGTCACAATAAGACATATTATGTAAATGAAACTCAGGGTAATGTAACTCTTGAAAGTGTCAGAGTAACACCGTTTATGACAACTCTTGTAATGAGTGGACTTGAGGAAAAGCAGAGCTTTAAAGTTTTAGATCAGGATGGTAATGAACTAGAATGGATGGGATTAGAAGGCAGTATTGATTTTAGTTCACCTCTTAAAACTGCAAAGGAATTGACTGTTGAAATTTTCAGACTTGATGAGGACGGTTTCCCAACAGAATATAGCTTTAACATTCCTATAGATGAAGGCTTTGCAAATAAATATGAAGTAAGTTATGATAATAACGAATCCTTTGACCAATCTAAAGTGATATATAATCCTCCGATGGAAGAACTAGAGAGAAGAAATCAGGAACAATATGAAGTAATATTGGAGGAAGTTAGAAATAATGTTACTGCATTACCTCTTAATACTCAGTTTCATATAAGAGATTCGGTTTATGGAAGAATAACTGGAAGTGAACTCGATGACGCTTCAAATTACAGTATAAGTGATGATCATTATGCGTGGTATGAGAATGCATATGGCGAAGGAAGTTTTGAAAACTCAAAGATGCTACTTGTGACTTATGAGCTTGAAAATAAAAGTGATGTTTATGTTGAGAACTATTTCTGGGGCGTAAGAATAGTACAAAAGGATTTTGCTTATGAAGGTTTTTGTTCAAATGAGCCGGATTATGCTTCAGATAAGGATAATGGCGGAAAAGATGCTTACATCTACAACTTTGAGCCTAACGAAACAAGAACTATTACACTTGGATATTTTATTCCAGAGGAAGCGATACAGATTGGTGTTTATGCAGAACATTCTGGAAATTATGGTAGTGCAGTTTTTACAGAGGATTTAGTTTCTGGAAAAGCTCATCTTTATGAAATAAATTAAGTAGAAAAAAGATAAAATATAAAGAGAAATGCACAGGTTTTAAGCCTGTGCATTTTCTTGTATTAAGTCCGCTTGCCGAATTCGCATTCTCTCCCAGTTTGTAAAAGCGTAAATATCATTTACAAGAAAGATGACAAAGCATAAAATCATTGGAAGATACATTATATTCTGAACCGTCGCAATAATCCATAAAATAATCAGTACAATGTCGTTGCATGCGTAAGCCACAGCGTAGTAAGGGGAACGCAGAAAGCACAAGCTTGATGCCATAAAGCTTGTTGCGATTGAAATTGTGCTTACAATCAGGCTTGATGTTTCAAAATACTTCAATATAAAATAAAATATAATGGTTACAGCGATTGTTAGTAAAGATAGAATCATGAATTTAAACTTAGTTAACGATGCAATTCTGACTTCGTTTTTGCCGTTCTCATAAGGATTTTTTATCCATGAAATTGTTGAGAACAGGGAAATAGGGGCAGTCATTCCGAGATAAGTTATCATTTCGCCGTAATATTGAAATTTGAATGATATGATTGAATAGAATATTGCGAACAGTATTGTAATCGCCTGACCTATTACATCGCCCTTAGCGACGAAAATCAACGCTGTAACGCCTATGAGTGAAGCCACTAGTGTTAACGTATCCTTTTGACCACCAAGGGCGAAAATGGCTGTTATTAAAGCGCAGGAGCTTAACCAAAGAATTAATTCGAATTTAGTGAATTCTTTAAATGGGTTCTTAAGTTTCATTGTTTACCTCCAAAAATAAAAAATACACTCCTTTGAACATCTTCCAAGACCTAATGATGAACAAATGAATGCATGATTCGACTACCCGGTGGCAGTGTTTATTAAATTATGTATTTAGTATATCATAATAGGGGAGGGATGTCAAGAATTTTATTTTAAAGAAAATAACTCCGCCGAACGAAATCTTACGAATTCGTTTAATGACGCATAGTTTAGGTCAACCCTTTTTAAAGGGGCAACGTGACGTTGCATCCAATCGCCGTTCGGCGGACTTAGTTTTAGGATTTACGTCGAGTTCTATTTGCCTTTCAAAACGCACGATAGTAGGGAAGTTTTGAAACGTCAGAAAGTCTGAATCTTGCGAGTTGACTAAGCCGAGGTGTCAGAAAAACAAAATCTAGCAAGTTAACTATCCCTCATAGACTTCACGAGCTCCTGTTCTTTCTTTTTTCTATCGCAAAATAGAAAGAACCAAAGAAAAAATGCTCTTGAACGATAAAGCTTTTCGCTCTCTGCGGAGAGCGACCAAGGCTTTGCCTTTGGAAACCACAATTTTTGAAAAAATTGAGTAAACTTTTATGCGCCGTTCGGCGGGGCAGTTAAATTTTACTGCAAGAAAAAAGCGGACGATTAAACCGTCCGCTTTTATATTTTAGATTACTGCTTGCTTTCAATAAAGCTTACGATGTCGCCAACTGTCTTAATATTTTCAACAGCTTCGTCTGGAATTTCCATATCGAATTCTTCTTCAATTGACATTACTAGATCTACAACGTCAAGTGAATCAGCGCCTAGATCATCAGTAATAACTGATTCCATCTTTATAACATCTTCTTCAACATCAAGCTGGTCAACAATAATTTCTTTTACCTTGTCAAAAACCATCTTATTCTTTCCTCCATTGTCTGATTTTTATATAAAGGTGATACTCACCTATATAACTTGTTGTGCATTTTGCTACTCGGCGAACTCGCCAATTTTTCTAAACTTAGTGTACCTTGAATTCAGTAAAATGTCAATATCTTTTTGCAAATTTTCTTTTATAGTATCTGACAAAAATTCCTTGATATTTTCTGCTATTTTATCTAAATCGTAGTGAGCACTTCCGTTTGGCTCTTCAATAATTGCCTCTGCAACACCCATTTCAAGCATGTCTTCAGCAGTTATTCTTAAAATTTCGCAGGCTTCTTTTTCACGGCTGGCATCTTTCCAGAGAATACTTGCACAGCCTCTTGGTGAAATAACTGAATACAACGCATTCTCAAGCATTGCAAGCCTGTCACACACGCCAAGGGCTAACGCACCACCACTTCCGCCTTCACCCAGTACAACGGACGTTACAGGCGTTTTCAGACGCATAAACTCCATGATGTTCTTTGCAATGGCTTCACCCTGACCTCTTTCCTCGGCTTCAATGCCACAGAAAGCTCCAGGTGTATCAATAAAGCAGATTACTGGTCTGTGAAACTTTTCAGCCTGCTTTGCAAGCCTTAACGCTTTTCTATAGCCCTCTGGATGTGGCATAGCAAAATTAGTTCTCTTGTTTTCATTAAGGTTTCTACCCTTGACTTCAGCGATTACTGTAACAGGGATTCCATCAAGACGAGCAATACCACCTAGTATAGCCGCATCATCTCCATAAAATCTGTCCCCGTGCATTTCATAGAATTCATCAAATATAAGCGGGATATAGTCATTTATAGTTGGACGCTCCTTATCTCTCAGAAGCTCCATTCTTTCCCAAGGAGTTCTGTTATTCATATTAGCGTCCCTCCTTTTCATATCCGTGAAGCTTTAACAAATGAGATAGAACACTTCTCATCTTGCGTCTTTCGACAATCATGTCAATAAAGCCCTTGTCAAGCAAAAATTCAGCAAGCTGGAAATCGTCTGGGAGTTTTTGCTTTATAGTGCCTTCAATAACACGGCGTCCAGCGAAGCCTACAAGCGCCTTTGGCTCTGCGATTATGATATCGCCTAGTGAGGCGAATGAAGCTGTAACACCGCCTGTTGTAGGGTCTGTCAGCACTGTTATATACAGTTGACCTGAATCATCGTGCAATGCTGCTGCACCAGCTGTCTTAGCCATCTGCATCAGAGAAACGATTCCCTCCTGCATTCTTGCCCCACCAGATGCAGTAAACAAAATGATAGGCATTTTATTTTTTGCCGCATATTCAAACGCTCTTGTCAACTTTTCACCAACAACACTTCCCATTGATGCCATCATAAATGTTGAATCCATGATTCCGATTACAACTGGAATTCCTCTTATCTCAGCTTCACCAGTGATAACAGCATCATTTAATCCTGTTTTTTCACGCAAAGCAGCTTGTTTTTCCTCATAATCTGGAAAACCAATTGGATTTTTGCTTATCATTTCAGCATCTATTTCTCTGAAGCTTCCCTTATCAACAGTTATTTTAAGACGTTCATGAGAATTAAGTCTTGCATGATAACCACAAGCTGGGCAAACCATGTTAACTGCTTTGAGTTCGTCCTCTAAAATTACGTTTCTGCATCTTGGACATTTAAAAAGTAAATCATCAGGAACCTTGCTCGTGTCAGCGGCAGATTTCCCGTCTGTTTTGTCATTTCCATTAAATCGGGTAGTTACAACTTTAAATAAATCTTCTAAGCCGTTCATTTTTTAATCCGCCACCTTTCTATCCTTCAAATTTGAATGTATCAAGAAAACGGTTATCGTATTCACCGCTTTCAAAAGCATCACACTTAATAAGTGCAAGCTGGAAATCAATATTAGTATCAATACCATCAACAATAAATTCAGAAAGTGCCCACTTCATTTTCATTATGGCTTCATCTCTTGTTGGAGCATAAACAATAAGCTTTGCAATCATTGAATCATAATATGGTGAAATGGTATATCCCTGATATGTTGCTGAATCTATTCTTATTCCAGGACCGCCTGGAGTATGAAGAGCAAGAATTTTTCCAGGTGATGGACGGAAATTCAACGCAGGATTTTCAGCGTTAATACGGCATTCAATTGAATGCCCCTTAACCTTAATATCGTCCTGAGAATAATCTAAAGGAAGTCCGGCTGCAATTTTAATCTGAGATTTAACAAGATCAACACCTGTTACAAATTCTGTTACAGGATGCTCAACCTGAATTCTTGTATTCATTTCCATAAAGTAAAAATCTTTTCCGTTTTCAACAAGAAATTCAATAGTTCCAGCATTATGGTAATTACAAACCTTAGCCGCTCTGACAGCTGCTTCACCCATTTGTTTTCTCAGCTCATCTGTCATAACTGGGCTTGGACTTTCTTCGACAACCTTTTGGTTTCTTCTCTGCATACTGCAATCACGTTCACCTAAATGTATAACGTTACCATGCTTGTCAGCAAGAATTTGTATTTCAACATGTCGTGGATTTTTTACAAATCGTTCCATGTAAATCGCATCGTCACCGAAATAGTTTTTTGCCTCAGTCTGTGCAGCTTGAATCTGAGGTACTAGCTGTTCTTTCGATTCAACTAAGCGGATACCTCTTCCGCCGCCGCCTGCAGAGGCTTTAATGAGTAATGGGAAACCGATTTCCTCGGCTGCTGCTTCAGCAGCTTCTATTGTGCATACTGCACCCTCAGAGCCAGGAATAACAGGAACTCCAGCGCCCTTCATTGTTTCCTTTGCAGTTGCCTTGTCGCCCAGCATTTCAATTGATTCTGGAGTAGGGCCTATAAATTCTATGCCACATTTTTGACACATTCTTGCAAAGGCTGCATTTTCAGAAAGAAAACCAAATCCAGGATGAAGTGCATCACATCCAGTTATTTCACAAGCTGCAATAATTGCCTTCATGTTAAGATAACTATCTTTAGTATCAGCAGGGCCTATACAGACTGCTTCATCAGCAATCTGAGCGTGAAGAGCGGTTCTGTCAGCGGTTGAATAAATCGCAACACAGCGAATTCCGAGTTCTCGACAAGCTCTTATTATTCTAACGGCAATTTCGCCACGGTTGGCAATTAATACCTTTTTAAACATTTTTTTCGCTCACTTTCAAGAGTTTACGTTAGCTGTTTTTTATTTGATTGCAAAAGTGATTTCAGCAGAAACAGCTTTCTGACCGTCAACTGTCACAAGACCTTTTCCAATACCAATAGGGCCTTTAACTTTGATGATTTCAACTTCAAGCTTTAAAACATCACCAGGCATAACCTGTTTTTTAAATTTAGCCTTATCAATACCTGCAAAAAGACCAAGTTTCCCCTTGTTTTCAGGGAGAACGAGCATTGCTGCTGCGCCAGCCTGTGCAAGCATTTCAATCATAAGTACACCCGGAGTTACAGGGTAATCAGGGAAATGACCTTTAAACCAGAATTCATCTTCCTTGATATATTTTGTTGCAACAACCCTTTTTCCAGGCTCCATTTCGTTGATTTCATCAATTAGCAGAAACGGATCACGATGAGGAATAATTTCCATAATCTGTTCTTTATTGTATACGACTTCAGACATTTTCATTCCCCTTTATTCAATTATCATAATTGGCTGATCAAATTCAACAGCTGTTGCATCATTTACAAGAATTTCCTTGATAACGCCGTCAAATTCGCTCTGAACCTCATTCATAAGTTTCATTGATTCAATAATCATAAGCACATCGCCCTTTTTAACAGACTTTCCAATTTCAACAAAAGGAGCCTTGTCTGGGCCTGGCTTAGAATAGTATGTGCCAACAATTGGTGCTTTAACAACATTTCCGCTAATTTCAGCAGGAGCTGCTTGTGTTGCAGCAGCTGGTTCAACAGCACTCTGCATAGGCATAACAGGTGATGACATTGCTGGCATCATTGCAGGAGCAACCTTAGTTTCCTTTTCAATAACAACTTCACAGTCACCGTTTTTAATCTTTATTTTTGTAAGCTTGCCGCTTTCAACTTTGTCAGCAAGCTTGTTAATCTCATCAAATGTCAGATTGCAGGCAATCATATTTCCACTCATATCTGTTCTCCTTAATCAGTAACCTTTTTCATACAAATTGTCGCATTGTGTCCGCCAAAGCCGAGAGAATTTGATAGAGCTGCATTAATAGGCATTTCAACATTGCCTTCAACGCAGTAATCAAGATCACATTCTTCGTCTGGTGTCTGGAATCCGATTGTCTTATGAATAAGGTCGTTTTTAATGCTAAGTGCGGTTACAATCGCTTCAACACCGCCAGCAGCACCAAGAAGGTGACCAATCATTGACTTTGTTGAATTGATTTTAACGTTGTTAGCTGCATCTCCAAGAGCCTTCTTTATTGCGATTGTTTCGTATTTATCATTTAAGCCTGTTGAAGTGCCGTGCGCATTAATATATGTTACATCTTCAGGTTTTAGTCCTGCTTCTGTATAAGCATTTTTCATTGCAGTTGCAGCACCTTCACCGTCTGGATCAGGGGATGTAATGTGATAAGCGTCACAAGTTGCACCGTATCCGGCAACCTCTGCATAAATTTCAGCACCTCTTGCCTTAGCGTGTTCATATTCTTCAAGAACAAGAATTCCACAGCCTTCACTTAAAACAAAACCGTTTCTGTCCTTATCAAAGGGCATTGAAGCCTTGGTTGGATCAGTTGATTTTGACAAAGCCTTCATGTTATTAAAGCCTGAAAGTGTAAATTCATGTACAGTAGATTCTGTACCGCCGCATAGTGCGACATCAAGATAACCGTCCTTGATTTTTCTGAATGATTCACCGATTGCGTGAGTACCTGACGCACAGGCTGTAACTGTTGAGTAATTATCACCCTTAAATCCGGTTTTGATTGAAACCTGACCTGATGCCATGTTTCCGATCATCATTGGAACGTAGAATGGAGAAACTCTGTTAGCACCCTTAGTCATAAACTTTTCGTGTTCGCTTAGTGTCAGACCAATTCCGCCGATTCCACAGCCGATTATAACACCAACTCTGTAAGGATCAACATCCTTAAAATCTGTTCCGCTGTCTTTCAGAGCCTCATCAGCTGCAACAACAGCAAACTGTGTGAAACGTTCCATTCTCTTAGCTTCTTTTTTATCAATAAAATCTGTTGGTTCAAAGTTTTTAACTTCACCAGCAACAGTTATACCTACATTTTCAGGATCGAACTGTTCAATCTTTGAGAGTCCTAGCTTATTCGCTTTAATACCTTCCCAGAAATCCTGAACGTTGTTTCCGAGTGGATTTATAGTTCCTAGTCCTGTAATTACTACTCTTCTGCTCATATATACATTCCTTTTCTTTTTTTATTACATTGAAAGTCCGCCAGAAATTTCAATAACCTGTCCTGTGACATAGCTTGAATCTTCAGATGCCAAGAATGAAACAACTCCAGCAATTTCTTCTGGTAGTCCATAACGCTTCATTGCGATAAGGTTTAACATTGCATTCTGCTGTTCTTCAGTCAGCTTGTCAGTCATAGGTGTCTTGATAAATCCCGGAGCGACTGCATTTACGTTAATTCCTCTTGAGCCAAGCTCCTTGGCAATAGTTTTAGTCATGCCGATTATTGCAGCTTTTGATGCTGCATAGTTAACCTGTCCTGGGTTACCGTAAAGACCAGCAACGGACGCAAGATTTACAATCTTTCCGCTTCTCTGCTTCATCATGATTTTGCCCGCAAGCTTCATCATATTGAAAACACTCTTCTGGTTTATGTTAATAACCATGTCATACTGTTCTTCTGACATTCTTGCCATAAGACCATCTCTTGTAATTCCAGCGTTATTTACCAGAACGTCAAGGCTTCCAAAACGAGCCTTGATTTCATCGGTCATTTTTTCACACTGTGAGTAATTAGAAACATCAGCACAGAAAATTTCGCATTCAACGCCTGTTTCCTTGATTTTTTCAACTATATCATTATTTTCAAACATACCCTCATTCAAGTCATTAAGGGCTATATTAAAACCATCATTTGCGAGGCGGAGAGCTATTGCCGCACCGATTCCTCTTGATGAGCCAGTTATTAAAGCAACTGCCATTTATTTTACCTCCTGTGAATTCTTTCATCTAAATACTCTTTGTTTTCCTCTAAAATATCCATAACTCTTTTTTCAATCTCTGTTAAATCCTTATATACACCCTGTTCGGCAAGGTCATAGTAATCTTCTAAAACGTTCAATTCCGAATAAGAATCATAAATAACTGACAGCTTATAAAACAAGTGAGTTATTTGTTTAAGGGTTATTATTTCATTTTTATAGCGTTCACCAATTATATAAATAGATAAATGATAAGCGATACTTTCTCTTTCTTCGGAGGCATAATATACATAGCCATAATAAGAAAGATATTGCATAATCAATGCTCTAAGGATTTTCCAGTCCTTTGAAAGCTGTAATGCTATATCGCAGTACATTACATCGGGCAAGTCACTTTTTTCAATCTGTTCAAAAATATATTCAGATAAATCATCAATTGTCAAAATTCCGATATCAATGCCCGTTATAAAAAAATCCATTATTTCATATTTATCAATTTGCTGAAATATGTTATATAACATTATTTTCCCAAAAGCTTTTCAGCCTGTTCAAACATTTCCTCAATTATTTCCTTACAAGGCTTTATATCGTTAACCATACCAGCAATAAGTCCGCATAGGAATGAACCCTCATCAAGGTTACCATCTTGAACAGCCTTTCTGAGCGAGCCAAGTGTAATTTCCTCAAATTCATCAGGAGTAATAGTGCCGTTCATTTCACTGCTTGCAAGCTTTTTTGCAAACTTTGTCTTAACGTTTCTGCAAGGGTGACCAGTTGAACGACCTGTTACAACGTTATCTGTGTCCTTTGCGTCAACAACAAGATTTTTATATGTTTCGTGAATCTGACATTCGTCAGCTGCAAGGAAACGTGTTCCAATCTGAACACCCTCCGCACCAAGCATAAATGAAGCCGCAACACCTCTGCCGTCAGCGATACCGCCAGCAGCGATAACAGGAATGTTAACAGCGTCAACAACCTGTGGAACAAGACACATTGTAGTATTTTCGCCGATGTGTCCGCCTGATTCAGTACCCTCTGCAACAACAGCATCAGCGCCTGATCTTTCCATTCTCTTAGCAAGTCCAACTGAAGGAACAACAGGAATAACCTTGATTCCAGCTTCTTTCCATGCAGCCATAAACTTACCAGGATTTCCAGCGCCAGTCGTAACAACAGGTACTTTTTCATCAATAACAAGCTGTGCAAGTTCTTCTGCATTAGGGCTCATAAGCATTATGTTTACACCAAAAGGCTTATCTGTCAATGCCTTTGTTTTTCTTATCTGGTCACGAAGATAATCGATAGGTGCAGAACCACCAGCTATAAGACCAAGACCGCCAGCTTCTGAAACGGCAGCGGCAAGAGTGCTTTCAGCAATCCAAGCCATACCGCCTTGTATAATAGGGTATTTGATACCCAGAAGTTCAGTTATTTTTGTTGTCATACTTTTCCCTCTTTTTTCAAGAAATTTTGACTATAGGCATATCTCTTAATTTTATTTTTATCAAAGTTAGCTTGCTAATTCCCTTTATTTAAATAAATACGAATATTCCGAAAATCACTTTGCAAAAATGAAATGATTTTCCCAACACTACATAAGTTCTGCATTCTTTCTTTTTTCACACGCTGCAAAAGAAAGAATCAAAGAAAAAGGCTCTTCTAAGGCATTAAGAGTTTCGCTCGTTGCGACGAGCGACCAAGGCTCTGCCTTTGGAAACCGCAATTTTTTGAAAAAAATTGAGTAAAACTTTTGAATCGCCGTTCGGCGGATATAATTAATTTTGCAGTCAAAGGTCAATAGGATATACCCTATAGCATTTTTTAATATTCAAATATAATTGCACCAAATGTAAGACCAGCACCAAAACCAACAAGTCCGATTTTGTCGCCCTTCTTGATTTTACCTTCCTTAATTGCTTCGTCAAAAGCAATTGGAATTGATGCACTTGATGTATTAGCATGCTTATCAAGGTTTATTATAAACTTATCCATTGAAACACCAAGATTCTTTGCGGCAGTTTCAATTATTCTTACATTTGCCTGATGAGGTATTATAAAATCAAGCTCGTTTAAATCAAAGTCAATCTTTTCTGCTGCATTTGTAAGAGCAGTTGGGAGAGCCTTTGTTGCAAACTTATAAACCTCTCTGCCATCCTGGAAAAGATAATGCGCATTTGACTCTGGGAAACCGTCATCAACTCTTCCTTCACCAGTCATAAATGCATTTGCTGGTGGAATAGATCTTGCAAAAAGATGCTTTGCACCAGTTCCGTCAGCACCTAAAAAGCTTGAATACAGAGCATTATCAGCTCTTTCAATGATCATTGCAGCAGCACCATCGCCAAAAAGGACACAGGTACTTCTATCTGTATAATCTGTGATTTTTGTCAGATTTTCATTTGCAACAACAAGTGCATATTTAATATTTTCGTCTGTACGAAGATAACGTTCAGCCATATCAATAGCATAAACACATCCAGCACAAGCACAATTTATATCAATAGCCATTGCGTTTATAGCACCGGTTTCACGTTGAACCATACATGCCATAGATGGAGTGTAGTAGTCAGGTGTAACACTTGTGTCAATAATAAGTCCTATATCCTCAGGAGAAATTCCAGCGGCGGCAATAGCTCCCTTTGCTGCCTGAGCGCCCATAAACCATGTTGGTTCACCGTTTGAAACGTAACGTTCCTTCATTCCAGTTCTGGTTGAAATCCACTCGTCACTTGTTTCTATGAATGCTGTGAAATCCTTGTTCACTATCTTTTTTTGAGGCTGGTAGCAACCAGTACCTAAAATTTTAATTCCTGGCAAAAAAATTCCTCCTTGAAAGTTGTCATATGCTTAATTTTGTGTTATATTATATGTAGGCTATAAATGTCTTAACCTTTATTGATTTTAGATTCAATCTAAAATCAATCATATTTTATTGTAATCTATTTTAAGCCTTTTTGCAATGTAATAATTGTTATTTTGTGACACCTAAAATAAAATACCGCAGTTTGCACAAAAAACACATGTTGAAATTGTGAAAAATAAACACAAAATTATTTAATGATTGGAGATATTATTTATGTCAAAAACAGCATTTTTATTCTCAGGACAAGGCTCACAGTATCCAGGAATGGGCAAGGAGCTTTTAGAGGCTAACCCAGAGCTTTCATATATCTACGAAAAAGGCTCTGAGATACTAGGATTCGACCTTGCAAAGCTTTCTTTTGAGGGTACGGAAGAAGAACTGTCACAGACCTGTAATTCACAGCCTGCAATAATGGCAATGTCAATACTTTGCTTTGAAGTTGCAAAGAAAAACGGTATTACTTTTGATGCTGTGGCAGGTCATTCTCTTGGCGAATACGCTGCTATGACTGCAACAGGAATGCTTTCACTTGAAGATGCCTTTAAGGTTATAAAAGCAAGAGCGGCAGCAATGGACAAGGCTGGACGTGAAACAGAGGGTGCAATGTATGCTGTTATGAAAATGACTCCAGAAGAAATTGAAAAGGTTTGTGAGCAGGTTGACGGCTATGTTGTTCCTGTTAATTATAATTCTCCTGCACAGACGGTTATTGCCGGGGAAAAGGACGCAGCTGAAAAAGCCGCAGCAGCATTTGCAGAAGCGGGTGCAAGAGCCGTTCCTCTAAAGGTATCAGCTGCTTTTCACTCAAAGCTTATGGAAGGTGCTGCAAAGGAATTTTATGAGGCTATAAAGGACGTTAAGTTTAATGAACCAAGCGTTCCATTTTATTCAAATGTTCTTGGTGAAGAGCTTAAAGATTTTTCAGATATGCCATCTATGCTGGCAAAGCATATGGTTTCACCAGTTCGTTTTACAGCTGAACTTTCAACAATGCGGGAATCAAATGTTGAAAACTTTATAGAGCTTGGGCCAAATAAGGTTTTGACAGGACTTGTTAAGAAAACATTAAAGGGTGTAAATGCATTAAATATTGAAGATTTAAAAACTCTTGAAAAAGCTTTGACAATCTGATAATTTCAACGGAGGAAATTACTATGAAGAAGTACTCATTAATCGGCCATCCACTGGGACATTCTATGTCCCCATTTATTCATAACAGACTTTTCGAGGAAGCGGGGAGAGAGGTAAGCTATTCACTTGAAGATATAGCTCCAGAAGATATGCAGACAAAGCTGCCGCTTTTGATTAATGAAACAGAGGGTCTTAATGTTACAATTCCCCATAAAGTTCCAGTTATACCGTTTCTTGATAAGCTTGATGAAAGTGCGGAGCGTTATAATTCTGTGAACTGCATTTGCCGAAAGGACGGAAAGCTTACTGGTTTTAATACTGATTGTGATGGCTTTTTGCGTTCTGTACCTGAAAAGTATCTTAGTGGAAAGGTTCTTTTACTCGGTTGCGGTGGTGTTGGCAGAATGATGGCAATTGAGGCGGCAAGACATGGTGCTGAACTTACGATTGCTATAATACCTGATGCAATGGAGATGGCTGAAACGCTTGTGAGCGAAGTCAGGGAAAACATTGATGATGTAAAAGTGCAGATAATAATGATTGACAGCATTGCGGGAGAGTTTGACCTTCTTATAAATGCGACACCTGTTGGAATGTATCCTAAGGTTGACGCTTGCCATGTTACAGAAGAAGTAATTGGAAACTGTAAGGCAGTGTTTGATGCGATTTATAATCCAACTAAAACCAAGCTTATTCAGATTGCTGAACAAAAAGAGATTTTAGCAGCCGGCGGAATGTCAATGCTTGTATTACAGGCTGTTACTGCTCATGAAATCTGGGATGGCGATAGCTATACAGATGCACAGATTAATAAAATTATAAATGAAGCGACTGAAATTGTGGATAGAGATTTTAAGTAATTTTTGAATTATTCAGCAGACGTTATATAACAACTTAAAGGAGGACGTTTAATGCCTGTATTTTTATGCGGATTTATGGGATGCGGAAAGACTACTGTTGGTAAAAAGCTTGCAGAGCTTTGCAATACTGAATATTGCGACATGGATGAAATGATTGTTGAAAAAGCTGGAATGACTATACCTGAAATTTTTGAAAAACACGGCGAACCATATTTTCGTAAAATGGAAACAGATCTTATTATTGAGTTAGGTGAATTTGATGGTATTGTATCCTGTGGTGGGGGAGCAATGCTAAATGATATAAACGGAGAGAATGCTCGTAAAAATGGTGTTGTTGTATTTTTAAGCGTACCGTTCAAAACTTGCTTTCGCCGTATTTCAGGCGATGCAAATCGCCCTATCGTTGCAAGCCGTACTCCTAAGCAATTAGAACAGCTTTATAATGAGCGTTATCCTAAATATGAGAAAAATGCAACGTTTACAATAAAATGTAGCGGCGGCCCAACAATTATTGCCAAGAATGTTTATGAACATTTAGAGGCTAATTTGAAGTAATAGAAATCAGGGAACTATTGTGTAAATACAACAGTTCCCTAATTTTATTTAAACCTTATGTATCGGACATACTCCTTGCCTCATATTAATTATATGATAAACATTATATGAGGAGGAAATTATGGGACTTACGTCACAATCAACTGGAAAAAATACGTTTTCAGTCGAATTTCCAGAAAAAAAAGATGGTGAATTTCTTATAGCTTTAGCCGGAAATCCAAACGTCGGTAAATCAACCGTTTTCAACGCTCTGACTGGCATGAATCAACATACTGGAAACTGGGCAGGAAAAACAGTTACAAACGCCGCCGGACGATGTGAACACAACGGAAAAAAATATATTCTTGCCGATCTTCCTGGTACATATTCGCTTATGGCACATTCCGCAGAGGAGGAAGTGGCACGGGACTTTATTTGTTTTGGTTCTCCCGATGCGGTTATAGTTGTATGTGATGCAACTTGTCTTGAAAGAAATTTCAATCTTTTGCTCCAGACTATGGAGATTACACCTAAGACGATACTTTGTATAAATCTTCTTGATGAAGCAGTAAAAAAGGGAATTCGTATTGATATGCAAAAGCTGTCACATATTCTCGGAATACCTGTTGTAGGCGTGACAGCAAGGGATAACAACGGGCTCGACCAGCTGATGGACACTGTTGAAAAACTTATTAAGTCGCCCCCAGAGTCGGCGTTCTTACCATGCTATAGCCGTGAACTTGAAGAAGAAATTTCAAGGATTACTACAAGTATTGATTGTCTGAAATGTTGTAAATTACCGTCAAGATGGACTGCAATAAGGCTAATTGACAAGAATGAAAAACTGGCTTGTTCAATGAATAACTTTCTGGGGTTTGATATAGAAGAAGAAAACTTTGGAACTCTTAATCGATGCCGTGAATCGTTGGCACGAAAAAGCTATAATCCACAGAGTATAAATGATGAAATTATTTCATGCATTATCCATTCGGCAGAAGAAATCGCAAAAGAAATATTGGATTATGAAAATGATGAGTATTACGGACGTGACAGTAAAATTGATCGTATATTAACAAGCCGAATTTTTGGAATACCTATTATGATTGGTATTCTTGGTATGATTTTTTGGATTACAATTGTCGGTGCAAATTACCCTTCAAAGTTGCTGTCAAGTGGATTGTTTTTTATTGGAGATAAGCTTGAAGACTTTCTGCGTTTTGTTAAGTGTCACCCAACTGTTATAAGTGTTGCAGTTGATGGGGTTTATCGTGTATTAGCGTGGGTAGTTTCAGTAATGCTACCGCCAATGGCGATATTTTTTCCGCTTTTCACTCTGCTTGAAGATTCGGGTTATCTTCCAAGAGCAGCGTTTAATCTTGATAAGCAGTTTAAGCGTGCAAACGCTTGCGGAAAGCAGGCGCTGACTATGTGTATGGGTTTCGGTTGCAATGCCGCAGGAGTAACTGGGTGCCGAATAATAGACTCACCACGAGAACGCTTAATCGCAATTTTAACAAACTGTTTTGTACCTTGTAACGGAAGATTTCCGTCACTAATAACAATAATAACAATGTTTTTTACAGCATCTGTAATGGGCATTGGAAAATCTGTAACGTCAGCATTAATATTACTTGCAGTAATTCTTGCGGGTGTTTTAGCAACGCTTCTTACATCATGGATACTTTCAGTTACAATTCTAAAGGGCGTGCCATCAGCATTTACACTTGAATTGCCACCGTATAGAAAGCCACAAATAGGAAAGGTTATTGTACGTTCCATATTTGACAGAACTATTTTTGTATTAGGAAGAGCCTGTGCGGTTGCAGCCCCAGCCGGATTAATTATATGGGTTCTTGCCAATGCATCTATAGGCGATCAGACAATACTGTCACATCTTGCAGTATTTCTTGATGCTCCTGGTAAATTCTTAGGAATGGACGGAACTATTTTACTTGCATTTATACTAGGTTTTCCGGCAAATGAAATAGTAATTCCGATAATCATAATGTCGTATATGTCTACTGGTATGCTTGTTGAAACGGGAAGCACAGAAGCACTGAAAAATATTTTAGTAAACAACAACTGGACTTGGGTAACAGCACTTTGCACAATGGTGTTTATACTGTTTCATTTCCCGTGCTCAACAACTTGCCTTACCATAAAAAAAGAAACTGGAAGTATAAAGTGGACAGCTGCAGCAATAATTTTACCGACTGCATTTGGTGTGATTCTTTGTTCTGTACTGTCGCATATTTGCAGGTTATTTGTATAAGCATTGTGACCTGAACAAAAAAGGTGGCAATTGATGAAGTAAGTTGACTATCACCGCCGAATGGCGAATCAAAAGTTTTACTCGATTTTTTTCAAAAAATCGCAGTTTCCAAAGACAGCGTCTTTGGTCGCTTGTCGCAACAAGCGAAATCCACATTGTTCAAGCGTCTTTTTCTTGTGAATTGTCGCCCATAGGCGACAAGAGGGTTCTTTTTTCACTTGTAAAAAAGAACCCTAATTATGCTTACGTCGAGTTTAACCAATTTTTCAAAACGCCCGACAGGGATAGTTTTGAAACGTCAGAATAACTAAAAGATTTTGTAAAATAAAATTCAAAAGTTATATTAAACTTTTTCGACAGACTTAAAGGCTGCTGCATTTCTGCAACAGCCTTTTAATATTATTTCGCTCTATTTTTAGCTCTCATTGTATTGCTCAAAATTCTCTTTCTGATACGGATACTTTCAGGAGTAACTTCGAGTAATTCATCTTCTGCCAAGAACTCAAGGCTGTCCTCAAGGCTCAAACGTCTTGGTGGAACAAGTCTTAGTGCATCGTCAGAACCGCTTGCACGAGTATTTGTAAGGTGCTTTTTCTTGCAGACATTAACAACAAGGTCCTCTGCCTTTGGAGATGCACCAACGATCATGCCCTCATAAACAGGAACACCAGCACCAATAAATAGCTGACCTCTTTCCTGTGCATTGTAAAGACCGTAAGTTACAGCCTCACCAGTTTCAAATGAGATAAGAGAACCAGTACTTCTCTTAGGAATTTCGCCCTTGTATTCCTGATAGCTGTCAAATACGCTTGACATGATTCCTTCACCCTTAGTGTCAGTCAGGAATTCACTCTTATAACCGAAAAGACCTCTTGAAGGAACAATAAATTCAATCTTCATTCTTGATCCCTGTGGAGCCATGGAAACAAGTTCAGCCTTTCTTGTTCCCATCTTTTCCATTACAGAACCAACGCTCTCTTCTGGAACGTCAATAACAAGTCTTTCAAAAGGTTCAGTCTTATTACCATTTTCATCTTCCTTGAAAAGAACTCTAGGAGTTGAAACAGAAAGTTCATAACCTTCACGACGCATATTTTCGATAAGAATTGAAAGATGCATTTCACCTCTGCCAGCAACTCTGAATGCGTCTGTATTTGTAGCTTCTTCAACACGAAGTGAAACGTCCTTCAAAGTTTCCTTATAAAGTCTTTCACGAATCTGACGTGTAGTTACAAATTTACCTTCTCTGCCTGCAAAAGGAGAGTCGTTAACACCAAATGTCATTTCGACAGTTGGTTCACTGATCTTAATAAATTCAAGTGGCTCAACAGTATCAGGAGCACAAATTGTATCACCGATCGTAATTCCTTCAATACCACTTACCCAGATGATATCACCAACATTAGCTGTTTCAGAAGGAACTCTCTGAAGACCTTCAATCTGAAGAAGTGAAACAAGCTTTGCATTTGCAGCCTTTTTCTCAGGAGTCTGGAAGTTACATACAGAAATATTCTGGTTAACCTTAACAGAACCTCTCTGGATACGGCCGATTCCGATTCTTCCAACATACTCATTGTAATCGATAGATGAAATAAGCATCTGGAAAGGGCCTTCTTCGTCACCCTGAGGTGGTTCAATGTAATTTACGATTGTTTCAAAAAGCGGAGTAAGGTCAGTGCCCGCTTCGTACTGGCTGAGTGATGCAGTACCAGCTCTTCCTGAGCAGAAAAGAATAGGGCTTTCAAGCTGTTCTTCGTTTGCATCAAGGTCTAAAAGAAGCTCTAAAACTTCATCACCGATTTCGTCAAGACGAGCGTCAGGACGGTCGATTTTATTTACAACAATAATAATCTTGTGGTTCATTTCAAGAGCCTTTGACAAAACAAATCTTGTCTGTGGCATTGCACCTTCTGCAGAGTCAACAAGTAGCAAAACGCCGTCAACCATGCTAAGTACACGTTCAACTTCGCCGCCGAAGTCAGCATGTCCAGGAGTATCTATAATATTAATTTTTGTACCGTTATAGCAAGCGGAAGTGTTCTTCGCAAGGATTGTAATTCCTCTTTCACGTTCGATGTCGTTGTTATCCATAACTCTTTCAGCAACAACCTGATTGTCTCTGAATGCGCCGCCCTGCTTGAGCATTTCGTCTACCAAAGTAGTTTTACCGTGGTCTACGTGGGCGATAATCGCAATATTTCTTAAATCTTCTCTTATCATTTTTTATTCCTCCAAAAAATGTAGGTTTATATATTATTTTATTTGTATCTTAATTTAAATTTGCTGCCCATACAATTTTCTAAAATGGCTCTTAATTATTAAACAGAACCTTCGTATAGGGCAGACTTTTTTTAGTTCTTTCTATTTTTCGATAGAAAAAAGAAAGAACGGAGAACTCATGTAGCGTTGGAAATTTAGTTGACTTGCAAAAATCAGTGGTTATTACTTAGGTTTTAACCCTTATAACCGTTTTTATCATATTTTCTCCTAAATAAATCAACATAGAATAAAACATTTTGTCTAAACAGCGTTTTTTTTATTGCATAAAAAATGTCCTGCATAAAAATGCAGGACGTTTTTAATGGTGGGAGAAGATGGATTCGAACCATCGAAGCAAATGCAACAGATTTACAGTCTG
>JAVBRC010000170.1:0-13180 GCA_031548405.1 Oscillospiraceae bacterium | reverse complement strand
AAGCAGCTTAAACTCGTCTAAATCGGCAAATTCCTGACCAAAGACAAACTCTGTTTTTATGATATTATACATAGATTCAGCGACGGCATTGTCATACGGAGTGCCTTTTTCAGACAGACTTCGCTGAATACCGAAAGCATCTAAAATTCGCTCTATGGCGTGGTTCTTGAATTCAGGTTCTTTCCGGTTAAGTGTTGTGTTGATTATTAATTTGTCCAATTTAATTCCTCCCAAATTTTGTATTTGTCTTTTCACTTATATCTGCATTGGAATCACCCCCTTAACGCAAAAAAGGCTTTCCTGTTATTTAAAACAAGAAAGCCTTTTAAACTTTGTATACTATTTAAATATATTTAAAGGCGAATTTAAGTTTTATTTTCCTCAAATCCGCTCTAATCTTCTCCAGAATCTTCCGACTACACCGTTCGTTTCCGGTCAGTATGGCAAAAACCCAAAATGTCATCCATGGTTTTTCACTTCTTTTTTTCGCCACTAAACATGCAAAAAAGCCCGTAGCTACGGGCTTTTTTGGCTTGTCATCTATTTTGTATTAGCTTGATGGTATGCCTGAATGGATTCGAACCATCGCACACGGCGTCGGAGGCCGATGCTCTATCCCCTGAGCTACAGGCACATATAATATTCCAAATAAATTATAACAGATTTGCTTGAAATTTTCAAGTATCTATGATATAATTAGAAAGAATTTTTTTAATAAAACAAAAAACGTATTTATATTAATAAAGAAGATGTATTAAACCAATGGATACACCACAATAAAAAACTGTTTTATCAGTTTCCTAATATATAGTATGGAGATGATGTTTTGGATAATAATTATGTCTATGTTCTGGTTAGTCAGACCGGAACTACAATTGCTAAGATTTTAAAGGTGTTCACCAGAAAGCCATATAACCACGTTTCAGTTGCAACAGAAGAAAATTTAAGCGAAATGTATAGCTTTTGCAGAAACAGACCTGAAAGACCGCTTCCTGCAACCTTTAATAAGGAAATTATTGGTGAGGGTACACTTGGCAAATTTGATTTTATCCCTTGCGAATTGTACAGAATTCCTGTAACTGAAAAACAGAAAAATCTTTTCACAGAAAATCTTGAATACTTCAAGAAAAATCGTGAATATTTTTCCTATAATTGTATCGGTTTAGGATTTATTTTTTTAAACATAAAGTTTATGAGCATGAGAAAAAACAAATTTGTATGCTCACAATTTGTCGGATATATGCTTGAAAAATCAGAGATAAACTCAAAGATACATAAGCCGATAGGTTTGCAGACACCAGAGGATTTCCGCCACATTAAAGGTGCAGAGCTGATATATAAAGGAAATCTTAATAATTATAAAGAAAACCCTAATGTCATTGCAAAACTTCTTGAACAATTTCCAGTCCAATCTGCTTGAAAATCGCTGAAATAGACTTTAATTTAACAGGTGCAACTGATTTCACAGCGTAAAGCACTTCGCTTTCCTGCTTTTCTTCCTGAGACAGCAAAAAACTTTTCCCTAAGATTTTCACTTCCCTGCCGTCAGGCTTGTCCGAAACCTGAGCCATAACAAGCTTTTCACGGTTAACTGCGTTATATGAATTAACATATGCTTTCATAAGCCCCCACGCCAAACTGTTTATCATTATATATGTGATAACAATGAGGATGGAGGCTCTTTTTATTTTTCTGTTCATATTTTTAAAAAAACTCCATTTCATATAAATGCCTGTCCAGATTTAAGAAAAAATGGACAAGCTGTAAATAAGGCGGCTTCACCAAGTCATATTAATGAACAGCCGCCTTATATGTAGGTTATTTTAAGGATTTCAAAGATTTCGCCAACGATTTTCCGAACAGCTCTCCAGCATATTCAACCTGTTCCAGAGTATTTCCGTGAGTGCCAACCTCAATTAATAGACTACCTGTTGTGAGATCCTGATTATAGCCACGGTAATCAAAAAGAATAGGACGTGCAAAATCGTCGTAATCCATAGCCATCTGCTGTTGCAGGAGTGAGGCAAGCCTGAAATTCTGCAAATAGTCAGGCATATCCATTGTTCCATCATCACAACCAGATATAATCATAACCTGTGCAGCTTTTTTACCATTAACTTCTATTGTCGGCTGCATGATACTCTCGCTTGTTCCAATCGCATCACGGTGGATATCCAGAACGACCTTGATAGATGGGTATTCATCAAGTATCTTTTTTACCGTTTCTGCACTTCGCTCATACGAGCCATTATATGAAGGGTAATCATGAATTGTTATGTCATGGATTACTCCAATCCCAGCGGATTCAAGCTCCTTGCATATCTTATCGCCAACTGCTGCTGTATTGTACCGCATATCAGTGGTACGGTAATTAAAAGTCGGATCGAAATATTCTCTGACATAAGGCTCATAGCTTTCTGTTGTATGTGTGTGCATTATAAGCACCTGTGGCTCATCGTTAAGTTCAATTTTGAATTCAGGCTTTAAAAGACTTTCTTCCATAAGTACACCGTTTGAAAGCTCCGTTTCATTTCTCACCTGTCCGCCGTCTTCAAGCGAAAAATATTTTGTTCCGCTATAGCTTCCAAATGAACTAGTATAGACAGTGTTTTCTTTAGATGTTTTCCATTCATCAGGGTACGGCTTTGCACCCTTGTCAACTGTTTCGTCGTCATCATCTGTCTGGCTGTCGTTTTCTGAAACCTCAGCCTGCCAGCCAAAACCTTCTGAAATAACATCAGTTTCCTCATCAAAGCTTTGGAAAACAAACTTCTGCTCGCCTGCATACCATTCGGGATCGTTTTCATATCCAACATTTATGCCCGTAATTTTGCCAGCGATTTCCGTAATAACTGGTGCAGCCTTAACGCCCACCCCTGCAATAAACGGTATCAACACCGCTGATATAATTGCACTCGTTTTTTTAAGTCCTTTACGACTTCTTCGTCTTTTCATTGAACCTCCCGCCTTTACTATTGATGATTTAATGATAGTATATTCACAATCTTTGCCTATTATTCCGTCATATTTATAGTGTATTAAAAATATAATTATTATTGAAATATATTTTGAAGGGTGTTGAAGGAATGTATAAGTGCTATAAATTCAAAAAATTGCTGAAACTCTTGCTATGTGATTCTATTATTATACTATTTGCTTTAATTATTACATTTGCTGGGAAAAATAGCTGGAAAGCATATAATCAAAATGTCGATAAAAATGATAAAGTTTTCCTGCCGATTATAATGTATCATAGTATAGTTGACGATACTTCCCGTATCAGCGATTACAGCGTCACACCTGACATGGTTGAAAGCGATTTGAAGTACCTGAGTGAGAACGGGTATGAGGCAGTGTTTGCAGAAGACGTTATAAAGTATGTAAACGGGGGAAGTTTGCCTGAAAAGCCGGTTCTTATAACTGCCGACGATGGCTTTTATAACAATATAACTTACCTTCTTCCGCTGCTTGAAAAATATAATATGAAAGCGGTTGTTTCGATAGTAGGCTATTACACGGAAACAATAGCCGAAGCCGATCCGCATATTCCTACCTATTCGTACCTTACATGGGAAGACATAACGGAATTAAATTCTTCAGGCTACGTTGAGATTGGAAACCATACATATAATATGCATTGTCAAAAAGGCCGTCGTGGCTGTTCAATGCTTTCGTATGAAACTTACGAGGAATATGCAGATTTATTTTTAGAGGACATCGGACTATGCCAGACACTCCTCACCTTAAATTGCTCCATTACCCCAGCAGTTTTTGCTTACCCCTTTGGATATATCTCTGATGAGAGTATTCCATTATTGAAAAGTATGGGCTTTTGTGCAGCGTTCAGCTGCTATGAGCGTCCTAACTATATCACACGAAATCCGGACTGTCTGTTCACGCTTGACAGGTACAATCGTTCTGGGAAGGAATCAACGGAAGATTTCATGAAGAGAGTGTTAGCCGAGTGAAGCATTATCACGCTGCTTCACTAGAAAAAATGCGCCCTACGGCTATAAGCTTTCGCTCTGCGGAGCGACCAAGGCTCTGCCTTTGGATACCGCAACCCTTTAAAAAGGGTTGACCTAAACTATGCGCCGTTCGGCGGATATAGTCAACTGCTCACCGCCTAAGCGGCGATTTACGCCGCTTTTCGCCGCCTTTATACTATTGCTCCGCCAACTAAACATTGCCGTCAATATTTGTCAATGTTTAATTGGTGGAGCTTGAACTATAGAATTAATTGTTTTGTGTATATTTCAAATACTGCGTATACTTATCCACCATCATTTTGCGTCCGTACTGCTCCATAAATTCATAATCTGGCTCACCATCATCTGTTACTGGTAACATGACTTTATCACCACGTAAATGTTGTTGGTTTCTTTTGTAACCATGGCTGTACTTTTCTTCAATCAAATCTTGTGCTGCTACAAAAAATAATCCTGTATACTGATTCAACCAATCAGCATATCCATAGATAACATCGCTTGTAGAAATAAATGATTCTTGCTTATATATTGCATATCCCGCTGAACCATCTCCATTTTTTATAAATCCAATACAATTTCCTTCTTGAAGCATTTTATGCGATACATCATTATCTTCAACACTACAAAGAACGCCATTATTTCGATTTGTAGCACCAATATAAGAAATTCCATCACTTAACTGTAATAAATGATTTAATCCCTTTCCTTTCCCTGGCTCTAATCTTGTAAATATTGATACAATCGAAACAGCTTTCTATTCACGGTCCGAAAAACCAACCACATCATCTAGTAGTTGTTCGTATCCACCCGCACGAATTCTAGTGATTTTAGCATCAACATATGCCATGTATTGATTTCTCTTTTTCGTCATTAATTCTTTTATGTAATCTTCCATAAATTGATAATCTGGTTCACCATCATCTGTTACTGGTAACATAAATCTATCTCGTTTAATACCATCCTTATTAGCCATATGACCATAACTATATTTTGACGCGGTCTGCTGAACACAACGTGATAAAAACAATCCAACATAACAATTCATCTTTTTGCCATACAACATCAGAACAGATGAACCAGCACCACCACGACCTAGAAAATCATATCCTTGATAGAATGTACTTCCATCAACCGGACTTACAGTTAAACAATTACCATCATCAAGCACTTCATTTTCTTTAGGTGTACAACACTTCATAACACCATTATTCATTGCACCAGATGCAACAAACGGAATATAACCAATTTCATAATTATCCTTATTCCTAGCTGATGGACGTTTCACTTCAAATAATTCTCCGATTTTAAACTCTTTCCACTCTCTATCATTCAGATTGTGCATTATCATCACCCCCATTAAACAGGTATTCACGATTCTGCATAATCATTGAAAACTCAAAACTCAAATAATCGCCAATTGCCTTTTCAAAATCAGCATCCGTAGGAATTTCATCATTAAAATAATAAAAACTATGCAACCATTCATCGCTTGCTTCAACCGTAGATTCTACGCAGAACTTTGTTTCTGCCGGAACTCTATCAAACCAAACGTCAAGAAGATGCTGTTTTTTATCCTTTGCACTGTCACCCTCAACAAGTCCAATATGTGGTGCTACTTCATAGCCATCTTCTCTAAAATCAATGAATTTACACATCTTATCATCTGGATGCGGCTCACCAGCTGTAAAGATAGCGATAACTGGATTTGTACCAACTCCATAAAATGTATTTGTATTACAAGTAATAACACCCTCTAGCGTATGGTATTTCATGATATTTTCTTTAAAAGCCTGTTCAGCCTTTGTCTTTCCAGTCATAGAAGACTGTGGAACAATCACAGCAGCTTTAGCACCATCTGTCAGTGAATCAAGTAAATGTTCAATAAACGATAACTCGTATTGCGTTGGGTCATCCTTTGTGCCCTGACTATATGGCGGATTCATCATACCAACTGTACCGCATTTCAACTGGACTTGTGCTGGATTTTGTTTCAAAAAATCCTGACACTGAATATTACTGTTTCCATCATCACGTAAAATCATGTTCGTGCAAGCAATAGCAAACATATTGCTTTGCAACTCATAACCATGAAGTTGTTTCTTCTTAATATTCTTTTTCACAGTTGGATTATCCGTAGCTGATACCATGCGATGCATTGCTGATACTAGAAATCCACCTGTTCCACACGTTGGGTCAAGCACAATATCATCTGGCTGCATATCCAGCAATTCACAAAACAAATCACAAATATGAGCAGGTGTAAGAACAATACCTAATGTCTGACCGTCTCCACCAGAATAACTCATAAATTCACCATAAAAACGCCCAATAAAATCCTCTGACGTTGATTTATATTTGACACAATCAAATACGTGCTTTTTCAAAAATTCAGCATAATATTTCAGTGGAGTTTTCCCTAATTTATTATCAATCTCGTTTAACCTTGCACTCGTCTTAATAATAGCAAATTCACTCATAAGTTTGTCACGCTTCGCATCTGGACCAACATTAGAACGTTTTAGACGTTTCTTAATAGCATTATAGATTTTCTCGCCATCGGTATCCATATCATCACCTGTCAGTGATTCAATCGAAAAACTACCACTTTGAATTTCATCTAATGCCAATAAAATTCCTGATACAACCAACGGTTTATCTTGGTCTTTCAGTGAACCATATGTACGAAGATACTCGTGTAATGTCGATGCATCTTTCAAAATCTGCTCTGTCGTTTTTTCAACATCCGTTTTTTCTTTCAGAACATTTCTTAGATAATATTCGTAGATATTAAGACGATTGAACATTGTAAATGATTCAATGTCTTCTAATTCAACATAGCCCTCTCGGTCATCCACATATAAGGGTGTAATCTTATGATGTTTCGCATCACCAGAAACACCAATTGCAAACACTTTCTTAAAAGAACTTTTTTGAGCAATATGCTTTGCATAAAAATACGCTCCATTCACCGCATAATCAGTGACAGCCTTTGTTGTTGTGTCGATAATATCCTTATCAGTCAATTTCACTTGCTTATCTAAATCTGCTTTATCCTCAATAACAATAACAAAATCATTCACAACAGCCACATACTCTGGATAACCAGCATTTCCAGTTCCACGCTTTGATGCAGACGCAAGAGCTTCGTCAATTTCCTTTGTGTCACTTCCCTGTGCTGTATACTGAATATCGCACTTGTCTAACTGGGATGCAACCCACAAATCAGTCTTTACTTCCTTTTTAGCCAAGAGTTTTTCCTCCAATATTGACAATCATACATCTATCTTGCCAACTCAATAAATTCATTTAAAATAATTAGTATTTTGTATTGATATGTTCCCACAAACTTAAAAACACACATTAGGTTGAGTAGGAGATTTTGTTACTACTTATAACCCCCAGTAAAATCAAGGTTTCTGACTTGACATCAACACAACACACTCCACATGGCTTGAGCGGGCAATTTTCATATCGGTATTTTCGATATAGGGGACGTTTTCACCCCTAGTTTTGTCCACCTAATTCATTTCAATCCTGTAATTTATCAATACCGAAATCCCTAGAAAATCGTGGTTTTTTCGGTGATTGGTCTATGCGATTTTAGGAAATTTCTTGGTGTTTTTTATGCCTCATATAATAATATTCATTCTTTATTTAATTGCTTTTAAATTGTGTGACTATACATTTGAAGATATATATTTTGGTGGTAACAGTTTTCTTGAAACTATCTTTATATCACTTATTTCATGAATTTCCGAACCTAAAAACTCAAAATAATAATCGTTATAAAATGTATAGTTTATCCCACCGTTCAATCTTGAACTTTTAAATGATATCCCATCAAACCCTAGGAGTTTTGCTACCTCAGAGATATATTGAGATATAATATAGTCCTTATCCGATTCTGCTGGGTGTGACAATGCAGAGTGTATATTCTGGAGAAGGAACTGTTCAAAGTCTGATAACTTCTTGCTACTCTCTTTATCTATTGAACATTGTGCAATTCGCTTACTTTTATTAATTCTGTAAGTTGCTATGCTAACAGGTGTTTTTAAATTAGCTCTTGATTCTATCAAACACGTTTCAATGTTATTGGCGAGATAAAAGTAAGGAATGTATTTTGGATTAGCTCTCCCATCCTTTGTCTGATTTCTTGGAGGCATACCAGATTCCTCTTTGGTATAACCCCAAATGTTACCATCTTTAAGAACATTATTTGAAACTTTAATATGAAATTGGTCACTATTTTGGCTATGTTGTGATCGTGCCGATGTTATTGCGAAATTCTCATTATAATCATCAGTAACATATATACGTCCTCTATAAAGTTCCATATTCTTATTCAAGAACATTTCTTGCTTAAGCAAAACAGTTTTAATCTCGTCAAGGAGTTCGCATTTACTGAAAAATCGGTTATTGTATAATATATCATCAGTGAATTTATTCCATTTAATAAAATATTCCATTTCCATATTATTATCTCACTCCTCTTTCTTCACATAAACCAACTCAATATCATACCCAAGTGCTTCCATCATCTGCACGAAGGTCTTATTTACAACCCCATCCGGCTTTTTAATGATGCGATTAACATATGATTTAGTTGTATCGATATCTTCGGCAAGTTGTGCCTGAGTAGTTCCATTCTCTATGCATTTTATCTTTACATCTACTTCTATATTATTTTTTACCATATTCATCGCCCTCAGCTATCTATTCAACAACTTGTTTCACAAATCGGATAATTTATTGTACCACATTTTCAATAGAATTACAACCCATCGCCTGTTACAGCCGTGTGAAATTACAACAGAAAAAGACACCCTGCCGTAGCAGAGTGCCAAAAAAAATTTTTACCCTTTAATCTCAATCTGAATGCCAGATTTAAATAAAAACTCCAAATGGTCATCATACACCGTGATTTTCTCAATCAACTTCCGAACCATCTGTTCGTCATATTCCGTAACCCTGTCTGCTTGACTGCTAAGATATTCAACCATCTCTCGCATTCGCTCTTTTTGAGCATCATTATTAACGGTATGCGATAATGCCTCGTCACGCTCTTCCTTTAAAACTAAAACCTTGTCAACCACCTTAGAATAATCTTCAGTTGTTGCCGTTAATTTCATAAGAAGGTTCTGCTGATGGGTGAGTTTCTTCTCAATCTTCTCTAATTCCTCTGTCTGAACATCGCCCAATGCCGTGGAGATATTGGTTTCAAGCACCTTTATAGCTCGCTGTTTGCCTCCAAGCACCTTGTTGATTGCCTCAAGTACCAAGTTTTGCAACTGTACTTCGGTTAACGTTCTTGCTGAGCATTCAACTCCAGGGGCATCAAGCCGTGTAATACATCTCCAAACTATCTGCTTTCGGCCGTGAATATTCCAATGGGTTCTTCGATACATATCACTGCAATGCCCGCAAAAGACAATGCTCGACAAAGCGTATTTACTGCTGTAAACTCGCTTTTTACCACCCATGCCTTCTCGAATGTTGGCTCTTCGCTTTATTTCTTCTTGCACTCTCATGAATAAAGGCTTTGGAATAATTGCCTCGTGGTTATCTTCAACATAGTATTGTGGAACACTGCCATCGTTGGCAACTCTCTTCTTGCTTAAGAAATCCACTGTATAAGTCTTCTGTAAAAGAGCATCTCCCATATACTTTTCGTTTGTCAAAATTTTTCTCAGAGTGCTTGAATGCCATCTTGGGTTATTCGCTGCTGTAAGAATACCGTCAGCCTCAAGTCCTGCCGATATTTCTTTATAGTTTGCTCCATCAAGGTACTCTCGATAAATTCGCTTAATGATTTCAGCTTCTTCCGGCACAATCACAAGATTTCTATCAGCGTCTTTGGTATAGCCTAAAAAGCGATTGTGATTTATTTGAACAATACCCTGTTGATAACGGTACTGTATGCCCATCTTAACATTTTGCGATAAGGATTCGCTTTCTTGCTGTGCAAGCGATGCCATAATAGTAAGCATAACTTCACCCTTTGAATCCATCGTATTGATGTTTTCCTTCTCAAAGAAAACGGAAATGTTAAGTTCCTTAAGTTGTCTGATGTATTTTAGGCAATCAATTGTATTTCTAGCAAATCGGCTTATAGACTTGGTAATAATCATATCGATGTTCCCAAGCATGCATTCTTTAATCATGCGATTGAATTCATCGCGCTTTTTAGTGTTCGTTCCCGATATGCCATCATCGGCAAATACTCCTGCCAATACCCATTCTGGATTGTTGTTGATGAACATGGTGTAATGCGTAATCTGAGCATCATAGCTTAGTGCTTGCTCGTCACTATCCGTTGAAACACGGCAATAGGCAGCAACACGCACCTTAGGTTTCTCAGCAATGTGAGTTTGAGTTCCTACCTTAGGCTTTGGAGGAATTATAGTCATTTTTTTATCCGTCATCAGAACCACTCACTTTCTATCATGCTGTATGCATATTCAGCTTGTCTGAATGGATCTTCAAACATGATTTCCTTTGACTTGAAATGAAATTTCGTAGGGGAGATAATACTCAAATCCTCTTTCACTTCAAATATGCGACCTAATTGCTTGGCACGATTTTCTCTTATTTCCTGTGCTTTCTTAAATGTTTCTTCTTCAATAATGGCAGGATAATAATCTGTCCCTAGATATTTTTTGTTTTGTAGCATTCGCCCTGCACTGCCGTGAAAGGTATCAATGCCTGCCTCAAGAGCCGCAGGTCTAAGTGCCAAGCCACTAATATAACCATCATACAGTTTTTGCACTTGAGCTGCCTTTTCCTTGTCAACAAAGGCTTTCCCATTTTTTATCGTATATCCGAACAATACTCTCCTCATCGAACCACCATCCTCTCTCTAAGTGTAATGCCACAATTCAATCGGAAACCTATATCTTCTCTTGAAAAGATGGCTACTGAAGTTATAAATCGCTTGAATAATTCATCATCGTATGCATTGAGCATCGCAGACTTGCTACAATATGCATACAACTCTCTTGTCGCTTCAAGGTAGGTAACACCTCGTCTTGAACTGTAAAGATAGTCCTCACGAAGTTGTGCCAAGGTTCTTAGTTCCTGTTCAACTTCATCAATTCCTTTGCTCATAACATCTGGACTAAGCAAGCCGTTTTTGAACAGGTCTTTCAGAACTTTTTCACGCTCTTTGATTGCATCATATTTTGCATTGAACTCATCTTGCTTTTCAACTGTCATGCAAGATAAATTTTCATCAATACCCTCCAAAAGTGGAGTCAGTATTTCTTGATACCCGTATATCAACTTGTTCATCATTGTTGTGAATGCAGCCTGAACAGCATCTTCTCTAATAAACTTCTGTGAACATTTCTTTACATCTTCAAGATGAGTTCCACAAGTCCAAGTAATGTATTCTCTACGTCCAGTGTAATGATGTCTGCGTTTATAAACCGCTCCACATTCACCACATTTCATAATTCCAGAGAATGTATATCTTCTGTTGTATTTATGAGAACCTTTTAGAATGCCTTTTTCTATTGCTCTTTGGTCAATAACTGCTTTTGCTGATTCAAACAATTCACGGCTGATGATAGCAACGTGATGTTCACGAAAATAATAGCTTTGAACGTCACCGTTGTTGGTGTGCCTGTTGAATTGGTCATCGGTATAAGTTTTTTGAAAATGAGCATCGCCTATATATTTCTCGTTTTTCAAAAGTTCCCTTATAGTAGTCGAATGCAACTGTCTGCCTTTCTTTGTTTTGATGCCTTCTTCATTCAGAGCCTTTGCTATTTGCCCAGAGCCTTTACCATCAACAGTTTCTTCAAAAATCCGTTTTACAACTTCAGCCTCACTTGGCACAATTCGCATTTCACCATTCTCATTTACATAGCCGTATGGGGGATAAGCGATGATATATGTACCTTGTTCAAATCGTTTTTGAATTGACCACTTAATGTTCTTAGAAGTGGAATGGGATTCTTCTTCAGCCATACCACTTAGAATAGAGAGAATCAATTCACTGCCCATTGTCATGGTATTTAAGTTTTCTTTTTCAAAATACACATAAACACCATTTTCAACTAAGTTTCGCACCATGCTAAGGCAGTCTACCGTGTTTCTTGAAAATCGACTTATAGATTTTGTTATTACTAAATCGATTTCTTTGTGATCACAAGCATCAAGCATTTTGAGAAGTTGTTTTCTGCGTTCCATTTTAGTTCCTGTTATACCTTCATCATAATAAACACCTGCAAACTGCCATTCAGGATTGCTTTTGATGAATGTTTCGTAATGTTTCTTTTGTGCTTTTAAGCTTTCTATTTGCTCATCGCTATCTGTTGAAACTCTACAATAAGCTGCGACCTTTAATTTGCTATTTTGTTCCCTATTAGAACCTTCTAGCTTTGTCACTTTAGCCATTTTAACACCTCCTTTGTCATGCCAAACTTGTTTTGGCGTAGTCACGATATTACCGCTATACTCCGTATATATCAAGGGTTTGACGGCATTATTGATGTCAATTCCAGAGAGAATTTTTCTTGATTTAAAGCCTTGATTTTGTTGAATTCAGCCAGCGAAATTAGTCCTATTTCAAGCATATTTTGTAGTATTCTCTGTGCAACTATATAATCAAATTCGTTCTGCAAACTTTCCTCAGTCATTAGCAAGTCCTGTGTATCATATTGCTTTAATTCCGTAATATCTGTAGCCATAATTCTTGCCTCCAATTTTTAGTTTCATCTCTACTACTAAAAGGACATTAACCAGAAGTTCAAGAACCAAGTTGTCCTTTTTTTTGAAGGCAGAATTAGACCACCCTCAATATACGGACATTTATGAACGGATTTGATGGGGTGTTTAAAAAAAAGACAAAAAAATAATGCCCACGGAAAGTTGTAATCTCCGTGGGCATTATGCTTAATTTGGAATTTTCAATTTCTGACCGCTGTATATGATATTTGAAGTAAGTGCATTCAGTGCTACAATTTCCGTGTATCTTGTTCCGTTGCCGAGAAGTTTCTGAGCAATTGCCCAGAGCGAATCGCCTTTAACAACTGTATATTCACGATAAGTGTTAGTGTTGGTGTTTGGATATATTTTTGTACCATCATCGGCAAATACGCAGTAACCATAATTCTTATCAGCTTGTGTCTTTGCATTAGAAAGAACACGATACGCACCAAGTTGAGAGTTTTTATCGCCCCATGTTTTAC
>JAVBRC010000128.1:0-34116 GCA_031548405.1 Oscillospiraceae bacterium | reverse complement strand
GAACTCGTTAAGGGGTTGAGGGTTAGTTGACTTGCTAGAAATAGTTTTTCCAACGTTGTGAGCATAACGTCATAAAATCAAAGTCCATTAAGCTTTTTATCTTCAAGCTTAATGGACTTCGGGTTTATTTTAGGTATGTTATTCTGATGTTTCAAATAATTTAAAAGGTAAGTAGAGCTCGACGTGGCATACAAGGAAGCGACCTACGGCTGTAAGATTTCGCTCTGCGGAGCGACAAGGACTCCGTCCCTTGACCCTGCAACCCTTTAAAAAGGGTTAACCTAAACTATTTCGCCGTTCGGCGGGGTTAGTAAACTTCACCCGCCGAACGGCGATTGGATGCAGCGTCATGCTGCCTTAATATGCCTTACCCCAGTAAACCATCTGGTTTGCAGGCTTTCCGCAGCATACACAAGTATCAGAAATATTTTCCTGTTCAAAAGGAATGCAACGTGAACCAACGCCAGTCTTTTCCTTAACGATGTCCTCGCAAGCCTCATCTCCGCACCACATTGCCTTGATGAAACCGTCGCCCTTTTCTTCAAGAACGTTAATAATCTCGTCCATTGTCTTACAAGCGTATGACTTATTCTCACGATTTTCAAGAGCCTTTTTGTAAATTCCTTCATGTACATCTTTAAGCTTCTGTGCAATTGCCTCAGCAAATGTTTCAAGATTGTTTTCAAGAGAAACAATTGTCTTTTCCCTGTCATGACGTGCTACCGCAACGCACTGATTGTTCTCAATATCCTTAGGGCCGATTTCAATTCTAACTGGAACACCCTTCATTTCATATTCAGCAAACTTCCAGCCTGGTGAATTGTCTGTATCGTCAAGCTTTGCACGAATACCGCTTGCCTTTAGCTTTTCAAGTAGTTCAGTAGCCTTTTCAACAACGCCTTCCTTATGCATAGCAACAGGAACGATTACTGCCTGAATTGGAGCAACTGCTGGTGGAAGTACAAGTCCGTTGTCATCACCATGAGTCATGATAATTGCACCGATAAGACGTGTTGTAACGCCCCAGCTTGTCTGGTGTGGGAAAACCTTCTTGTTTTCCTTGTCTGTATACTGAATTTCAAAAGCCTTTGCAAAGCCGTCACCGAAATAATGTGAAGTACCTGCCTGAAGTGCCTTACCATCATGCATAAGCGCCTCGATAGCATAAGTAGCTTCTGCACCAGCAAACTTATCGCTGTCAGTTTTCTTACCCTTAACAACTGGCATTGCGAGTGAGTTTTCACAGAAATCAGAATAAACGTTAAGCATACGCTCTGTTTCAACAATTGCTTCCTCAGCTGTTGCATGGATTGTATGTCCTTCCTGCCAGAGGAATTCTCTTGAGCGAAGGAATGGACGTGTTGTCTTTTCCCATCTTACAACGCTAACCCACTGGTTATAAAGCTTTGGAAGGTCACGGTATGAGTGAATAATATTTGAGTAATGCTCACAGAAAAGTGTTTCAGAAGTTGGACGAACGCAAAGTCTGTCCTCAAGCTTTTCACTTCCACCGTGTGTTACCCATGCAACTTCAGGTGCAAAACCTTCAACGTGATCCTTTTCCTTTTGAAGCAAGCTTTCAGGAATAAACATAGGCATACAAACATTTTCGTGACCAGTTGCCTTAAACATTCCATCAAGAATGCTCTGAATATTTTCCCAGATTGCATAAGCGTAAGGGCGAATAACCATACAACCCTTAACGCTTGTATATTCAATAAGTTCTGCTTTTTTTACAATATCAGTATACCACTTTGCAAAATCTTCGTCCATAGAAGTTATTGCTTCAACCATTTTACCGTTATTTTTAGCCATCTTTTATACATCTCCATTATCATTAGATTTATCTTCAGCGGTTTTTTCCGCATTAGTTTCATTACTCTGGGCATCATAAATGCTCTTTACCTTATATATATCATCATCTACCCTTGCGGGATTGTTTTTAAAAATTCGTGCCACGATTTTGTCAACTATAGCTGCAATTTTAGGGGTTAAAAGAGTTATTACGAAAATCAATGCAAATATCGCAAAGAAAATAAACATAAATTTAATCAGAACTCCAGTTGATACATTCATTTGATTTTAACCTCCTTTTTTATTGCACTCTTTATAGTATAACAATTTTTCGGAAATATTTCAAGATGTTTTTGTAATTTATATTTTGTTCGTGCAAAAAACAAGATATTATGTATTATATGAAAATTAAGGTGATTTTCAAATGGAACTTAACGGCTTTGTACACATCTTACATACAATATTTAATCAGAGATTCATTAAATTTATCTTTAAATATTTTTAACCTTGATATTCTTCTAATTTTCTATTCTATATAGTATAACATTTTCAGAAATATTTCAAGATGTTCGATATAATGTCTGTTCATAATTTGTTCATAATTTATTTACAATTTGTTCATATTTTTTTAAAAAAATGCATTGAAATAAAACATTTTTTGGTATATAATATAGCAAACTAATCGATTTAGTTTCTATACTTTATATTGAAAGGACAAAAAAAATGAATTTTAAAAAAATTATCTCTCTGATCTCAATTGGAATGATTATGAGTTCCACACTTTCTGTTATGCCACAAAGTGCATCAGCAGCAACGAGTGATGAAAACCACGCAAAGGGTGCAGTTATCGAAGACGGTAGTTATTTAACTAACGCATTATACAAAAGAAATAACAATTTAATGTCTAGTGCTTCATTACCAAGTTATGTAGATTTAAGCAACACGGCATTTTTCCCAGAAATAGGAAACCAAGGGAATATTGGATCTTGTACTGCATTTGCTACTACATATTATCAATACTCTTATGAAGTTAATAAGCTAAATAATATTAGTTCAGTTTCAGATCGAACTACATATTCTCCAGCATTCACCTATGGATTATTATCAAATGGTAATATAGCTAGTGGAATTTCTATAAGTGATGCATATGAAATGCTTGCTAATTTTGGTTGTCTAAAATCAACTGATTTACCATACAGCACTACGCAATTTGTTGATTATCCAGCAAATAAGGAAGATGAAAAGCTTGAAGCATTGGCAACTAGGTTGACCTCTTTTGGTACTTATGATATAATGGCAGAGGGAACTGTTATAACATCTAACACTGATTCAGATTTAAATCAAGTTAAAACTGCATTAAACAATGGTAAGGTTTTAGTAATTACAACACCATACTCTTGGGATATCAAATCTGGATATGGTAATTATTCAGATAAAATGATACACTATAGAGCAACATGGAGTAATGCTGGGCATGCAATGGCTGTTGTGGGTTATAATGATGATGTTACTTGTGATGTAAATGGAAATGGTATGATTGAGCCATCAGAAAAAGGAGCTTTTAAAGTTGCTAATTCTTGGGGTAAAAATTACGGAAACGACGATAATGGATATATTTGGGTTTCTTATGATGCCCTTAATAAAGTAAGTGCAAACACAGTTAATAATTGGGAAAGTAAATTAAAGGGAACAAGACACTCTGCTTTTGAATTTGCATGTGAGGAAAATGCCTTCTTTTATATTAATGTGGATCATAAAACATTGAATTATGTAGGAGAGGTCAAGATCAATTCTTATGACAGAACCAAAATACAACTTGGTATAAATAGAACAACAAAATCTACAACATCGTCAACAACCTATAATTCTATTTTTCCTTTTAATTCAAATTTAACTAATACATCAAGCTTTAATGGTGTTGTTTTATTTGATTATAGTGGACTTAATTCACCAATAAGAAATTACCTTAATGGTTATAATTGGCACACTAAAATTATTGACTATAGCAATACTTCTTCAAATAGTCGTTTTAGAATTTTAGATAACTTTAAACATGTATTATCAGATTATGAAGCTAACAATACTCAACAAGCCAATTCTATATATAAATATAAAACACTAAGTTACGTAAATGGTGATGCTAATTTAGGTGGTTCTCTTGATTTATACGATGTTATACTAGTTAGTCAATATATAAATAAAACTGTGGATTTATCTAATGTTCAGTTTGCTTTGGCTGATTATAATAATGATGGAGTTGTTAATTTATATGATGCTATAGCAATATCCCAAGCTTTAAACAAATAGGAGGCAATTACCATGAAAAAAATTCTTAAAAAAGTTTCGCTGGTTATCACAACAGCAATCGCACTTTCAAGTGTGCCAGTTATTTCAGCCAGTGCGTCTGAAACACTGATTCCAAGTGACTACAATTCAGCACTTACATTTTATAACACTAACGGTGAAACAGCTGTTGCTGAAAGTGGAAAAGAAGCAGTACTTGTAATTCCATGCCTGAATACTGATAAATACGGATATGTCTTTGAAGATGAGGGTGAAGATTACACTGCCGATTTAAGCGGAAAGTATTACAAGACAGATGCTGAAGGTGAAAATGGATTTTGCGTTTATAAGATTTCACTTACTGGAAACGAGGATATCGATGTAAACCTTGAATTTTCTGATTTAAAAAACAACAGCAAAGAAGAACGTGGTTCAGATTTAACAATTTGGTATGACGCTTCAGAAGATGGCAAGTTTGAAGTTTCACCAGTTCCAACAACTGTTGCTCAGGCAGAGGCTTTTCTTAATAATAACGGTACAATAAAAATTTCCGGTAAAACTGCAATTTCTGTTTTTGACGGAATTTCTCCTCGTGCTACTCTTACTGAAGTCAAGCCAGATTCCAGTAATCCAACAGGAATACAAACTCCTGAAAAGACTACTGAAGCAGATTATAGCAGGGATTTAAGCGTGGCAAACATGGGCTGGTATAATGATGACATTGAATGTAAGATCGGTGGTTGTGCAATAACGGTTTGTACATATAGCTTCGATGATTACGGTCCTTATTCTTTAACTATAAGAAAGACAATTGATAACAGTCTTTACACAATTTATATATACTACTTTTTAAATTCAGAAGGTTCAGATGTCAAGATTGATTTAGCCTTAGTTATTGAAAAGGGTGATTGTACATCTAATGGTGTTGTTGACCTTTATGACGCAATCGCAATTGCAAAGAATATGCTAGGTACTCTTTCATTTACTACTGAACAGAAGGAAATCGGAGATATTGACAACAACGGAAAGATAGACCTTTATGATTGTATTGAAGTTGCAAAATTAATTCTTCAAAAGAAGAAATAACAGATAACATAACATAAAATTAAAAGTCTATTAAGCTTTTTTAACAAGCTTAATAGACTTTTTTAGTTAACTAACATCACGCATAGCGAAGCGAAAATAGTTTAGGTCAACTTATTTTGTCGATTGCTATCTTTTTCGACAGACTGTCAGTGATTACTCAAAATACTTTTTTTCCACTTGAGTAATAAAATTCTATATACTGTCATATAAATTATTGTAACTAAAAATTAAGGAGAATGTGAAAATGAACAATGAAGAAAAAAACAGCCGACCATTACACAATGTTATTATGGAGGGAAGAAAAAGCCTTACGATTTCTGGCGTTACAGATGTTGATAGCTTTGACGAACGCTGTATAGCATTATATACCCAACTTGGCGAGCTTGTCATCAAGGGTAGAGAACTTCATATAAATTCAATGAGTGTTGAAACTGGTGATATGACTATTGACGGTGATATCTGGGCACTTAATTACGGTGACAAGGATAAAAAAAATTCTGCCACCTTTTTAGGAAAACTTTTTAGGTAACTAACGAAATGAGAGGCGTTTTATGGAAGGTCTTGAAAGCTTTTTTACTGCTTCACAGCAACTGAAACTTTTTGTTCTCTCCTGTGCATTCGGAATTCCAATCGGTATATTTTTCGACATTTTCAGAGCTATCAGAATTATTTTTCCACACGGAAAATTTATTGTTGCATTAGAAGATATTTTATTTTTCATTTCTTATGCAGTATTCCTCATGTGCTTTACAATAACAGCTGCAAGAAGTGAATTCAGATTTTATTTTTGCGCAGGAAACCTTTTAGGGTTTATTATTTATTATTTCACAGTTGGAAATACAGTTGTCGCTATATTTAAGAAAATAGTAACCGTGTTTAAAAAAGGCATATACATTGTTTTACGTCCTATAAATACGAAAATTGTGCTTTTACATGAAAAAAACAAGAACTTTATAGTAAAAAGATTCAAAAATATGCCGGTAAGAAAAAAAAATACCAAAACCCCCTTGATTGTAAGGTGCAATTTGTTGTATAATAAAAAGAACAATAGAAAGAACAATAGAAAGAACGTGAAATCAATTGAAAAACAAACTGGGAAAACCTAAAAAAAAGAAATGGTTCAATTTTATATCTAAAATTATAGCTGTAACAGCAATTTTAGGTTGCCTTGTGTCAGTTATTATAACTAAATCAAACCATGTGGAAATGCAGAAGGAACTTAATTCAATCAATAAAAAAGCTGAGGAAATTGAAGTTGAAAATGTAGAGCTTCGTAGAATTCTTGAAAATGATGATATGAATGCTTATATGGAAAAGCTTGCAATTGAAAATATGAATTATGCATACCCTGATGAACGTAGATATTATGATATATCAAGAAATTAAATTTAAATATTAAACATAGGGGGATTTTATAAGAATGCAGCTTGAAATCGGAAAAATATATGACGGAAAAGTTAAAGGACTTGCACAGTATGGTGCGTTTGTTGAAATTGAAGGTGCTGGAACTGGTATGGTACATATTTCTGAAATTGCCAACACTTTCGTTAAAGACGTTAAGGATTATCTGACTGAAAATCAACAGGTTAAAGTTAAGGTGTTATCCATTAATGACGATGGTAAAATTGGTCTATCCATAAAAAAGGCAGACGAAAATATGACTCCACAAGCTCGTCCAGCCAGACGTCCTGAAAATTCAGATCGTCCAGATCGTTCTGATCGTCCGCAACGCAGACCTAATGTATGGGAACCTAAAAAAAAGCCACCCGTTTCTGAACTTGGTTTTGAAGATATGATGAACCGTTTTAAGCAGAACAGCGAAGAAAAAATCTGCGCATTAAAGCGTAGTACTGAAAGAAAGAATGGTTCTAGAAGAGGCAAGTAAGTTTTTTCTGCAACATAAATTTATTGTCGGATTGTATAAAACACAATCCGATTTTTTGTGTCATGATATCAATTCGATGCATACGATAATAACAGGGTTAAACCCATTTATACTTATCTTGTATCGGAGATTAATCATATGAATAATATAGATTTTACTATGAACCGGCTTGAAGAAGGGCGTTGGGGACGAGTCATCAGGCTCGATACTAAGGGCGATATGCGTCGCAGACTTCAGGATATCGGACTTGTTGAGGGGACGATGGTCAGATGTTTGAGAAGAAGCCCATCAGGTGATCCAACAGCTTTTTTTATAAGAGGAGCTGTGATTGCACTTAGAAATGAGGCATCTTCAGAAATTATTGTGGAGTAATGCAATCTGGCAACGTGATGTTAAGGAACCACTGATTAAGTCAATTTGCCGTTTGGATAAAATAATACTGTTTAAACGGCAAATTGTAAGGAAACACAGCAAATAATTGTTAGCATATGCTAACAATTATTGATTTTTTTTCAAAAATAATATATACTATTATTGGTTAAATAATTATAAACTGGAGTGGTAAAATTGAAGTTTACTAAAATGCACGGCACTGGAAACGACTACATATACGTCAATTGCTTTGAAGAAAAAATTGAAAACCCTGAAAATGTTTCAATTTATGTGAGCGACAGACATAAGGGAATCGGTTCTGACGGCTTGGTTCTCATCATGCCATCAGATATGGCTGATTTCAAAATGAGAATTTTTAACGCCGACGGTTCAGAAGCTATGATGTGCGGAAATGCATCACGATGTATCGGTAAATACGTCTTTGACAAGGGACTGACTGAAAAAACCGAAATTACACTTGAAACAAATTCTGGTATAAAACATCTTAAACTTTTCCCTGAAAACGGAAAGGTTGAGAATGTTGAGGTTAATATGGGCAAGGCAATCCTGAAGCCTAAGGATATCCCTGTTAATTCTGATCTTGAAACCTTTATTTCCCAACCAGTTGACGTTAATGGAACGGAATATAACATAACCTGCGTTTCATTGGGTAACCCTCATGCAATTGTATATTTTGATGATGTTAAAAATCTTGAGCTTGAAAAAATCGGCCCGTTCTTTGAAAATCACAAGCTTTTCCCTGACAGAATTAATACTGAATTTATCGAAGTTATTGACAGCAAAACACTTAATATGAGAGTATGGGAAAGAGGAAGCGGCGAAACATTTGCTTGTGGAACTGGTGCTTGTGCGGCGGTTGTTTCATCTGTTCTCAACGACTTTTGCCGTTATGACGATGAGGTTACTGTTCACCTTAGAGGCGGCGACCTTAGAATTACATATTACAGTGACGATACAGTTATTATGAAAGGCCCTGCTACATTAATCTGTGACGGTGAAATTAATATAGACCACATTAAATAAGGAGTTATGATAAAATGACAAAAGTAAATAAGAATTTTGAAAATCTTGTTCCTAGCTATCTTTTTGCTGACATTGCAAAGAGAGTAAACGAGTTCGTAACTGCAAACCCAGATAAAAAAATTATCAGACTTGGTATCGGTGACGTTACCCTTCCGCTTGCACCAGTTGTAGTTGATGCTATGAAAAAGGGTTGTGATGAGCTTGGTGAAAAGGAAAGCTTTAAGGGATATCCTGACTACGAGGGTTACGCATTCTTGAGAGAAGCGATTGCTGGCTATTACAAAAGCTTTGGTGCAGACGTTTGTGCAGATGAAATTCTCGTAAACGATGGCGCAAAAAGCGATGCCGGAAACTTTGGCGATATTTTCTCTGAAGACAATGTTGTTCTCGTAACAGATCCTGTTTATCCAGTTTATGTTGATGCAAATATCATGGCTGGAAGAAAAATTCTTTATGCAGATGCAACAGAGGAAAACGGTTTTTGTGCATTACCTGATCCAACTGTTAATGCCGATATAATTTATCTTTGTTCTCCAAACAATCCAACTGGTGCTTGCTATACAAGAGAACAGCTAAAGGCATGGGTTGACTATGCGAACGAAAACAAGACTTTAATTATTTATGATGCAGCGTATGAAGCATTCATTACAGAAGATAATATTCCAAGAAGCATAATGGAAATTGAGGGTGCAAGAACCTGTGCAATTGAAATGTGTTCACTTTCTAAGACAGCTGGTTTTACTGGTACAAGATGTGGCTATACAGTAATTCCAAAGGAGCTTGAGCTTGACGGAACTAACCTTTACAAGCTTTGGTACAGAAGACTTTCAACAAAGTTTAACGGCGTATCATATCCTGTTCAGTGTGCGGCAGCGGCAGTATTTTCTGAAGAGGGACAAAAGCAGATTAAAGAAAATATCAGCTACTATAAAGAAAATGCTAAGATTATTGCAAGCACAATGGACGAGCTTGGCATTAAATATACTGGTGGCGTAAATTCACCGTACATCTGGTTGAAGTGTCCTGAAAATATGGGTAGCTGGGAATTTTTCGACTATCTTTTAAATAATATTTGTGTTGTCGGAACACCTGGTGAAGGCTTTGGCAAAAACGGTGCTGGCTGGTTCAGACTAACATCATTCGGCGACAGAGAAAACACAATTGAAGCAATGGAAAGACTGAAAAGTCTTATGAAAAAGTAATGAAAAGCGAAATAAAAACTAAGGTTGGAATACTTTATAAAAAATACTGTGCTGCTGTGGTTTTATTCACATTCTGTGGAATATGCGGCTGGATTTATGAAACTGCACTAACCTCATATCTATGGGGACGCTTTGCAGAAAGAGGGTTTCTTCACATTCCAGTTTTACCAATTTACGGTGTTTTCGCATTTCTCATGCTACCACTTTTCAAAAAGCACAACGGCTGGCTGACAGTATTTTTCGGCGGAATGGTGATTACTACTGCTCTCGAATTTATAAGTTCATACATAATCGAATGGACTATTCACGAAAAGCTCTGGAGTTATTCGTCTTGGGATTTCAATTTTCAGGGACGCATTTCGTTATACAGTACTTTAATTTTTGGTGTTTTAAGTGTAATACTAATAAAGCTTGTTTATCCGCTTGTAAGAAGAATTTATAATAACGCACCAGCGGTTACGATTTATTTTATGGGTACACTTTTCACAGTTACAATTATTTTTGATTTTTTCTACACAATATTGAGCAAAAAATAATATCCACATTAATGAATATCCTTTTTATTTTTTCTCAAAATATCTTTAAGGCATTACTTTTATGGTATTTCCTTAAATTTATTTTAAGGTGGAATTTCAAAGTTAATGAGAGAAATAAAAAGCGACCTGTAGATGACACTTTTGATGATATTATGTTTAATGAAGCTGGGAGTTCAAATGAGTGTACGGGGTTAATTCCATCGGCTGTGTTGAACGAAGATGAGTATGATTCGTATGAGGAGTTAATGAATTTCAATGCAATACCGCATAAAGATGGAGACATTTAACTAACCGCACGCATAGCGAAGCGAAAATAGTTTAGGTCAACCCTTTTTAAAGGGGCAACGTGACGTTGCATCCATTCGCCGTTCGGCGGGGAGAGTTGACTATCCCCGACGAACGTCGCATAGTTTAGGTCAACCCTTTTTAAAGGGTTGCGGTATCCAAAGGCAGAGCCTTGGTCGCTCCGCAGAGCGAAAGCTTCCAGCCGTAGGGCGCATTTTTTTTTCTAGTGAATTGTCGCCATAGCGACAAGAGGTATCTTTTTTGCAAGTGAAAAAGCAGCGTGACGCTGCACCCAATCGCCGTTCGGCGGGCTTAGTTTTAGGATTTACGTCGAGTTCTACCAATTTTTCAAAATGCCCGACAGGGACAATTTTGAAACGTCAGAACAACAAACCAAATAACCTAAAACAAAATCAAGTCCATTAAGCTTGAAGATAAAAAGCTTAATGGACTTTTTTGTTTATAAAGTAATTCTCGGAATATTGGAAAAATTATTTCCAGCAACTCAACTAACCCTCAAACTCTCCACGAGTTCTAGTTCTTTCTTTTTTCACACGCCGCAATAGAAAGAACCAAAGAAAAGGCTCTTGCGCGTCCCTAAAATTAACCCCGACGAATGTCGAATGGGTGCAGCGTCACGCTGCTTTCGCTCTGCGGAGCGACCAAGGCTCTGCCTTTGGAAACCGCAACCCTTTAAAAAGGGTTGACCTAAACTATCTTCGCTTCGCTTTGCATGCGGTTAGTCAACTTTCAAAATTCTGTTTTTCTTGTATTTCAAACAAAAAAGTGGTATAATATAAATTGTATATTCTAAAAACGAGTACGACCAACTTTTGGCGTACATCGTAATAAGACAAATAACTTATTTGGAGGAAGCCTATGAAAAATACGGTTGCAACAATTATGAAGCAAAAGTCGGCTCACGACCGCATCACTATGTTGACTGCCTATGACTATTCTACTGCAAAACTCCTGGATGAAGTCGGTACGGAAATGATTCTTGTCGGAGATTCCCTCGGCATGGTTATGCTCGGCTATGAGGATACACTCTCCGTTACTATGGATGATATGATTCACCATACCGCCGCAGTAAGCAGAGGTGTTAAAAACGCAATGGTTGTTTCGGATCTGCCATTTATGTCGTACCAGACAAGCGTTTATGATGCGGTTATGAACGCTGGCAGACTTATGAAGGAAGGCCGTGCAAACGCTGTTAAGCTTGAGGGCGGGAAGGAATTCGCTCCACATATAAAGGCTATTACAGAAGCGTCTATACCTGTTGTCGCTCATATCGGTATGACTCCGCAGTCTGTTAATATGTTCGGTGGTTTTACCGTTCAGGGAAAAAATACTGAAACAGCTAAAAAAATTATTGCAGATGCAAGGGCAGTTGAAAAAGCTGGTGCTATTGCTGTTGTAATGGAATGTATTCCAGAATCCCTTGCTGAATATATTACAGGTATTTTGCAAATTCCTACGATTGGAATTGGTGCTGGAAAAGAATGCGATGGACAGGTTCTTGTGTATCAGGATATGCTCGGAATGTATGCTGATTTTACACCTAAATTTGCTAAGAGATTTGGAAATATTGGCGAAGATATGAAAACAGCCTTTAAATCATATATTGACGAAGTTAAAAACGAAAGCTTTCCAGCGAGCGAACACTGTTTTAAGATGAACGAGGACGTAGATTTTAATCAGCTTGAAAGGGAATGTGAACAAAATGAAGATTGTCAAAACAATAAGTGAAGTCAGAAAAATTGTATCAGAATGGAAAAGTCAGGGGCTTAAAATCGGCTTTGTTCCTACTATGGGTTATCTTCACGAGGGACACCAAAGTCTTATTAGTCGCTCAACTGAGAATGATAAAACGGTTGTAAGTATTTTTGTAAATCCAATTCAGTTTGGCCCTAATGAGGACTTTTCTTCATATCCGAGGGATCTTGAAATGGATACAAAAAAATGTGAAGAATCAGGTGCAGACTTGATTTTTGCACCTGATGATTCTGAAATGTATGCAGAGGATTTTTCAACCTTTGTTGATATGACTGGGCCATCTGACGAGCTTTGTGGTGTTAAACGTGTTGGGCATTTCAAGGGTGTCTGTACAGTTGTAAGCAAGCTTTTCAATATTGTAACTCCCGATAAGGCATACTTCGGGCAAAAGGACGCTCAACAGCTTGCTGTTATAAAGCGTATGGTAAGGGATTTAAGCTACGGTATTGAAATTATCGGATGTCCTATAGTGAGAGAAGCTGACGGACTTGCTAAAAGTTCAAGAAATACTTATCTTAATACTGAGGAAAGAAAGGCAGCTGTTGTAATTTCAAGGTCACTGAAAAACGGTATGGAGATGATTGAAAACGGCGAAACAGATGCTTTAAAAGTAACTGAAGAAATTAAGGTGCAAATTGAAAAAGAGCCACTTGCTAAAATTGATTACATTAAGGCAGTTGATGCTGACAGCATTCAGCCGATTGAAAAAATAAATGGTAACGTCCTTGTTGCTGCTGCTGTTTATGTAGGCAAAACTCGTCTGATTGATAACTTTATCTTTGAAAGGAAATAAAAAATGACACTGACAATGCTAAAAAGTAAAATTCATCGTGCAACGGTAACAGAAGCTAATCTCAATTACGTCGGCAGTATAACTGTTGATTCAAGTCTTTTAAAGGCTTCTGGAATTTTAGAATATGAAAAGGTTCAGGTTGTCAATGTTAACAACGGAAGCCGTATTGAAACCTATACTATAAGTGGTGAGGCTGGTTCTGGTGTTATTTGTCTGAACGGTGCGGCGGCAAGATGTGCATCAGCAGGCGATATTGTCATAATCATGGCTTATGCACAAATGGACGAAAAAGAAGCCGAAACTCACCAACCAAAGGTTGTATTAATCAATGGTGACAATAGAATCACTGAAACTCTCAACTATGAAAAGCATGGTGAAATAAAATGATTCTGGCTGTTGATATCGGTAACACAACTATCGCAATCGCTCTTATTGAAAACGACAGCATTATTATGACTGAGAAAATTGTGTCCGATGTTTCGGATATCGAAATAATTTTTCAGCAGACAGCAGCCAAAATGTTGAAAAACTGCCATGCCGAAAAAATCAGTGGGGCAGTTATTTGTTCTGTTGTTCCGATTTTGACTGAGTATGTTAATCATGTTATTATTTTAGAATTTGGTGTAAATCCATTAATTGTAAGCGATAAAACAGTAAAGGTAATAACGTTTAAAGTTGACAGTCCGGAAAAGGTCGGAAGTGACCGACTTGCTGACGTTGTCGGAGCAGTTTCACAATACGGCGCACCTTTGATAGTTATTGATATGGGTACTGCTACAACGATTTCGGTTGTTAATGAAAAAAAAGAATTTATGGGCGGTATGATTTTACCTGGTGTCAGGACGGCACTGGATGCACTTATAACAAACACTGCACAGCTTCCGCAGATAAGCCTTGAAAATGCTACTAAATCGCTTATCGGAAAAAATACTGTCGACGCTATTGAGATGGGTATAATTCACGGTTCTGTTTGTTGTATTGACGGGTTGTGTGATAAGCTTGTAGGTGAAATGGGATGTAATCCTAAAATAATTGCAACGGGCGGAAATGCTGAGTGGATTATACCGATGTGTCACAATGAAATAATTCTGGATAATCAGCTTCTCTTTAAGGGAATGAATGTTATTTTTAAACAGTGCAGTTAATTAACCACGCAGAATGGTACAGTTAACTAAGTGGCACATTAGCGAAGCGACATTAGTTTAGGTCAACAGACTTATGAAAACAAGGAGGAACTTATGCTTAAAGGAAAATCAGTTTTAATAGGTATTACTGGCGGAATTGCCGCTTATAAAATAGCCGGACTTTGCAGCTCTCTTGTAAAGCTTGGTGCAAATACTGACGTGACGATGACAGAAAATGCCTGTCAGTTCATTTCACCTCTGACCTTTGAAACACTTACAAACAGTAAGTGCATGGTAGATACTTTTGACCGTTGCTTTGAATTTGATGTAAAACACATTTCAGCTGCGAAGAAAGCCGACGTTTTACTGATTGCTCCTGCAACTGCAAATGTTATCGCAAAGCTTGCAAACGGTCTGGCAGATGATATGCTTACAACTACTGCTCTTGCGTGTACTTGCCCAAAAATAATCTCTCCTGCAATGAATACTAATATGTACTTAAATCCGATTGTTCAGGATACTCTGAAAAAGCTTGAACATTATGGCTGGACAGTTATTCCAGCAGATAGCGGAAGGCTTGCTTGCGGTGATAGTGGGAAAGGAAAAATGCCGTCTGAAGAAGTTTTGCTTTCTTACATCTTAAAAGAAATTGCATGTGAGAAGGACTTGTCGGGAAAGAAGGTTCTTATAACGGCTGGTGCAACCCGTGAGGCGATTGATCCTGTAAGGTTTATAACCAATCATTCAACGGGGAAAATGGGGTATGCGATTGCGTACAGAGCGATGCTCAGAGGTGCTGACGTGACGCTTGTAAGCGGTCAGACAAGCATTGAAAAACCACCGTTTGTTAACGTTGTAGATGTTACCAGTGCTAAAGAAATGTATGATTCTGCCACTGAGCAATCAAAAAATTCAGACATTATTATTATGGCTGCCGCCGTTGCTGATTATCGTCCGACTGAAACGGCTGAAAATAAAATCAAAAAATCCGACTCAGACATGGCAATAAAGCTTGAGCGTACCGATGATATTCTGGCAAAGGTTTGCAAGGAACGTAAGGAAGGCCAGTTCATCGTTGGTTTTTCAATGGAAACGGAAAATCTTATTGAAAATTCACGCAAAAAGCTTGATAAAAAGGGCTGTGATATGATAGCTGCGAATAATCTGAAAACTGAGGGTGCTGGGTTTGGTACGGACACGAATGTTATCACGCTGATAACAAAGGATTTTGAAAAGAGTTTACCTGTTATGAGTAAAGAATCGGTTGCGGATTGTATTCTTGACGAGGCGGTTTTAGCAACGAGTTAACTAACTGGCTCATTAGCGAAGCGACATTCGTCGGGGTTAGTCAACTTCATCCGCCGAACGGCGATTGGATGCAACGTCACGTTGCCCCTTTAAAAAGGGTTGACCTAAACTATGCGCCATTCGGCGGATATAATTTACTTGCCTGCCGAATACTACAAAATTAAGGAACTACTAATTAAATCAGTAGTTCCTTATAATCAGCTATTATTCTGCCGTAACATTGAATGGGTCATAACGCTTATAAGCTCTGTCGTTCTTAACAACCTCATACTCATTTCCCCATGAATCAAGCATATCCTGCAACTCATCTGAGAACATAGTGTATCTCACATTTTCAACAGAAGTTTCAGTCCAAAGATCTTCTTCAGTCATACGCTCTTCAATGCCATATCTTACGATTACATACATGGTCTGATCGTCTTCGATAATCTCAGGAACACCCATTTTTGCATCGTTGAATATCCAGTCGTAAACCTGCTTTGAAGGAGAATATGTTACGTCCTCTTCAGCAGTTCCTTCTGTTGTTGTAACTACAGCAATGATGTTTTCATTAGCATATGGTGAAACTGTTGTTGTTGTTTCAACACTTTCTTCATCTTCGGGTGCAGTTGTAACAGCTGCATCATATTCGCTATCTTCGTCTTCGTCAGTATATGTAACAGCATCTTCGTCTTCGTCAGTATCTTCATCTTTATCAGTATCTTCGTCAGCATCTGTATCAGCATCAGCATCTTCATCAACATTAGCTTCAGTTTCTTCCTCAGTTGGCGCTTCAGTTTCAGCCTCAGTAGTTGGTTCAGTATCTGATTCTTCACCAGCTTGAGCAAGAACATAATCATCATATTCTGTCTGGAATTTATCAAATTCAGCAAGCATCTCTAGTTCATCATCTATAGCCTTTGCTCTTTTAAGAAAATCATCAGCCATAGTCTTAATTTCTTTTTTGCCAGCCTCATCAAGTTCGTTTCCTTCTGAGTCATGAAGATCCATATCAATATATCTTACTCTGGCATTGTTTTCAACATAATAGTCTTTAAGCTGCTGCTGTGTTACGTTTTCGCTACCGTCTTCGCCATAGTAAGCATTAAAGATAGCCTCACTCATATAACTAGAAGATGCAATTTCCTTTAGTGAATCTTTACCAATACCATTGCTAGTAAACATATCTTCACTTGATTCCCAGCTTGAATCTGCGTATGCATCAATTTCATCAAGCTCTTCATCAGTAAATTCAAGTCCAAGCTCTTCAAAGTGTCTTATAATAGCAACGTGGTTAATACAATTTTCAGTTGTCTTGTCCTTAACATAGTCAAGGAAGTCCTTACCTTCAATCTTAACCTTCTTTAGTGCCTTTTCATCATTTGTATCAAGCTTTTCGTCTTGCTTTGCAGCAAGGTTTTTAGCTTCAGCCAAAGCAGAGTAGGAATAATAAATATAAATTCCTGAATTAACCTTATAACCATCAACAGTTAATGCATAAGCTGTTCCTTTACCTGCTGTACATCCTGCACTAGTAATAATCATTGCTGATGATAAAACAGCTACAATAATTCTTTTCCATTTCTTTAACATTATTTTTAAACCTCCGTAAAATTGTTATAATTTTCAAATCCTAATAAAATTGAATTTTCGGACTTTTAAATATAATTATACTATATTACTTTTTATAAGTCCATACCTTTTCAAAAAAAAACATTAAATTTCATTAAATTTTCAGAATAAACTATCCCAAAACATACAAAAATGTGATATAATAACATCAGTAAACAAGTAAATACTTGTATTCATAGATAAAACTTGCGATTTTTTAAAATAATATAGAATACAATTTCAAATTAAACTGAAAGGACGTTAAATTATGAAAGCATTAATAACTGGTGCCAGTTCTGGAATTGGGCGTGACATGGCGAGATATCTCTCATCACTTGGTTGGGAACTTATTTTAACTGCGAGAAATGAGAAAAATCTTAAAAAGCTTGCTGACGAGCTTAAAACATCCACAGAAATTATAACTCTTGACCTTGCAGACGAAAATTCAGTTTTTGAACTTTACAAACAGTGTAAAGAAAAAGGCGTTAATCTGCTTGTCAACAATGCTGGATACGGTATTTTTGGCGAATTTGACAAAACAGATTTGCGTGATGAGCTGAACCTCATTAATGTGAATATTAAAGCTGTCCATATTTTGACAAAGTTATTTTTGCGTGATTTCAAAAGACGCAATAGTGGGCATATTTTAAACGTAGCGTCTAGTGCTGGATTTATGACTGGCCCTCTGCTTTCGTCATACTACGCATCTAAAAACTACGTTGTCAATCTTTCTCTTTCGATTTATGAGGAACTTCGCCGATGTAAAAGCAACGTTAAAATAAGTGTATTTTGTCCTGGCCCTGTCAACACTAATTTCAATAACAGAGCTGGTGTCAGATTTAGTGTCAAGCCGATTTCTAGCGAGTATGCCGCTAAATATGCGATTGATAAGTGTTTAGCAGGGAAGACGGTTATTATACCATCAGCAGATATGAAGCTTGGTATATTTGGCTCGAGATTTGTGCCTAATAAGGTTTTGTCTGCGATAACTTATAATATTCAGCATAAGAAACGCACAAAGTAAAACTGTCCATTCGTTAAGGATGGTTTTAGAACCTGTCTTCACAAGCATAAGCACACGTCTTTTCGGCAAATTTCCCCGTATACTTCGTTAAAAATCCTTGAAAGGCGCAAGCATTCCTGCGGATTTTTGCCTTGTCTGCGACGAAATTATGCCCGAAAAATCCGTGCACTTTCTTGTGAAGACAGGTTCTTAGAGTATGGGCAAAAAGACACTTTTTAAGACTATCGGCAACAACGCATCTTATGCACAATATTTAGTTAGTATTTCCTTAAACAAAACCAAAAGTCTATTAAGCTTTTTTTTACAAGCTTAATAGACTTTTTTTATCCGTTTATGTTTACTACATCTGCCGTATGTCAATTGATACATTGCCACTATCTTTTAATCATCTTTTCAATCTCTGAAACATCACCATAAGTTCTTATAAGCACATATCCAGTCTTACTGCAAAGCTTATTTACAAAATCATCACGTTCAATTCTGTCAGGCTTATCATGAGAGCTATCGTCAAGCTCAATCAGGAATTTCACTTCCATGTTTTCAGGGTTAACAAGTCCGAAGTCAATATGTTTTGAACTGATTTTCGAGAAGAACTTACCGAACTCATTAGTTTTTGAAGTATCAACTTCAACGAGATCTGCAAGCCTTATTTTAGCAATTATTCCGTAACCCAAACGGTCAGCAACTGGTTTCAGACGCCTGTAGAAGTTCCATTCGTTTTTGGTCAGAAGGTATTTTTTACTGTATGGTAGAGCTTTATTGTTGGCTGATTTTTTTGAAATGTAGATTATGTAAAAAATTGCTATTATAAATAATATTGCGATTATCGAAAAAATGTATTCTGTGTCCATTTGTTGTAATGCTCCTTTATTTTTGTTTGGTAATCCCGCCGAACGGCAAAGGTAACTAACTGCACGCAAAGCGAAGCGAAAATAGTTTAGGTCAACCCTTTTTAAAGGGTTGACCTAAACTACTTCGCCATTCGGCGGGGATGGTTTACTTTACCCGATCTAACCCATTACATCAACGACATATAAAGCTTCTGAATTTCAAATGCAGAAGTATCCTTAGGATTTCCTGGACGACAAGCATCAGAAAAAGCCGATTCAGAAAGGAACGCTAAATCTTCCTTCTTGACAATATCCTTCAAGTTGGTTGGAATGCCAACGTCCTGTGACAGCTTTCTGACTGCATCAACAGCAGCTTTTCTATACTCCTCTACTGTCATTGTCTCCGTATTCTCAACGCCCATTGCAGCAGCTATATGCTTGTACTTTTCACCAGTTGCTTCAGCGTTGTACTCCATAACTGTAGGTAAAATAATAGCGTTGGCAATACCGTGCGGTGTGTCATAAACTGCACCGAGAGGATGCGCCATTGAATGTACTATTCCAAGACCGACATTTGAAAATCCCATTCCTGCAAGATACTGCCCAAGAGCCATGCCTTCAAAGCCAGCAGGTTCATTGTTAACAGCACTTCTCAACGATGAAGAAATAACTTCAATCGCCTTTAGGTGGAACATATCTGTCATTGCCCATGCACCCTTTGTTATATACCCTTCGATAGCATGAGTAAGTGCGTCCATACCAGTCGCAGCAGTCAATGCTGGTGGCATACTACTCATCATATCAGGATCAACAAATGCAACAACTGGAATATCGTGGACATCAACACATACCATTTTTCTGTTCTTGTTTTCATCAGTGATGACATAGTTGATTGTAACTTCCGCAGCTGTTCCCGCAGTTGTAGGAATTGCAAGAATAGGTACACAAGGTTTTTTTGTCGGAGCAACACCCTCAAGACTTACTACATTTGCAAATCCTGGATTTTCTATAATAATTCCGATAGCCTTTGCTGCATCAATTGCAGAACCACCACCGATTGCAATAATATAATCTGCACCAGATTTTTTGAATGCCTCAACACCATCCTGAACGTTCTTTATTGTTGGATTAGGTTTGATTTCAGAAAAAATCGAATAGTCTAAATTGCTTTTATCGAGTATATCTATAACTTTATTAGAAATACCCAGTTTAATTAGCTGAGCGTCAGAACAAATAAATGCTTTTTTAAAATTCCTGCTTTTGATTTCGTTCACGATTTCTAAAATCGCACCCGCTCCGTGGTATGATGTTCCGTTTAATACAATTCTGTTAGCCATATTTAAAACTTCCTTTCAATTTAGAATGTTGATATTATACCATTATTTTTAAACATTGTCAATCTAATTTGTATATTTTTAATAATTATTTGTAAAAATCAGCTGATTTTGAATATTCTTCCAAAAGCTTGTATAGAATAAATAATATGCAATACATATAAAGATTTGAGCCAAGCTTTGTATGTTACTGCTCATATACGTCATAACAAAATTTAACGGAGGCGATATTATTTTATTTCAGTGCAATTTTATAATCGGAGTTTTATCTTCCGCAGCAGTTGTTTTGGGGAATGTTCAGTTGACTAAGTTACCAGAAAACAGCTTTCAGAATGCTTACACAAGGGAAACAAGAAGTGTAATGATCAGAGAAGCGTATGAGGAAAACTATGCAAAGGCTGAATGTGAGGACGAGGTTACGTCTGGGGAAAACGAAGAGGATCAGAGTGCCAAAGAATACGAAGAATATTATGAACCGGAAGCAGAAGAAACTGAGGAAACCGAAGAAACAGAGATTATGGTAGACGCTCCAGAGGTTGAAAGCGTTTTCTATTCAGGGTTTGACTCATCATTTAAGGCGTATATGGATTACAGATGTATTACTGATACATCATCGGTTCAATATGATATGCAGCAACAGGCGTATACTGATGACAGGGGTTTCAGAAAAATCGGTGACGATTATTGTGTCGCACTTGGGACTGGCTTTACCAATGGGTGCGGTGAGCGTTTTGTTATCTATCTTGACAGTGGATATAGCTTTACTGCTATTGTATCCGATGTTAAGTCAGATATGCATACAGATGATACACATTGTTATGTTCCAAGGGGTGAAGGCTCTGGTAATGTTGTAGAGTTTTTAATTGATGGTGACTACGCGGAAGACGCTATGCTTTCGAGTGGTAATGCCGGATATTATGATGATTTAAGTGGGAATGTTATTGCGGTTGAAGGTATATAATGTAACCACTTGCCATTTAAAAAGAAGATACCGTACAAAGTCCTTGAATAGACTTTGTACGGTATCTTCTATATATAAGAACCTGTCTTCCCAAGCATAAGCACACGTCTTTTCGGCAAATGTCCCCGTATACTTCGTTAAAAATCCTTGAAAGGCGCAAGCATTCCTGCGGATTTCGCCTTGTCTGCGATGAAATTATGCCTGAAAAATCCGTGCACTTTCTTGTGAAGACAGGTTCTAAATAATAGTATTGCTCCGCCAACTAAACATTGCTGTCAATATTTGTAAATGTTTAATTGGTGGAGCAATAAATCCTGAAAAATCCTCTGAAACATCAATTGTGAAACGTAAACCTGCTTATGCGTATGATTAAGTCAACACCGCACAAAGTCTCCAAACGACAATTTTGGCAATAAATCACAACTATGCACCCAATGTATTTTTACCATAAATTTCCTTGACAAAACATTCGTTTTAAGCTATACTAAAATGAATAATGTAAAATTATGCATATACAGATTTAACAGTTATTTTATCTGATAAAATGTAAATGATAATACATAACTCCTCGGTTCTTGAGGAAGTATTTTGTCCGCTTTTAGCGGTGAAACGGAGATTATAAATGAAAAAAATTATAACCTATGGAACATACGATCTACTTCATTACGGTCACATTAATTTACTTCAGCGTGCAAAAGCACTTGGAGATTATCTTATTGTTGCACTTTCAACTGATGAATTCAACTGGAATTCAAAGCAGAAAAAATGCTATTTTACTTACGAACAGAGAAAAAAGCTGCTTGAGGCTATAAGATATGTTGACCTCGTTATCCCAGAAGAAAACTGGGAACAGAAAATTACAGATGTTAAGGAATTTAAGGTTGATACATTTGTAATGGGAGATGACTGGACTGGTAAGTTCGACTTTTTAAAGGATTACTGCGAGGTTGAGTACCTTTCAAGAACTCCTGAAATATCTACAACACAGATAAAAAATGATCTTAAATAGTCAGCGTAAACAACTGACAGCAGTGAAATAAGCAACTAAAAATTATGACCAACTGTTTAAATACGGAGGATGTTAAATGGCGCTGAAAAAAAGTGCAAAAGCTATGATAGATAAGCTAAAAAGAAGAACTTGGTTTAGCTTATATTATGGAAAATATCAAAAATCAAAACTTGATAGCAACCTTGTGTTAATTGAATCAAGAAGTGGCTATGATCTTGCAGGAAATATTTTAGGAATTGCCAAGGAACTTTCAGAGAATCCAGATTATAAGCATTTAAAACTGTGTGTTTCTGCAAATCCTATAAAGGCACTAGAAGTAAAAGAAATGTTGAAGCATTATGGCATTAATAAAATTAAAATGCTCCGTTCAGAATCACTAAACTATTATAAGTATGCCTCAAAAGCAAAATATCTTGTCAATGACACTTCATTTCCGAGAAGATTTATAAAAAAAGAAGGACAGGTTATACTTAATACATGGCATGGAACACCGCTTAAAAACATGGGCCGTGATGTTGAAACTGAAGTTTATAACATGGGTAATGTAATGAGAAACCTTATTTTTGCCGACTATCTTGTATTTCCGAATGAATACATGAAGGAAAAAATGGTTAATGCTTATATGCTGAAAAACCTTTCAAAGGCAACCATTCTTAATGAAGGTTATCCAAGAAATTCAGTATTTTTCAATACACAAAGACGCGAGGAACTGAGAAAAGAATTTGGTGTTGAGAACAAGGATATTATAGTTTATATGCCAACATGGCGAGGTAAGGTTAACAGCTTTGACACTGAGCGTGTTATACTGGAAACTGAGCAGTTCCTTGAGCAGATGGACGAGAAGTTGAACGACAATCAGCTTTTATACGTTAAATATCATCCACTTATGAAACTTGAGCTGAATGCTGATAAATATAAGCACATTAAAACATTCCCATCAGGATATGAATATTATGAAATTCTGAATATGGCTGATACACTGGTTACAGACTATTCAAGTGTATTTTATGACTTCGCAAACTCGGGAAGAAGAATTGTTCTTTACACTTATGACAAGGAAGAGTATTTCCGTGACAGGGGCGTTTATGTATCCCTTGATACATTCCCATTCCCACAGGCTGATACTATTGACAGCCTTATTGATGCAATTAACACACCTAAGGATTATGATGATACAGACTTCAGAAAAACGTACTGCACATATGATAATCCTGACGCTGCAAAGAAAATTTGTCAGCGAGTTTTTCTTGATAAAAAAGTGACTAATGAGGAAAAGTTAAAGCCAAACGGTAAGAAAAACGTTTTGATTTATGCGGGTAATATGGATAAAAACGGTATTACAACTTCATTGCTTTCTTTATTAGATAACATTGACAAGAACAGATACAATTATTATATTTCATTCCGTGAATCAAATCTTCGTGCAGATCCAACAAGAACTAAGGTTATTCCTGAAGATGTTGATGTTATTCCGATAAGCTGTGAAGTATTCTTCGATATAAAAACTGCAAGGGCTTATAATGCATTTGCAAGAAAGGGCAAAGAATCCCAAAAGAATAAACAGGTTTTGAGTGAACTTTATTCAAGAGAAATCAAGCGTCATTTTTATGGAATTAAATTTGACCATGTTATTCATTTTAATGGCTATGAGAATAATATAATACTAATGCTAACACAATTTGATGCAAGAAAATCAATTTTTGTTCATAGTGATATGGTTCAGGAGATTGAAACAAGAAAAAATCAAAACGAATATCTGTTAAGATGGGCATATAATGTCTGCGATAACGTTATTGCTGTTTCAGAAGATATCGTTGAGCCAACTTATCAGATAAGTGGTAAAAAGGAAAATATCAAGGTTGTCAGCAACTTCCACAATCATGATTTAGTTGTTCTGAAGGGTGATATGCCTGTTGAGTTCCAGAAGGACACTGAGATGTTCTGTCCACACGCAAATGGTATAAATGATATTCTTAATTCAAAGGGTATAAAGTTTATAACAATCGGACGTTTTTCACCTGAAAAGGGACATTTCCGTCTTATCGATGCGTTTGAGGCATTCCATAAGAATTATCCTGATTCAAAGCTAATTATAATCGGCGGTGCAGGAAACCTTTATGGAAAGACAATTCAGAAGGCAAAGCTTACTGATTGTTGGGAGGACATTGCGATTATAAAGTCCGTTCAAAATCCAATGCCTATCATGAAAAAATGTGATCTTTTTATTTTATCATCATTTTATGAAGCCCTAGGTCTTGTTATGCTGGAAGCAGACTCGCTTGGTGTTCCAGTATTTTCAACGGAAATTCACGGGCCTAGTAATTTCTTAAAGGAGTATAACGGATATCTTGTTGAGGACAGTACTGAGGGTATCTTGCAGGGTATGTACGATTATGCAAATGGAAAGATCAAGCCTATGAATATTGATTATGATAAAAGAAATGCACAGATCAGGAAGCAGCTGGAAGAGTTGTTATAGTGGCAGACGAAGTTTACTAACCCCGCCGAACGGTGCGTAGTTTAGGTCAACCCTTTAAAAAGGGTTGACCTAAACGGTTTCGCCGTTCGGCGGGGTTAGGTTTACGGGGATTTGCGGAACGTCGAGGCCGCCGTTCCCTCCGGGCGTTCGCTCTGCGGAGCGACCAAGGCTCTGCCTTTGGAAACCGCAACCCTTTAAAAAGGGTTGACCTAAACTATTTTCGCTTCGCTTTGCGTGCCACGAGTTAACTTCTCCCCGCCGAACGGCGATTGGATGCAACGTCACGCTGCTTTAGTAAATAAAAAATTATTACTGGAAAATAACTTGCATTAACTTTCAAAATATTGTATAATTAAATATAAGTTTATTTTAACAGAAAAGGGGAACCGTTATGGATTTAGAAATGGTTGCACATCTCTCCAAACTCGGAAAACTGTCCTTTTCAGATGACGAGCTGAAAAAAGCCGCTGAAGAAATGACAAGTATTATCGAAATTATGGATACAATTAAGGAAATAGATGTTAAGTATGATGCTTTGGCTGATAATAAAAATGTATATCTGAACGACTTGCGTGAGGATATCTCAGCATCAAGTATGCCGACAGAAAAGATTCTTCAGAACGCTGTAAACAGTGAAAACTGCTTCGTTGTTCCGAAGGTTGTTGAATAATTGAAATCAGAGGTTAGAAATGGATATTACAAAGCTTAAAATTAGAGATATGAGAAAGCTTTTGGACAGCAAGGATATTTCTGCTGCTGAACTTACTCAGTCTTATATCGATAGAATTGAAAAATATGACGGCAAACTAGAAAGCTATATCACTGTTACTAAGGAAAAGGCTTTGAGCGATGCTGAAAATGCACAGAAATGTATCGACAGCGGAAACGCTTCCGATCTTTGCGGAATTCCACTCGCTATCAAGGACAACATTTGTACAGATGGCGTAAAGACAACCTGTGCATCAAAAATGCTTGAGAATTTTATTCCTCCTTATAACGCAACAGTTATGGAAAAGCTTAACGATAAGGGTATCGTTATGCTCGGAAAGTTGAGTATGGACGAGTTCGCAATGGGCGGTTCAACTCAGACTTCTGCTTTCGCTAAAACTAAAAACCCTTACGATACAAACTGCGTACCTGGTGGCTCATCAGGCGGTTCTGCATCAAGTGTTTCTGCTTCACTTTGTGCTGCGGCTCTTGGCTCGGATACTGGCGGTTCAATCAGACAGCCAGCTGCTTTTTGCGGTGTAACTGGTCTGAAACCTACTTACGGCAGAGTTTCACGTTATGGCTTGGTTGCTTTTGCGTCATCTCTTGACCAGATTGGTCCAGTCGCTAAGGACGCTCATGACTGCGGTATTATTCTAAATGCAATTGCTGGTTATGACCCACATGATGGTACTGTTTCTAAAAATCCTACTATGGATTATACAAGTTCAATCGGAAAAAGCATGAAGGGTATTAAAATTGCTATTCCTAAGGAATTTTACGGCGAGGGTATCGACAGCGAAGTTGCGGAAGCTGTTATGCTTGCTGCTAAAAAATATCAGGAAATGGGTGCTGAACTTGTTGATTGCAGTATGCCAAGCCTTAAATACGCTGTTCCTGCTTATTATCTAATTTCTTCAGCAGAGGCTGCTTCAAATCTTTCAAGATATGATGGAATTAAGTACGGACACAGAAGTGAAAAAGACGACAACTTCGGTGACCTTATTTCTAATTCAAGAGCAGAGGGCTTCGGAAGTGAAGTTAAGAGAAGAATTCTTCTTGGAAACTACGCTCTTTCAAGCGGTTATTATGATGCTTACTACGGTAAGGCTCTTGCTCTAAGACAAAAAATATCTGCTGAATATGACAGCATTTTTGAAAGCTGTGATATGATTCTGACTCCTACAACTCCTTCAGTTGCTTATAACGCAAATGAAAATATATCCGATCCTGTTAAGATGTACAAGGCTGATATCTGTACAGTTACAGCTAACATCGCAGGCTTACCAGGAATTTCAACAACTTGCGGATATAACAAAAACGGAATGCCGATTGGTATGTCCGTAATCGGAAAGAAATTTGACGAAGCAGCAATAATCGGTGCGGCTGATGCTTTTGAGCAGACATTCGATTATATTGCACCAGTGCTTGTCTGATTGGAGGAGAAAAAAATTATGTCATCATATATTCCTGTAATTGGTCTGGAAATTCATGCGGAACTTCTGACCAACTCAAAGGTATTCTGTACCTGTAACGCTGAATTCGGCGGTGATTCAAATACAAGATGCTGTCCTGTCTGCACAGGTATGCCGGGAACACTTCCAGTAATCAATCAGACAGCTGTTGAATATGCGGTTAAAGCTGGTTTTGCTTTGGGCTGTGATATCAACAAGTTTTCAGTATTTGACAGAAAAAACTATTTCTATCCTGACCTTCCTAAGGCTTACCAGATTTCACAGCTTGAAAGACCGTTGTGTATTAATGGTATTGTTCCTATTGAGGTTAACGGAAAGACTAAAAATATCAGAGTAAATCGTATTCATCTTGAAGAAGATGCCGGAAAGCTTGTTCATGATGATTTTAATGCAGTTTCACTTGCTGACTATAACCGTTGTGGTGTACCACTTATCGAAATCGTTACAGAACCAGACATTTCTTCAGCAGAAGAAGCAAAGGCTTTCTTTGAAAAGGTTAGCTTGCTTTTACAGTATGCTGGTGTTTGTGACTGTAAGATGGAACAGGGTTCATTGAGATGTGATGTAAACGTTTCAATTATGAAGCCTGAGGATAAGGAGTTTGGTACAAGAACAGAGTGTAAAAACTTAAACTCACTTAAATCAATCGGACGTGCGATTGAATTTGAAATAAAGCGTCAGTCAAGACTTCTTGACATGGGCGGCAGAGTTATTCAGGAAACAAGACGTTATAACGATAACAGAGGCGAAACAACTTCTATGAGAAGTAAGGAAGATGCTCACGATTATCGTTACTTCCCAGAGCCTGATATTCTACAGGTTAATTTCACAGATGAAATGCTTGACGATATTAAGGCACTACTTCCTGAAATGCCACATAAACGTCTTGCAAGATATACTGAAGAATACAAGCTGTCAGAGGTTGACGCTAAAATTCTTGTAAATCAGAAAACAGTTTCTGACTTCTTTGACGATACTTTAAAGTCATATAACAACCCTAAGAGTGTTGCAAACTTTGTTATAGTTGAACTTCTTCGCCGTGTAAATCTTGGCGAGGTTACAATGGAAAATCTGCCGTTTACAGCTGATGCTTTTGCAAAGCTTATTGAAATGTCAGATACTGACAAGGTTTCAAAGAGTGATGCTAAAACAATCCTTCGTGAAATGATTTCTTCTGGAAAATCACCTGAAGATATTGCGAAGGAAAAAGGTATGCTTATTGTCAATGATATGGCAAGGGTTGCTGAAGTTATCAATGAAATTCTTGGTAATAACAGTCAGGCTGTTGAGCAGTATAAGAACGGCGAAACTAAGGTTTTCGGCTTCCTTATGGGACAGTGTTCAAAGCAGCTAAAGGGTGCTTGTACTACTAAGGTTATCAAGGAAGAGCTTGAAAAAACACTTGCGTCACTTGCTAGTGGGGCTACTGAAAATAAGGCTGAAAACGTTTCAGAAGATAAAACTGAGGACGTAAAGCTTAACATGACAGCGTATGAAAATGCTGATTCATATAAGCCATCAGCTACAAACAATATTATGCAGATTAGTGCTGATAAGCTTAAAAAGGAATTTAATATTTCTGATGCACTTGATAATATCGGCAAGGAAATAACTTTCGATTGCTGTGTTCATAAAATTAGAAATATGAGTGAATTCTCATTTATCGTTGTCAGAACTGGAAGATATGTACTTCAGACAATCTATTCTCCAGAAAATTGTAAGGACAGCATTGACGGTATCAAGGAAGGATTTTTCGTGAATGTTACAGGTGTTGTAACTGAAAACGAAAAGGGATATAACGGAATTGAAATTATTTTGAAAAACATCAGCTTGATTTCAACTCCTGCTGAGGAATACCCACTTCACGTTCCTAATAAGCGTCTTGGCTGTACACTTGACATCAACCTGAATAACCGTTCTGTTGCACTTAGAAACTCTTATGAGCGTGCGATATTCAAGCTTCAGGAGGGTGTATGCAATGGTTTCAGAGAGTTCATGTTAAAGGAAAACTTCACTGAAATTCACACACCAAAGATTGTAGCACAGGGCGCAGAGGGTGGCTCAAACATATTCCATCTTGAATATTTTGACAAGCCAGCGTTCCTGAACCAGTCACCACAGTTCTACAAGCAGACTGCTGTTGCATTCTTTGACAGAGTATTTGAGGTTGGTTCAGTTTACCGTGCAGAAAAGCACGCAACTTCAAGACATATCAATGAATATATTGGTCTTGACTTTGAAATGGGATACATTGACAGTATGTATGACGTAATGGCAATGGAAACAGCGATGTTAAAGTATGTAATGGATCATCTCAGAGAAAATTATGCTCAGGAAATTGAAATTCTTGAAGCTGATATTCCAGTAATAAATGAAATTCCATGTGTTACACTTCTTGAAGCTAAGGAAATTCTTGGCAATAAGGGCTCTAAGAACAAGCTTGATCTTGAGCCAGAGGATGAGGTTGCACTTTGCGAGTATGCAAAGGAAACATTTGGTTGCGATTTCATTTTCGTAACACATTTCCCATCATCAAAGCCACCGTTCTATGCTATGGATTCAAAGGAAGATCCACGTCTTGCTAACAAGTTCGACCTTCTTTTCAGAGGACTTGAAATTACAAGTGGCGGACAGCGTATTCATGATTATGATGAACAGGTTGCTAAGATGAAGGCACAGGGACTTGATCCAGAAGAATTCAAGTACTATCTTGAGGCTCATAAGTATGGTTTACCTCCACACGGCGGTCTTGGAATTGGTCTTGAAAGACTTGTAATGAAGATTATCGGTGCACAGAACATCAGAACTTGTAGTATGTTCCCAAGAGATATAAACAGACTGTTGCCATAAGGCAATGGCACGTTTCCGTTCGGCGTGGATAGTTAACTATGTGGCACGCATAGCGAAGCGACATCAAAAGTTTACTCAATTTTTTCAAAAATTGCGGTTTCCAAAGGCAGAGCCTTGGTCGCTCCGCAGAGCGAAAGCTTACAGCCGTAGGGCGCATTTTTTCTGTTGAATTTTTGAGAACGCAAAAAGAGGATTCTTTTTTGCAAGTGAAAAAAGAATCCTAAGTAACAGACGTCGAGTTCTACCAGCCTTTCAAAACGCACGATAGTGGGGAAGTTTTGAAACGTCAGAACAACAAACCAGATAACCTAAAATAAAACCAAAGTCCATTAAGTTTGCAAATAATAAGCTTAATGGACTTTTGTTGTTTTGAAGTAATGCTTGGAATAATTAACCCTAGCAACTCAACTAACCTTCATTTACTACACGGGTTCTAGTTCTTTCTTTTTTCTATCGCAAAAAAGAAAAGAACCAAAGAAAAAATGCTCTTGAACGATAAAGAGTTTCGCTCGTTGCGACGAGCGACCAAGGCTCTGCCTTTGGAAACCGCAATTTTTGAAAAAATTGAGTAAACTTTTAATGTCGCTTCGCTATGCGTGCGGTTAGTTAACTGTTACCGCCATTAATCATCATCAAAAAGGAGAATTTTATATGCCAAAACTTAGAAAAATGCTCGGAAAAGCCGACTCACCTTACATCATCGCCTTGATGCGACTTATCGAAACTCAAAGTAAAACCACAATCGCTAAATGGTGCGTTAACTATGCAAAAGAAGAAATACTTCCGATTTTTCAAAAGTCTTATCCTGATGATAATCGCTGCTTTGATGCGTTAAACAGTGCCATGCTATATTTGCAAGGTGATATGAAGCTTGCCGAAGCTAAGTCATTTATTTCAGCTGTGCAAAAACTCTCTCGTGAACTTTCCGATACTCCGGCTGCACAGGCTGCTGCAAGAGCAATCGGACAGTCTGCTGCGACAATTCATACTTCAACCAACTCTTTAGCATTGGCTTTTTACGGTTCTGCCGCAGTCGCATACGACCGTTTGGGGCTGGAGCAGACTGATGAAGTTTATGATGAAGCTGCCGCAGAAGTATGCGAAAGGATGCTGAAATCGCTTTCAGAGGTGGCAGTTGAAAATGAACCGAATCCAGCAAAGATTGAGTGGGGATGTTGAAATAATACTGCAAAAGATTATGCACTGTTTTCTTAATTATAATGAAAACAATAACTTTTTATGACATCTTGATTTTTTATAAAAAAAATTGTATAATATTATTTAGTAACGAATTATTGAAAGGAATTTAAAATGGACTTAAATGTATTAAGAACTGAAATAGATAATCTGGATAAACAAATTCTTAGCGCCTTTGAAAAAAGAATGGAATTATGCCGTAATGTTGCTGTGTATAAAAAAGAAAATAATATGCAGATTTTTCAATCGGAGCGTGAAAAGGAAATTATAAAAAAAGTTAGTTCGGAAAGTCCTGAGGGACTTGAAAGTGCAACTACTGCACTTTTTACCGATATTATGGATATAAGCAAGTGCCTTCAACAACGTGAACTTCTGAAAAACAGCAGCTTTATTGAACCCACTTCACTTGATTTAAATTGTGGTGGCAAAATCGGTTGTCAGGGCACAGAAGGTTCAAACTCCGAAACTGCTGCACGAAAGCTTTTTAAAAATAATGAGATAAATTTTTATAATGAATTTGAAGATGTTTTCAGTGCAGTAGAAAACGGTGAAATTGAATTTGGTATAATTCCAATACATAATTCTACTGCTGGCTCGGTTACTCAAAATTACGATCTTATAAGAGAACATAATGTTTTCATTGCAAGAACAGTTAAGATTGAAATCACAAACTGCCTTGCTGTCAAGGAAGGTACTACCTTAGAAGACATTAAAAAAGTCTATTCCCATCCACAAGCACTCAAGCAGTGCTCGTCTTATTTGAGTGCATCTGATTTTGAACCTGTTGAATCGAAAAATACTGCAACAGCTGCAAAATATGTTAGTGAATGTGAAAAACCATGTGCTGCAATATGCTCTGAAAACTGTGCAGAACATTACGGACTTAAAATACTCAAGAAAAACATTTCAAATGTAATTCCCAATTTCACTCGTTTTATATGCATCACAAAAAAATTCTGCTTATCTAATGATGCTAGGACAGTTGCTGTTACTCTCGAACTCCCAAATACTAAGGGAAGTCTTTACCGCTTGCTGACTAAATTTTTCGTAAACAATATGGATCTTGAAAAAATAGAAAGCAGACCTATCGCTGACGGTAGCTTTGATGTAAGATTTTTCCTTGATTTTGCTGGAAATGTGAATGATCCTAATGTCAAATCACTTCTTATAGAATTAGCTGATGAACTTTGTGAATTTAAATTCTTAGGAAATTATAGCGAACAGGCATAGTAACGTAACAGTATAACTCACAAAATAACTTTAATCAAATCCAAAAGTCCATTAAGCTTTTAATATACTAGCTTAATGGACTTTTTTGGATTAGTATTAAAGTTCGTTTTAATTCAGTAGGGAACGGCGTCCTCGACGTTCCGAAAACTTCAGAATATTGCTCCACCAATTAAACATTGACAAATATTGACGGCAATGTTTAGTTGGCGGAGCAATAACTAAATCTATCAACTCAACTAACCCTCAAACCCTTAACGAGTTCTCCGTTCTTTCTTTTTTCTATCGCAAAATATACGTGGTTAGTTTTACTAGAATTTGCGTGCCACGAGTTAACTCTCCCCGCCGAACGGCGATTGGATGCAACGTCACGTTGTCCCTTTAAAAAGGGTTGATCTAAACTATCTTCGCTATCGTGTCGGTTAGTTAATTAACCCTCGTCACATACCTACATCAAAATATTGGCCACCATGATCATAACAACCCCCGGAACTCCGAAAATAAGCGATACCCCTGTATTAAAAAGATTTATCGGCGGAGCAAATCCAAGCCTGCCCCCATAGTAATGAAGTAAAAGCAATACTATACACCCACTTAACATTCCCGAAAATGCCGACCGTATAGTCCGCTTTCTCTTTGCATAGTATATAAGCATTATTATCCCCGCAACAATCCATATAATTTTAAAAGTCATATCGTTCATAATCTTCTCCTTGATTTTTGGCAATCTTGCCTTAAACTATGCATTTACCTCATCATATCAAAATGTACCCCAACGCTAATAAAAGCTTTAAATCTGCCCCCTCCTTCGCAAGAAGTACAATTAAAGCAATTATTATAATCTTGTCATTGTCAAGCTTTCCATCCGGAAAAATACCGGAAAGCAATGAGGCAATCCCCTTATTTTCCTTGCTTTCCTTCTTACTCGTACCTGATTGCTTGGCTGAAGATTTACCTGAGGAATCATTCTCTTGCTTCTCAGATGTATTGTTAATATGACTTGTTTCATCAAACAACGGAACTTCCTGCTCCTTTATTGTTTCATAATGATTTTGTGGCGGTGGTGAACTTTGGAAATGTTGATTTGGCTGTGCTTGTACATTGCTTTGATAGTTATTTTGATAGTTATTTGGATAATTGTTTGGATCGTTGTTTTGTCTATGCATTTCACGAGTTCTCCGCAATGCGTCCTGACGCATCGAACTCATTTCACGGTTGTTATAATCCAAGTCATATTCACTCCTTTTTGTTTATTCGATATCAGACAGAAATTATACGCAATCTTTAAACAATGTGTATTATGTATGTTGAAAACTTTTCCCTATATTAAATCACTCAACATTCCGCTATCCTTTAAAACTGTCCAGACAGCAAAAAGCTTTAGCATTTTAACCGCCTTATCAACCTTCCCACGCTTTTCCTCTTTCAGCAGTGGACGCAGAGCTAACAACAGCTCTGCGTTTTTGTCATTTGATACCGAGCCCATAACCTGACCTATCATCAGAATTTTACTCAAGTCAAAATCAAACCCACCATCTGAATTTTCAGTATCGTTTCCAGCCATATCGAAGCTTTTTTCCTGCTCCTGACTGCCTGACTGATTATTCCCATTTTCATTTGAGGGGAAAAGCGACGAGGCGAGCTCGCTTAACTGTTTCATACTCTCCTCGTCAGCAAGAACCTCCTGAATTTTTCCCATTATATCATCCATTTTCCGAAAGCCCCTCCCCTTTTACTTAGGAACCACTGATTAAAATGTTCCCGTTAATTTTAGGCAATACCGCACAAAAATTGTGCATATATTGCGACGTCAGATTTTTCGTTAGATTGTATAAAAAAATCCGAAGGCATACTGGCGTATGTCAAGGAGTTTTTGTGCAAGATTACGGAAAATCTGCGAGCCTGATATGTGCAAAGCCGTCAGGCGGGCTTTGTGCGGTGTTG
>JAVBRC010000019.1:0-7827 GCA_031548405.1 Oscillospiraceae bacterium | reverse complement strand
AAATTGTCCCTGTCGGGCATTTTGAAAAATTGGTAGAACTCGACGTAGGCATACTTAGGTATCTTTTTTCACTTGCAAAAAAGATACCTCTTGTCGCTATGGCGACAATTCACTAGAAAAAATGCGCCCTACGGCTGTAAGCTTTCGCTCTGCGGAGCGACCAAGGCTTTGCCTTTGGAAACCACAACCCTTTAAAAAGGGTTGACCTAAACTATTTCGCCGTTCGGCGGGGATAGTAAACTTTGCCGTTCGGCGGGGATAGTAAACTTTGCCATTCGGCGGGGATAGTAAACTTCGCCATTCTGCGGGGATAATAAACTTTGCCGTGTCAGTTATATGAGAGGTTTTAAATTTGACAATATTAAAAACAGAGAATCTGAGCTACATTTACAGCGAGGGTACACCGTTTGAAAAAAGAGCGGTTAATAATTTGAATATTGATATTGAAAAGGGAGAATTTGTTGGGATTATCGGACACACTGGTTCAGGAAAATCTACGCTTATTCAACATTTTAACGGACTTTTAAAGCCGTCCTTGGGGAAAATATATTTTGATGGACAGGATATATGGGCGGACAAGTCTAAAATACGTCAGATAAGATTTCGTGTTGGTCTGGTTTTTCAATATCCTGAATACCAGCTTTTTGAAGAATCTGTTTATAAAGACATCGCTTACGGCCCTAAAAATATGGGGCTTAGTCAAGAGGAAATCGACAGACGTATCAAAAGAACTGCTGCGGCACTCGGAATTCCTGAAGAACTTTTGAAAAAGTCACCATTCGAGCTTTCGGGCGGTGAAAAAAGACGTGTTGCGATTGCTGGTGTTATGGCAATGGAACCAGAGGTTCTTATACTTGATGAACCGACAGCTGGTCTTGACCCTATGGGGCGTGAATTAATCCTGAATCAGATTAAGGACTATCATAAAAATATGGGTTGTACAGTTTTGCTCGTTTCTCATAGTATGGAAGATGTCGCACGCTATGCTTCGAAAATTCTGGTTATGAATAAGGCGGAAGTTTTCTGTTACGAAAAAACTGCTGAAGTATTTAAAAGGTCAGCCGAAATTGAAAAAATCGGACTGACTGTTCCACAGATTACAAGGATTTTTAATCTGCTCAGAGAAAAAGGGATAGATATTGAAAACGATGTGTATACTGTGAAGTATGCAAAAGAAAAAATACTTGAATATTTGAAAAGTGGAGGGAAAATCTGATGCTGAGAGATATTACATTAGGGCAATATTTTCCCGGAAACAGTGTTGTACACAGGCTTGATGCACGCTTTAAACTAATAATAACTGCTGTTTTCATCATGTTGCTTTTTATTGGTACAAACACGATAAGCATTGAAGTTGGTACAGTTTTTGCATTAATGGCATTTTTATGCTCATCAATTCCGATTAAGCTTATTGCCCGTAGCTTAAAGCCGATATTACCAGTTTTGCTCTTTACAATGGTACTTAATCTTTTTATGATTACAGATGGAATTTCAATCGTCGAACTGGGGTTTATAGAAATTACAGACGTTGGAGTCAAAACCTCGATATTTATGGTTATCCGTATAATTTTACTTATTGCAGGAACTTCGCTTCTGACATATACAACCTCACCGGTTGCGTTGACAGATGCAATAGAGCGTTTGTTAAATCCACTTAAACGTTTTAAATTGCCAGTCAGCGAGCTTGCAATGATGATGACGATTGCACTTCGATTTATACCAACTCTTATTGAAGAAACCGACAAAATCATGTCGGCTCAGAAGGCTAGGGGAGCGGATATGGAAAACGGAAAGCTGATGGATAAGGTCAAAGCAGTTGTTCCGATAATAATTCCACTTTTTGTTTCTTCTGTAAGACGTGCTGGTGAACTTGCAACTGCTATGGAATGTCGCTGTTATAACGGCGGAGAGGGCAGAACAAGAATGCGACAGCTTAAAAGCAGTGTTGCTGATTATTTGGCATTTGCTATTTCAGTATTTTTTCTTTTGGCAGTTATATATATAAATATTATTGATTAGGAAGTGAATGAAAAAAATGAATAAAAGAAAGACGGCAAATAAAAAAAGTCCGAAAATTAATACTAAATCTGGGAAAGCATTAAAAAAGAATTTTCTTTTATATAATAAAATGGGCGAAACCAGATTATTTCTGTTCCTTGCGTTTTTATTGCCTTTTGTGATTATGTGGGTGTTTTTTGCACAAAATGAGGTTCACCCTTTTGGCGACAAGCAAATTCTGGTAACTGACTTGTGGCATCAGTATTACCCATTTTTCAGAGTTGAACAAGAAAAGCTTCAGGGATTATCCTCAATGCTTTATTCATGGGAAACAGGAATGGGAACGAACTTTATTTCGCTCTTATCCTATTATGCAGGAAGCCCGTTAAATCTGCTTTCAGTATTCTTCCCATTAGAATATTCAAGAGATGCACTTACCTTGATTTTAACACTTAAAATCGGTTGTGCGGGACTTTTCTTTGCAATATTTTTAAAGCATACGTTTAATAAAAATGATTTTTCGATAGTAGGCTTTGGACTTTGCTTTGCACTTTGTAATTACATTATGGGTTATTACTGGAACATCATCTGGATTGACACTGTTGCATTGCTCCCACTTGTTGTTTTGGGTACAGTAAAGCTTTACAGAGAAGGTAGATTCAAGCTATATGCAATTACTTTAGCACTCTCACTTATTTCAAGCTTTTATATCGGACTTTTCACTTGTATTTTTACAGTTATGGTTTTTGCCGCACTTGTAATATCAGAGTGGAGCGGTTTTAAGAATGCACTTAAACGTTTAGGACAGATAGCTGGTGCAACAGCACTTGGATTAGGGCTTGGAGCAGTAGTGTTAATTCCAGCGTATCTCGGATTGCAGCTTACAAATAGTGTAAACAATCAGTTCCCAGAAAATATAACTTATTATGAAACATGGCTGAAAATGATTTCGTCAGTAATAGGCTTCCACGAACCAACTGCTAAGGAAGGCTTGCCAAACTTCTATTGTGGAATGTTTGCAATTATTTTACTGGGTGCGTTTATACGCTCTAGAAAAATCAAAATCAGAGAAAAGATTATAACAGTAATCTATCTTGCATTTATAATTGTGAGCTGTAATATGAACGTGCTGAACTATATGTGGCACGGTTTTCACTTTACAAATATGCTCCCATACCGTTTCTCATTCTTACTATCATTTATACTGCTCGCAGCGGGTTACAGAGCGTTCACAGTGATGAAAGAAGAAAGAAATATCTTTGATATTATAGCATTGTCTGCGATGACCTTTGTAATTGCACTTGTTTCTTACCGTGACCAGACAGAAAAAGCACTTATTTCAAGTATGGTGGTTTGCTTTGTATTTATAGTAGCAATGTTTATTTATGAGAGAAAGCTTATAAATGAAAAGGCCCTTAACTTTGTGGTTTTTGTTGTATGCATAGTTGAAATGGCAATGAATGCAAACCTTGGTGTCAAAACTGTAACCACAACTGGCTATAGCATTTATCCAAGAAATGAAAAGTCAATTGAAGCATTGATTGATACTGTGGAATCAAATGACAAAGATTTTTACAGAATTGAAACAACTTCAAATTATACAATAAACGATCCTGCACTTTATGGTTATAATGGTATTTCACAATTCTCATCAACTGCCAATGTAAATGTAACAAACATGATGCACAGCTTGGGTATACAGGCATCATCAGGTGGAAACAGATATTATTACAATCAGAATACAGCAGTATTAAATATGTTTTTAAACCTTAAATATTTAATTGCTAATGACAGCTATTCGGGTGACCTGACATATTTAACACCTCTTGCAGAGCAAGGTGGAGTTTCAATATACCAAAACAATCATCACCTTCCAATTGCATTCGCAGGTGAAAGTGACGTTTTAAACTATGATGGTGAATCCTTCATACAGTTTGAAAATCAAAATGAACTTTTCAAGCTTGTAACAGGAATTGATGAAGACGTTTTTGTGAAGCTTGATATAAAAGATGTTGGTCATAAGGGGCTTAACGTTATGAAGGCAGGTTATGGTAATTATAATTACCAGTATAACGCTCCGACAGATGGTTCTAATGATTGCTATCTGAAGTTTAATTATAATGTTATGTTTGATGGCCCTGTTTATGCGACATTTAATTTTGGAGAATCATCTAATGTCAAAATTAAGTCTGGTGATGAGGTTTTACACAGTCATAATTCTGGAAAATATATTGAAATCTTTGCTGCTGGAGATTTTAACACAGGAGATGTTATTACGCTCCAGTCTAATGTTGAAGAACAAAAGGGTGGAAATGGTACTGTTTATGCTTATCAGATAAATAGTGAAGTATTTGAAAAGGGTTATCAGAAACTTTTAACAGGTGCACTTAATGTTTCTGAATACGATGACACACATATAAAGGGAACAATATCTACTGAAAATAGTGGCGTTATTTATACTTCTATTCCATTTGACGGTGGCTGGAAGGCTTATATTGATGGAAAAGAAGCAGAAGTAAAATCAATAAAGAATGCATTTGTTGCTGTGCCTGTTTCAGCTGGAGAGCATACTGTTGAATTAAAATATTCTCCTCCAGGTTTTATGGAAGGTGCAGTAATAACTGTTGTTTCAATCGCATTACTGGTTGCTTTGTTTTTTATTGAGCCAAAGTTCAGAAAAAAGATGGAATTAATAAAGGCTGAAAAAACAGCTCAGGCTGAAAGATCGGCTAAAGATCAGGAGAAAATTGATAGTCTGGTTGAAGCAGAAAAATCAAATGAAGAAGAAAAGGTAAATATATCAGTTTCAGAAGAAACGGCGGAGCAGGAATGAGAAATCTCAAAGTTATAATGGCATACATGGGGACGGCATATCATGGTTTTCAACGTCAGGAGAATGCGTTGACTATTCAGGAAGTTGTTGAAAAACACGTTTCAAAAGTATTAAATCATAAGGTTACGATTAACGGCTGTTCAAGAACAGATACAGGAGTTCATGCAAATAACTTCTGTTTCTCTGTTCTGACAGAGAGCCAGATTCCGACAAGAGGATTTGTAAGAGGCGTTAATGGTGAATTACCGAAAGATATAGTTATTCTTTCTTGTGAAGACGTGCCGCTTGATTTTCATGCACGTTTTTCATGTAAAGGAAAGGAATATATTTACAAGATACATAACAGCGAAAATAAAAATCCATTTACTACCAATTTAGAATATCATTACCGAAGACAATTTAATGCAGAACTTGTAAGATATGCAGCACAAAAATTTGTTGGTACTCATGATTTTGCCGGATTCTGTTCAAATTATGATGGAATAAGGAATTCTGTGAGAACGATTGAAAGTTTTGACATAGAAATTAATGGTGATTCAGTGAAAATGCTTGTAAAAGGTGACGGTTTTCTGTATAATATGATTAGGATCATGGTAGGAACACTATTAACGATAAATGAGGGGCGTATGAACCCTGAAAAGATAGACGAGATATTATCAGAGAAAAAGCGACAGCTTGCAGGAAGAACTGCACAATCTCACGGGTTATATCTTAACAGAGTATTTTATTAGCAGTACTGCACCTAAGTGCCGTTGAGTGGGGAATGTTTACTAACCCCGACAAATGTCGAAAGTAATATTATTTTAATCGGAAAGGAACTTCAATGGATAGAAATTCAAAAGATGTTGATATCGGTCTTTTGAGAAGACGGAAAAAAAGACGCCGCCAAATTACTAAATTCGTTGCTTTTATGCTGTTTATTGGAATAGTGGTGTCACTTTATGCGCAAAGAGATGTGTGGATTCCACGGCTTGAAGGAATCGGTGGAAAGTTTCAGAGTGTCAAATCAAGCAATGGTGAATTGGCTGAGGGGAATTTCCCATTAAGTATTTCCGGTGGAATTGATTATCAGACAGAGGATTTAAATGGATATCTTGCTATTTTAAGCGATGCTTACCTTTACATCTACAACGCAAACGGCGATCTTTACGAGGACAGACAACACGCATATTCAAATGCTATGCTCCAGACAGCTGGAAAAAAAGCGATTATTTATGAAAGTGGTGGAAATAAATTCAGGGTCGAAAACCGCAGTAAGGTTTTTTATTCGAAAAAGCTTGAAAATAATATTATTTTTGCAAGAATCAGTGATGACGGTAAAGTAGCTGTTGTTACAGACTCTGAAACTTATCTTTGTCAACTTATAGTATACGATGAATCAGGCGAAGAAATTTATACTCGAAATTGCGTTGAGAGGGTTACGGACATTGCATTTGATGATAATTCAAAGGGATGTATTATTGCCACTACATACGCAGAAAACGGTTTTTTATGTTCGAAAATAACGTCTGTATCCTTTGGCTCAAAAAAAGATAATTGGGTTTCAGAACCACTTGATACAATATGTATGAAGCTTTACAAAAATGACAAGAGCATATTTGTAATTGGAGATACTAAATGTGCATATTATAGTGAGAAGGGGGAATTGAAAAATCAATTTGATTATCCTTCAAAACTTGTTGACTGGGATTTTTCTGAGGGAAAAGCTGCGATGCTTTTCACAAATGAAGCTAAACGTCATAGCTATATTTTAACTGTTGATAGTGGCAGCAAGGAACCAAATATTATTGAATTTGATGATCACAGTGCAAAGTGCGTAAAGATTATTAATGGCAAGGTTTGTGTTCTGGGTAAGGATGGAATAACTCAATATAATTTTGATGGAGGGGGAGAGAAAAAAATAAGCTCCGAAGGTTCTTATGAAAAAATAATTTATATTGATGATTATATTTTCTTGCTTGGTTATGACAGAATTGATAGAATTGACTATAAGAGCTAAAGTGAGGCGATAAAAAATGGGAACAAATTTTTGGTGGATATACGATGTTATATTCTCTATTGTTGCAATCGTTAGTATTTTCAGTTGTGCTAAAAAGGGCTTTTCAAGAATTATTATAATGACGATTGGCTCTGTTGCTGCAATACTTTTATCATTTATGATAAGTCAGAATAGTGCAGGTTTTATTTATGAGAATTTTATACAAAAATCAAGTATTAAATCAGTCGAAGATGCTCTTGAAAAATATGACCCTGCGGTTAGCGTAAGGGAGGTAATTGAGAGTCAGGACTATGGTGCAAAGCTTGAAGACGGACGTGTCAGAAAGATTCTCGAATCAAGTGATAGTATGGAAAGACTTTATGAGTATGCAAATCAGGCGTCTGGAACTGTTGTTGATACACATGAAAATTTCAAAAATACCTTGACAACAGGATTTACAGATCTTTTTTCAAAACAGCTTGGTGTAAAGCTGCCACCTTATGTTACTCATGAGTTGATTGAGAAGATTTCTGGAAATGAAGAGCTTTTTATTAAAACTACTGAAATGCTGCTTAAAAATCCTGATGACGTTCCGAAATATATTGAGCAAAATTATATAAAAAAACCTGCAATTAAGCTTGTAAAAGCTTTTGTATTTATGATATGTTACTTTATTTTTATGACAATTATAAGAGTTGTAATTAATAAATCATTCCGTTTTGGACTTTTAAATGGATACGACAGACTTGATAAATTTGCGGGTGGTCTGCTTGGTGTTATTCAGGCAGTTGCAGTTCTTGTTGTGTTGGCATTCTTAGTCAGAATTATGATTAACATTGCTGGCAGTGAAGATTCATTTATCAGCTATGAGTCTATTGAAAAGACAAGATTTTTTAAACATATATTTAATCGTATAGGTGGATAATAAAAAATAAAATCTGGCTTGGTAAGTTATATGCGAATTTTGTATGGCTTGCTTTTAAAACAGAAAGGAGCTTCACCTCGTTTTCAGAGGTGA
>JAVBRC010000064.1:0-2742 GCA_031548405.1 Oscillospiraceae bacterium | reverse complement strand
TAAAAAATGTGGATTTGTAATTTTTAAAACTGTTGCAGGAAAGAAATTAACTGATGGTGCAGTTTCATCACTGCTTGACCTTGGACGAACTGCCAAACTAAAGGGATTTAAGAAAAAGGACGGCAGCGGAAAGTTTGATGCAATTCTTGTAATGAATGATGATTTTACGCTTTCGTTTAAGTTTAAGTAATTCGCCACTGGCGATATTTGGAAGGAGTCACCAATGGAACCCCTCAAATTAATATACAACTTTTTCGTAGTTCCTTTTTGGTTTTTATGTCTTTTTAGCTATGTAATAGATGCACTTTTAAGATTTACTCGGAGAGTAAAAGAACCTGAACTAGTATCACGAAATCAGATACTATGCTTTTTTATATTTACAGCTGTATTCTTTGTTTTGTTATCAATAACCTATTTTGTTGATGCTGTTGTGATTTTAACTACTGCCATCTTTCTATTTGGAACGCATATATTACCGATATTTGGAGTTTATAATTTCAGACTTTTTAATGTTATAAAAAGAGTCTTTAGATATTTTCTGTCGAGTGAAAGGAAATAGAATATGAAAAATGGCTATGTTGGAAGAATGATTTTGCGAATCAAGAAAGTAGGTGATAAAAATGATAGAAACGCTGCTATCGTCACACAGTAAAAGCTTGTGTTCACAGGAAATTATGCTTATAACTAATTTTTTCAATTGTACAAACGATATAAAAGCAGCTGAATTACTTGCAGACAAGCTTGCAGCAAAAGGTTATGGGCTTGCTTTAAACCGTGCAAGTCCAGTTGATGTGGAAGCGATTAACTGTGAAATCATAAAATATGACATCGCAGAAATAACTCATACTTCAATTGAATACATAAATGCTCTCCCATATGATATCAGAGATGAACTTGTTGATTTTTATGATAGAAATAAAAACATAAATCAGCATGACTTTTTAAAAAAGCTCCATGACATCATGAATCTGAGTATTAAAAATGCAACTTCAAATCAGACAGAAAAAAAACGTAACAATAATAGTGATGCTAAAAAACCTAAAGTAAAATCAGCAAAGCCTTCATTATTGGGAAAACTAAAAAAATATGAATCAATGATTCAAAAAGGATTATAGCAATAAAAAATTCGCCATTGGCGAATTAGAAAGGAAATCTTAAATGAACATATTCCAAGAAATAAAAGACCGTCTGTCCTTAAAAGATATAGTCCGTGCATACGGCATTGAATTAAATCGCAGTGATATGTGTGTTTGTCCTTTTCATGCTGAAAAAACACCAAGTATGAAAGTTTATGATAAAGGATTTCGTTGTTATGGATGTAATGAAGGTGGTGACACAATTGAATTTGTCCGAAAGTTCTTCAATCTTAACAACACTCTTGAAGCAGCACATAAAATCAATGAGGATTTTGGACTAGGTATTGCAACTGATAAACGTCCGACAAGAACTGAAGTGGTTTCAGCTCAGATTGCTGTACAAAAGCGTGTAGAATTTGAGCATAGGGACAAGCAAACCTTTTTAGTTTTCTCTGAATACTTCAAAGTGCTTCGTGATTATAGCAAACTAGCGCCTAAAACAGAGTATGAAGTTCCAGACAAATGCTTCATCGAGTACATACACAACTTTGAAAAACTAGATTATATAATGAACCAGCAAATTGAAATGATGCATAATCCAATAAATGAACGCATGGATTTTCTTGATGAAAATCAAAATTACATATCTGAAATAGCAGAGCGTTTACTTGAAATAAGGAATGAAAAGAACATTCAGCAGCAAAAACCAAGTACAGATAAAACAAAAGCTTCTACCACTGAGCAAAACAAGGTTGATTTTGGTTATAAAATAATCGGTAACACGTCTTATAAAAGCATTCAGAATAAAGCTTACTTAAAATATAGCAATTCTTTTGCTGCTCACATTGCTGATAAGCTTGATAAAGCTAATATAAATTATTCTGGCAAGGTTTCCAGTAAAATGACAACCTTTACAGTAAATAGACGTGATTTAAATTCTGTCAGAAATATTGCTTCAGCTGAAGCTGAACAATTTACGGGCCGAAATAAACCACAGATTATTCCCGCTAAAAAACAGCTGAATAATGAGATGACTTTATGATTTTAAAATAAAGGAGTAAAAAATGAACACAAAAACTGTTGAGAACATAGCAACAGCACAAAAAACTGATGTAATGTCCGATGTGTCTGCGTGGCTTTCTTACTTAGAAACAGCAGCATATAATTACAAACATCCTGTAGATTATCAAATCCTAATCAACGCATATATGCCTGATGCAAAAGCGTGTGCGGATAGTCAAATTTGGAGTGAACTCAATCGTGACTTATCTACACAAAATGGTGTACCAGTAATTGATAATGGCAGAGTTATACATCTTTTTAATATTTCCGATACTGTCAAAAGAAGTGACGGAAGTTCAAGAACACCTTGGATATGGTGTGTAAATGATAAGTCCTTAAATGTGGACTATTCAAATTCGATTGATAATATTATCACTGAAAAATATAATCTGAAATCCGAAAGTTTTTCAAAAAGACTTTATGAATTATCATTCGATAAAACTGCGGATTTTATTAATGATGATAACCCAGACCTATTTTATTTTGTTTCAGAATCTGTAGCATATTGTCTTATGCATCGATGCTGCCCTGATGAGGTTCAGCCATCAATAAGCAATCTTAAATATTTGAATCAATTGCAATTTGATGAAGTTGGTGATATAAT
>JAVBRC010000123.1:0-6272 GCA_031548405.1 Oscillospiraceae bacterium | reverse complement strand
GAAAAAGACGCTTTTAAGGCTGTAAGATTTCGCTCTGCGGAGCGACCAAGGCGCTGCCTTTGGAAACCGCAACCCTTTAAAAAGGGTTGACCTAAACTGTTTCGCCATTCGGCGGGGATAGTCAACTTATTTCGTCGATTACTACCTTTTTCGACAAACTGAGGCAATACCGCACAAAGATTATGCGGTGTTGCCTTAACTATCTCCGACAAATGTCGACAGGTGCAGCGTCACGCTGCCTAAAAAAACTTGAAATAATACTTCCATTTTTTATTGAAAAGTAGTATAATAATAAGGATTGAGCAAAAGCATATAAGACAGGAGGAGTTTTCCTGAAAAATCGGAAAACGGAATGTTGACATGAAACCATATCTTAAAAGAGCATGGGCGGAAATCAGCCTTTCCGCTCTTGAACACAACATAAAAGAAATCTCCGCTCTTCTTTCTGAAAACACATCTATCATGGCTGTAATAAAGGCTGATGCTTATGGCCACGGTGAAGGCGATATCCTGAAAAAGCTGCATGAGTGCGGAATAAAGTATTTTGCGGTTTCTAACCTTGACGAAGCGTTAAGCGTCAGGACTCACTGCCCTGACGGCGAAATACTTATTCTTGGATATACACCACCGGAATGTGCGGCAGAGCTTGAAGAAAATAACATCATTCAAGGCGTTCTTTCACTCGACTATGCAAAGGAGCTTAATGAAAAATCCCATAAATCCATTCGTTGCCATGTTAAAATTGATACCGGAATGGGAAGAATAGGATTGAAATTTGCTAGTCCTGAAGAATGTGCAGAAGAAGTTGAAAAAATAAATGCACTCGAAAACCTTAACGTCGAAGGGATTTACACTCATTTCGCAGTTGCAGATACACCTGACAACGACAGCAATGAGTATACACAAAAACAAACAGAATTTATAATAAATGTTTTTGAAACACTTAAAAATAACGGCATAAACCTTGAACATCTTCATTTTTTAAATAGTGCAGGTCTTTGCCACCACAATAATTCAAACAGCACTCTTGCAAGAGCAGGGATTATTATGTATGGCCTTCATCCGAATTATCCTGTTGAAGTTCCGATTGATATAATTCCAGTAATGTCGCTAAAGGCTGTTGTTTCTCAGGTTAAGGAGCTTAATTGCGGCGATAGTGTAAGCTATGGCAGAACATATCGTGCAAATTCTGAAAAGGTAAAGGCGGCAACGATAACAGTAGGCTATGCAGATGGGTATTCAAGGTTACTTTCTGGGAAAGCAGAGGTTCTGGTGAGAGGAAAACGCTGTCCTGTTATAGGAAGAATCTGCATGGATCAGCTTGTTCTTGACGTTTCGGCTGTTTCTGATATTAAAGAGGGCGATATAGTAACCCTTATCGGAAAAGACGCAAATGAAAAAATCACTGCTGATGAGCTTGCGGCTCTTTACGGTACAATCGGCTATGAAGTTGTATGCGGTATTTCAAAAAGAGTGCCTAGAATATATGTAAACTAAGATAGTTAAGGTAACTCCGCACAAAGCCCGCCTGACGGCTTTGCACATATCTTGCTAGCAGATTTTCCGTAATCTTGCACAAAAACTCCTTGACATACGCCAGTATGCCTTCGGATTTTTTATACAATCTAACGAAAAATCTAACGTCGCAATATACGCACTATCTTTGTGTGGTATTGCCTTAATTATATAAATACAATCTGGAGGAATAAAATTTGACTGAATTACAAAGAGAAATAAACAAAAGGCGAACATTCGCCATTATCTCGCATCCAGATGCGGGAAAAACAACACTAACTGAAAAGTTACTTCTATACGGAGGTGCGATAAATCAGGCTGGTTCTGTTAAGGGTAAAAAATCTGATCGTCATGCGGTTTCTGACTGGATGGAAATTGAAAAGCAAAGAGGCATTTCTGTAACTTCTTCCGTTTTACAGTTTAATTATGACGGATTTTGCATTAATATTCTTGATACACCAGGACATCAGGACTTCTCTGAAGATACTTACCGTACTCTTATGGCGGCTGATTCCGCCGTTATGGTAATTGATGCGTCAAAGGGTGTTGAAAACCAGACAAGAAAACTTTTCAAGGTTTGCGTTATGCGAAATATCCCTATTTTCACATTTATTAACAAGATGGATCGTGATGCAAGAAATTCCTTTGATCTGCTAGAACAGATTGAAGAAGAACTTGGCATTAAAACTTATCCAATTAACTGGCCTATCGGCTCAGGAAAAGAGTTTAAGGGTGTATATGACCGCAACTCACAAAACATCATAAGCTTTTCAGCTAACGGCAATGGTCATCAGGCTGATGCCACTAAGGTTGATTTGAACGACAGCTCACTAGACAAACTTATTGGTTCTGAACATCGTGAAACGCTACTTGATGATATTGAGCTTCTTGACGGTGCAAGCGAAGAATTTGATATGGAGTTGGTAAGAAAGGGTAAGCTTTCTCCAGTATTCTTTGGTTCTGCATTGACAAACTTCGGTGTTGAGCCGTTTCTTGAAAAATTCTTGGAAATGACAACTGCGCCACTTGCAAGAACTTGTATTGAAGGTACAGCAGAACCATTTGATGAAGATTTTTCTGCGTTTGTATTCAAAATTCAGGCTAACATGAATAAGGCTCACAGAGATAGATTGACTTTTATGAGAATTTGTTCAGGTAAATTTGAGCGTGATATGGAAATCATGCACGTTCAGAGCGGAAAGAAAATGCGTCTTTCTCAACCGCAGCAGATGATGGCACAAGAACGTGAGATTGTAGAAAATGCATATGCAGGGGACATTATCGGTGTATTCGATCCAGGTGTCTTTGCAATTGGAGATACTGTTTGTTCACCTAAAAAGAAAATCACTTTTGAAGGAATTCCTACATTTGCTCCAGAGCATTTTGCAAGAATTCGTCACAAGGATACACTTAAAAGAAAGCAGTTTGTAAAGGGTACAGAACAAATTGCACAGGAAGGTGCAATTCAGATTTTCAAAGAGCCATATACTGGTATGGAAGAAGTAATAGTTGGCGTTGTCGGCGTATTGCAGTTTGAAGTATTTGAATATCGTATGAAGAACGAGTATAACGTTGAGATTATTCGTGAACCGTTACCATATTCATATATAAGATGGATTGATAAGTCCCCAGTCGAGTTAAAGGACTTGGTTATCAGTTCTGATACTAAGCTTGTTCAGGACTTCAGAGATAATTTCCTTTTACTGTTTTCAAGCGAATGGAATATAAACTGGGCGATTGATAAGAACGAAGGACTAGAGCTTTCAGACTTTAATCGTGAATAATTAGCGTTACGTTTTGACCTGTCGCAGTTCCCTACAGGATTATATTGCTCCACCAATTAAACATTGCCAAAAGATGCAGTCAAAAATCAAATTTATCAAGCATACTGGCGTATGGTGAGGATTAAGACGCAGACAAATTTGATTTTTGACAAGTATTGACGGCAATGTATAGTTGGCGGAGCAATAACTATAGGGATTAAGGAAACACCGATAAAATATTGTGCGTAAGATGCGATGTCAGATTTTTTGTCAGAATGTAAAGAAAATTCGCAGGCATATGGCGTATGTCAAGAATTTTCTGTGCAAAATGGCGAAAAATCTGCAAGCAGATTGCGTGCAAAGACGTTAGATGTGATTTAATCAGTGGTTCCTAAACTTTGTCATAAACCAAAAGGGAGCTGTTGCATTTGCAACAACTCCCAATTTTTATTAGTCATTTACGTTATTATCATTACCGACAATAGCGTCACCAACGTCTTCAACAACCTCGCCAGCACCGTTCAAGACACCTTCTCCAGTGGAAACAAGGTCATCAACAACGTTTTCAGCACCAGTTACAATATTGTCAATAACACCGTCGTTATCATTATCAACGCCATTATTTACGTTATTTCTGTAATTACCGTCGCTATCTATTTCACTATTAATAGAAGCATCAGTTGCTGAATTCAGACCTGATTCTTCGTCCTGTCTAATAGTTGTAGTTTCGTTCTGTGCATTATTATTGTCATTATCGCCACAAGCTGTAAAAGAACAGCATATCAAAGCGAGTGAAAAAATTATTGGAATTGTCTTTTTCATTTTAATTATTCCTTTCTGTTATATTGCATTTTTTCTGCAATACCCTTTTAGTTTCTCCTGAGAAGTCTTTAATTATGCTAGAAATTATAGGGAGAAATGTCGTCAATAGGCATTTTCAACAAAATTTCAGCAGAAAAACGCATTGCTTTGCTCTTGGAAGTTTTTCAACAATTTAACAGTCGTATAAAGCCCGTATTTGTGGGAAAAACTCGATTTTTGCGAATAGTTTCAAATCTGTTTCAACACGGTTTTCAACACACTGTTGAAAGTGATGTTTAAAACATAATTGTTTCGATATCTTCCAGACTCAGATCAGGATGCAAAGCAAGGTTAATGCCCATTGACATAAGTGCTGACGAACGCTCAATAAGTCTGTCAACATCTCTTGGCGTTACCATCATATTAGGAATTTTAGTTGATGCTCTTTTGCCCGTCATGCTTTCTACAATCGTATACATGTCAACTACAGTCGGTATTCCTGCTGCAATAACAGGAACACCCAAAGAAGACTGTGAAATTTCTTTTCGTTTGTTGGCAACACCACTTCCTGGAGAAATTCCTGTGTCTGAAAGTTGAATGGTTGTCCCTAGACGACTGATGTCAGAACAGGCAAGCGCATCAATTGCTATAATGCATGATGGATTTATTTTTTTTAGAAGTCCATCAATTATTTCAGCAGTTTCAATTCCCGTCTGACCTAATACACCGCTCGCCATTACGCTGACCGGTCTTAGATTAGAAAGAAATTCGTCCTCGTCACCTAACTCCTCACGCAAATGACGTGTAGCAAGAATTCTTGAGGCTGCCTGAGGCCCCAGAGCGTCTGGCGTGATATCATTGTTGCCTAACCCTATTACCAGTACTGGCCCTTCTGGCATGAGCTTTGTAAGCTCTGCTGCAAGCTCCTGTGCCATTTCTGTAAAACTATCTGAATAACGTCCCAGCGGAGAACCCTCAAGCGTTATATACCGACCCTTTTTCTTGCCGATTTTTTCGCCATGCTTGTCCTCTTCGATTTTTATTTCTGTTATTTTGAATGCCTCTCCCCTGATTGTCCGTGTAATACCTTCGCTTATTTTAGCAGCGTCAATACTTTCGAGTGCGAGGTCTGTTCTTATATTCATAAGTATATTTCCTCCGATTTTTATTTGTTTTTTGTAAATCTAACCCGATTTTATCCGTCTATAAATGCGCTTATTCTGTTTTTTAAACAAAATTGTGCATTATGCTTTAAATCAACGCTATAATTTTGTGATTTTATTTGAATTTTACCTATTGCATTTTTTCAATTTAAATGGTAAAATAATTAGTAGCGTTGGTGCAGTATAACTGTACCGTCCAAATGATCATTACATTTGGATCTGAAAGTAACGTTGTGTCCAGCTTATTATTAAGCGTGCGTTACTTTTATATTATGCTGAATTTTTTGAATTATTAAGATAATTTTTGTAAATAATAATTCAGGATATTTCAAATTTATAAGGAGGTGCAGTAAAAATGCCAAATATTAAATCCGCAATGAAGAGAGTTAAGGTTAATAAAACTAAGGCAGCAGCTAACAAGGCTAGAAAAACAAATCTTAAAACTGTTCTCAAGAAAGCTAATGCAGCTTGCGAAGCTAACACAGCTGACAAGACAGAAGCAATCAGAGTAGCTATAAAGAAGGTTGACCAGGCAGCGTCAAAGGGTCTTATGCATAAGAATTGTGCAGCAAGAAAGAAGGCTCAGCTTACAAAGAAGCTTAACGCAGCTGGCTAATATTGAATTTTAAGCAATCAGATTTAATACATGGACAGCATACCGACTTCGGTATGCTGTTTTTTTATAAAAATTTTCTTTTAGGGATTGTATTTAAATAGCGTTTTTGTTATAATAAAAGTATGAATTGAGGTGAACTGAGCAATGATTGCTGGAGTTTCAACAGCGTGTCTTTATCCTAAGCTACTAGAGGAATCGGTTTATGATCTTGCCTTAAATGGAATTGCTCATACCGAAATTTTTATTAATACAAGTAGCGAACTTGAAAAAAAATATGTCAATGGATTAGCGTCAACTTTAAAACGCTTTGAAGTAACTTGTCGTTCATTGCATCCGTTTACTTGTCCAATTGAACCAATGATGTTTTTTTCAGGATATAAAAGACGTGTAGATGATGCTCTTGAGTTTTACAAA
>JAVBRC010000182.1:0-4919 GCA_031548405.1 Oscillospiraceae bacterium | reverse complement strand
AAAAGAAGCCTCTTGTCGCCTATGGGCGACAATTCACAAGAAAAAGACGCTTTTAAGGCTGTAAGATTTCGCTCTGCGGAGCGACCAAGGCGCTGCCTTTGGAAACCGCAACCCTTTAAAAAGGGTTGACCTAAACTGTTTTCGCTTCGCTTTGCGTGCCAGTTAGTTAACTGACTGCTATCTTACTTCGCACATTCAGCAATTACTGATGCACATTTTTCAATTCCAAGTGTACCGCTATCTAATACTAAATCGTAACTCCCATAATCTTTCCATTCCTTACCGAAATTCGCCATGTAATATGATGAACGTCTTTTATCGAATTTCTTGATCACAGCCTTCACTTTCTCAGCATCAACCCCGTATATTTCATTCGCTCTGTTTTCACGATAATCAGGAGAAGCATGAACAAAAATCTTGAGAACATTCTTCATGTTCTTTAAAGCATATGAAGCAGTTCTTCCAACAAAAACCGCTGGGCCATTTCCGGCAAGTTCTCGGATTATATTCATTTCTTCAAGATTTACAGTTTCTGAAGCTGTCGGAGAACCAGTCATATTAGCCATTTTATAAAGTGAATAAAGAAAACTACCAGAAGTACTTTCTTCAAGCTCTTCAATATATTCAACGGAAACATTACAACGCTGTGCAGTCAACTCGAGAATTTCTCTTCCGTAGTATGGGATATTCAGAATTTCAGAAATCTTTTTTCCGATTTCATTTCCGCCACTTGCATATTCTCTTTCAATTGCAATATAATTGTATTTCATCTTATTTCCCCCTTACGATGCCTGTTCAAACTGACTGTTATAAAGCTCTGCATAGAAACCGTTTTTAGCAAGAAGATCTACATGGTTTCCACTTTCAATAATATCTCCATCCTTCATTACAAGAATAAGGTCGGCATTTTTAATTGTTGAAAGTCTGTGAGCGATAACAAATGAAGTTCTTCCCTCTGTCAGCTTATCCATAGCTTTCTGAATCTGAATTTCAGTTCTTGTATCAACAGAACTTGTTGCTTCGTCAAGAATAAGCAATGGAGCGTTTTCAATCATGGCTCTTGCAATTGTAATAAGCTGCTTTTGACCAGCTGAGAGATTTGCCTTGTCATTTAAAATTGTATCATATCCGTTAGGCAAAGTTTTAATAAAATGATCTATTCCGACTGCCTTACAAGCTAATGAAATGTCTTCGTTTGTAACGCCTTCTTTACTGTAAACAATGTTGTCACGAATTGTTCCTTCAAAAAGCCATGTGTCCTGTAAAACCATGCAGAAAAGCTCATGAACATTTTCACGGGTTATTTCGTTAATTGGTACACCGTCAATAAGAATCTTACCAGAGTTAAGCTCATAAAATCTCATTAGCAGGTTTACCATTGTTGTTTTTCCAGCACCAGTAGGGCCAACAATTGCAATTTTTTGTCCAGCCTTAGCGTGTGCAGAAAAGTTGTTGATAATTATTTTATCTTCAACGTATCCGAATTTAACATTCTTGAATTCAACATCACCCTTAGCTGTTTCAAGACGCTTTGTCTTTTTACTTTCATCTTCCATTTCCTCAGCAGCAAGGAATTCAAATACACGCTCAGAAGCAGCAGCAGTTGTCTGTAAGCTTGTAGCAGCCTGTGCTATTTGTGAAAGTGGATTTGTAAACAATCTGATGTATATCATAAATGCAACGATAACGCCGAATGTTATTTTTCCATCCATAACAAGTGCCGCACCTACTACGCATACTGCAACATAACCAAAGTTTCCGATAAAGTTCATAAGTGGCATCATAACGCCAGATAAAAACTGTGAGTTCCATGCGCTGTCATAAAGCTTGTTGTTAATGCTTTCAAATTCTTCAACAGCTTTTTTTGTACCATTGTATACCTTAACAACATTATGTCCAGTGTAAATTTCTTCAATGTGTCCGTTAATATTTCCGAGCTCTGTTTGCTGACGCATAAAGTGCTTTTGAGATGTGCCCATTATAAATGCCATCACAGCAAAGCCGATTAGTGTTGATAATACTGCTGTCAATGCCATAATCCAGTTTGTGTAAATCATCATGATTAATGAACCGACAAGCATAGTAATTGCTGTTACAAGTGAGCTGATGCTCATGTTTAATGTCTGACCTATTGTGTCAACATCGTTTGTAACACGGCTTAAAACGTCGCCATAGCTTGTTTTATTAAAATAATTCAGCGGAACTTTATTAATTTTTTCAGAAATACCTGTTCTTAAACTACGGCTTATTTTCTGTGTTACAGATGTCATAATAAATTGCTGAGTATATGTGAATATAAAACCTAATGAATAAAGTACAATAAGTAAAAATCCGATATCAGCAATGCTGTCCATATCTATTCCAGTCATAAAACCTTCAGTTACATAATTTGTCAGATCTTTAAGTTTGTTAGGGCCGATAATTGAGAATATAGTACCAATAATAGCTAAAACAAGAGCAAATATAGTTGCTGGAATATATGCTTTTGAATATGAAATAAGACTTTTAAAAGATTTCTTAAAGTCTTTCGCTTTTTCGCCAGCACCCATTCCAGGGCCACGGTGAGCACCACCAGAACGGCTATTAGTTTTCATTCTATCACTCATTTTCAAGTTCCTCCTTTGAAAGCTGTGATAATGCAATCTGCTGGTATACTTCACAATTTTTCAGAAGTTCCTTATGAGATCCAGAACCAACAATCTCACCCTCATCAAGAACGATTATTCTGTCAGCATCCTTGATTGTTCCAATTCTTTGAGCAACAATCAGCATAGTTTTATCAGCAGCTTCTCTTTTCAAAGCGCTTCTTAAAACACGGTCTGTTTTGTAGTCAAGAGCAGAGAATGAGTCATCGAAAATATATATTTCAGGATTACGACAGACAGCTCTTGCAATTGAAAGACGCTGCTTTTGTCCGCCGGAAATATTTGAACCACCCTGAGCGATTGAGGCATTATACTGATCCTGCATTTTCTCGACAAATTCGCTTCCCTGAGCTATTTCAACAGCCTTTTTCACATTATCTTCTGTGTATTTTTTAATTTCACCTTCACCATAAGCTACATTTGATGATACTGTTCCGCTGAACATAACTGTTTTCTGTGAAACGTAACCGATTTTATTATACAATGCCTCTAGCTTATAGTTCTTGACATTTTCGCCATTAACCAATACTTCGCCTTCGGTTGCATCAAAAAATCTTGGAATAAGGTTTACAAGTGTAGTTTTTCCGCTTCCTGTTGAACCGATAAACGCAACAGTTTCACCCTTCTTCGCTTTGAATGAAATGTTTTTCAGCACATAATCAGCTGCATCAGGATATTTAAAGCTTACGTTATTAAATTCAATTTCACCTGATTTATCTGATTTTGCATCTGAGAGCTTGCCATCAAGAATTTTTGGCTCTGTATTCAAAACTTCATTAATTCTCTTTGCAGCAACACTTGCTCTTGGTGCCATGATGAAAATCATAACCATCATTACAAATGCCATTACAGTCATTATTGCATAAGATGAGAATACTACCATATCAGAGAAAAGATTGATTTTTATAGTAGGATCAGTTGCGTTATTAATAAGCGATGCACCAATCCAGTAAATTGAAAGTGGCAGACCACTCATTATTAGGCTCATACCTGGCATCATAAGTGCCATAACTCTTCCTGTAAAAAGGTTTGTATTTGTTAATTCGTCATTTGCCTTTTCAAACTTTACTTTCTGATATCCTTCAGCGTTATATGCTCTGACAACTCTTATTCCCATAAGATGTTCTCTTGTAACCCTGTTCAGATTATCAGTAAGGGTCTGAATAATTTTGAATTTTGGGAAGGCAAGAACAAGAGCAATACCAATAATTATAAATAGAACTATAAGTGCTCCTCCAGTTGCAACAGTCCATTGCCAGCTTTTACCCAAGATTTTAAGTATTGCCCAGAATGCCATGATAGGCCCTTTAATCATAACCTGAAGCCCCATAGCAATTAGCATCTGAACCTGTGTTATGTCATTGGTTGAACGTGTGATAAGGCTTGATGTGGAAAAACCATTAATTTCTTCCATTGAAAAGTCTGATACCTTTTTAAATAGCATTGAACGCAATCTTTTTGAAAATCTTGCAGCAACCTTTGCAGCAAAAAAGCCTACAACTACAGACAATGCAACGCTGCCTAATGCACATGCAAGCATTTTTCCACCAGCAATCCAAATATCAGCCATCTTGCTTCCCTCAGTCTGGACAAGCTTTGTGATTTCAGACATATAGTCCGGAAGCTTCAAGTCAAGCCAAACCTGCCCAACAATGAACAGGACACTAAAAGCTATCATTATGAATTCTTTTTTCTTTAGATACTTAAACAATTTCAGCATATATCTTTTATCTCCTTTTTATATATTAAGCGATAATCAAAAAATATTAAGGATTTTTTTTCGATTCGCTTTCAAGGCTTTTACGAATTTTACTTAAGATTTGTAAGAAAGACACAACCTCCTCATCAGTAAGATTGAAAATTATTTTTTCTTCCATGGTTACCAGTTGACTTTTTATAGCTTCATTAATATGCAATGCTTTTTCAGTAAGAACCAATTTTTTTAGTCTGGCGTCATAATCAACAGACTCTCTTGTTATCAGTTCCTTTTGCTCCATAAGCTTAATAGCCTTTGAAACAGTTGAACGCCTTACTGAAAATGCCTCCTCAAGATCCTTTTGAAAAACATCACGATCCCTGTTATGAAAAAGATATCCAAGAATCCAGATATTGTTTCCATTATAACTTTCATCGCATTTCATACCAGTGTTGTTGTCAACATGGCGTTTTAGAAGATTAGTAATTGTCATGATTTCAAAACATACTTTTTTTTTGCTTTCCAATTCGTCATTTCCCAATTTTTTCACCCCATGAATTTTGACTTGCATTTACAAG
>JAVBRC010000161.1:0-6689 GCA_031548405.1 Oscillospiraceae bacterium | reverse complement strand
CAATAGAGCCTGTTGTTGGAATAAGTATTCAAAATTCAGATGTACCGCAAAAAACTCTTGATGATATGAGGCAATGTTATACTAATATTCAGGCTACAGATGATCTTAGAATTTTAAAAGACTGCTTTGATATAATATCCGAAACAACAAATCTTGAAACATACTTCGTTAGAAAAGAATTAGCTATGCGAAAACTCTTGACATTAGAACAAGCCCGTAAAGCGGGTGTTCCAATTGTTGATTTGCCTTTGCATAGTAAAGAGTTTTTAAGAATTTTAGAAAGTCAAAAGGTTAGAGTATTACAAGATTCATTCAAAAAACTCCAATTCGAAACTGAAGCATTAAAAACAGTCGTTGGCAAAGCTAACAGAATTAATAGATATTATGGTGAATTATTGAAATATGAAGATGAATTTGAATTTGAAGGAAACGAACAATACACTATTATTATCAATCTACTAAAACCGTTATTAAAAGATGCTTCAGAAGTTTTTGGGGTATAATATAAAATCACCCTAACCAAAAGTTAGAGTACTTGAAACTTGCTGAACCGGTTTGTGCATGATAATACTCCCCCGACTAACCCTCGGGGAATTTTTGTAAAAAATTAGAGAAAGGAAGATATTATGAAAACAGCCGCCGCATATATCAGAGTGTCAACCGAGGAACAGATAGAATACTCCCCTGACAGTCAGGTAAAAGCAATCAGGGAATATGCCAAAAGGAATGACTTGATTTTACCAGAGGAATTTATTTTTGTTGATGAAGGTATCAGTGGCAGAAAAGCCGAAAAGCGTCCAGGCTTCATGAAAATGATTGGAACTGCTAAAGCAAAGCCTAAGCAATTTGATGTTATATTATTGTGGAAATTCAGCCGTTTTGCAAGAAATCGTGAGGATAGTATTGTTTATAAATCAATGTTAAGAAAGCAATGTGGAATTGATGTTATTTCTGTATCTGAACAGCTGGGCGAAGATAAAACCTCTATACTTATTGAAGCACTAATTGAAGCTATGGACGAATATTATAGCATTAACCTTGCTGAAGAAGTACGTAGAGGTATGACGGAAAAGGCACACCGTGGTGAAGTTGTAAGCGCTCCCCCTTTTGGTTATACGATAAAGGATAACATATTTGTTCCTGATCCTGAAACTGCTCCGATTGTTCGCCATCTATTCAACGAGTATTTAAAAGGTCGTGGATGCCTCGAACTTGCGAAGGACTTGAATTCTATGGGCATCAGGACAAAGCGCGGAAACAAATGGGAAAATCGTGGCATTGAATATGTACTACGAAATATTGTGTATACTGGTAAATTGACGTGGACGCCTGTTAAATCTAAAACTAGAAATTACGATAGTAAGGATACAATCATTACGCAAGGAAAGCATGAACCATTAATAGAGCAAGCCATATTTGACGAAGTGCAGAAACTCATGCAAGAAAAAAAGCGACTGTTCCCTAAACTTTCAAGGCAATCATCTAACGAATTTATGCTTAAAGGTTTTTTAAAATGCAGTAATTGCGGCGGTTCGCTTATATATGCCACAAGCAATAGGGTACAATGTAATCGATATTCAAAAGGAACCTGTGTTGTTTCACACAGTGCCACCCTTACCAAGCTTAATGCATCAGTTATCAATGCATTAAAATCCGACCTCAAAAAACAACAATTTAATATATACACAAGGCCATTGGAACAGGGGCAGGAAAAAGACATCCAATCCTCGTTACTTATCAAGGAAATAAAAAAACTTAACCGAATTAAGGAAGCATACGAAGCAGGTGTTGATACTCTTGAAGAGTATAAAGAAAATAAAACAAAAATAACTGCGAGAATTAAAGAAATCGAAAAAACAGTTAATAAACCTACTGACAATAAAGAGGATCTCTATAAAAAATTGAGTGGTACAATAACAAAAAGTATAAGTATTCTTGAGGATTGTAATTGTAGCGAGAGTATAAAAAATATAACTCTCAGAAGTTTTGTCCGTCAAATCGTATATATGAAAAAGACACAGTCCATTGAAATTCTTTATCAGATTTAAGCGTATCCGTTTATTATATCCTTTTGCAATTAAGACCACCAAGCTGTGAAATAATAAATTTCGCAAGTGAAGGGTTAGATTTTTTTATATTCACTGGATACTGCAATTTTTTCTCATAAGTCCACATTAGTTAGCGCTCCTTTCCCAAGGCCAAGGTTCGTGAGTCCAGGTCCATTCTTCATTGCTGTTAACCTCAGTCGCAGTGATAGGGCCATAAATAGTGTTGTATTCAGCAACTGCTGCACGTCTTAGGTCGTTGTATTTATGGTAATAACTCAACGCACTCCGAGAAGTTGGATGGGTGTCAAGGTAAAGGACAATTTCGTCGACAGCAAAATTATACATTTGAATTGCCCTGAAAAGTTTATCTTTGTCCATAACAACCCTCCTCAGGATTAAATGGCAAATTCAGCTCTGGAAAAATAGTTCCTGCTGCAAAAGCCTCCTCCTCGTCGTAAGTTGTGGTCCACTGCTGCATAGGAACATAAGCCATACCAACTGGGGTTTCTGCTGGAAAGCGACTTATGCTATCCGAATTATTCATTGGAATATTATTTCTTGAAACAGTGTTATTTATTGCGTTATTTATTGTGTTATTTATCATATTATCTTCAATAAAATCTTGTAAACCATTTGCAATTTTCATGTTTTCAAACATACTGAAATCCAATTTTAAAGACCTCCTTATTTATTTAAAATTTCACAGAACCGTCAATTAGTTTTCAGACAGTTCTCTACTACTCATCTAAAACAATACCATAACAAATGATACCATCACTTGTTAGGTGTTGCTCTAACATTTTATGACATATCTCAACATTTTGCTACTTGACATTACATAAAAAAGGTGTTAACATAAAATATACAGAAAACACAAATTTAAAATTGAATTTTTATTAATAATTACGAAAAGGAGAAGTATCATGTTTAAGGCAAACGATAACCGTTACGATAAAATGTATTTTAATAAGGTGGGGAAATGGGGATTAAGACTCTCCCCTGTTTCACTTGGTCTATGGCAGAATTTCAGCCATACAGACAGCTTCGAAAATATGGAAAATATGTGCCACACTGCTTTTAATCTTGGGGTTGTAAGCTTTGATCTTGCAAATAATTATGGCAATCCACATAACGGTGCAGCTGAGGAGAATTTTGGTAAGATTTTAAGACGTGGACTTTCGGAATATCGTGATGAGCTTTGTATTTCCACAAAGGCTGGCTACGATATGTGGGCTGGGCCTTATGGTGCAAAACACGGTTCAAGAAAGTATCTTCTTTCTTCGCTTGACGCTTCATTAAAACGAATGGGGCTTGATTATGTTGATATTTTTTATCACCATGTCTATGACCCTGAAACACCTGCTGAAGAAGTCGCTTTAGCACTCGATCAGGCAGTCAGACAAGGTAAAGCCCTTTATGTAGGAATTTCAAACTATAATGCCAAGCAGACTGCTGAAATACAGGAGATTTTCAAGGAACTTAAAACACCATTTATTATTAACCAGCCATCATATTCAATGCTTAATCGCTGGATTGAAACGGACGGACTAAAAGATTATGCAGCTGATAACGGTTTAGGTCTTGCTGTATTTTCTCCGCTTGCACAGGGATTGCTGACTGATAAATATATTGGAACAGGTGACGCAACTTCAAATCGTCCATGGATGCAAAACAGACCTGATGATGAAACAATGAGCAAACTGTTTAAGCTTAATGAGATTGCACAAGCGAGAGGACAAAAGCTTTCTCAACTCGCACTTTCATGGGTGCTACGTGACGGAAAGGTTACAACTGTTCTGATTGGTGCAAGCCGTCCGGAGCAGATAGTGGAAAATGTTCAGGCTGTATTTAAGACAGATTTTTCTGCCGAAGAAATTGAAAGTATTGAAGGAATTCTAAAATAACACTGATGTATACAAATTGCACAACTTAACTTGAAATTTTTTTATCATTATGATATAATTATAAAGAAATACCGTACAAAACCGTCAAACCGACTTTGTACGGTTTTATAATTATAATCTTATGTCGAAAGGAATAAAAATATGGATATACTTATAGTTGCATTATTAATCATCAGCATTTTCCTGTTAATCCTACTTTTAATAAAAAAGCCTTTACAATCAGAAAATCGTGCTATAACAGAGGATGTGAAAAGAATACTCTCCAATCAGCAAAGTCAGCTAAGACAAGAAATCAGTGCAAATATTGCAAATTCGGTTAGTAGTTTAAGCTCAATGCTAAACGAAAATCAGCGTAATTTTGCTGATACTCAATCAAAAAACATTTCAGAGATGGATAGAAATATCCTATTCAAGCAACAGACAATGAATGATTCAGTTGTAATTCAGCTTAAGCAGTTTGAACAGCGACTAAAAACTCTTGAACAAACCAATGAACATAAACTTGAGGCCATGCGTGATACAATTTCAAAAAAGCTTTCCTATCTACAGGATGACAACAATAAAAAGCTTGACGAAATCCGTAACACTGTTGACGAAAAACTTCAAAAAACTCTTGAGGAAAAAATGACACGATCTTTCCAGCTTGTCAGCGAACGTCTTGAGGAAGTTTACAAAGGACTTGGCGAAATGCAGACTATCGCCTCTGGTGTTGGTGATTTAAAAAAGGTTCTCTCTAATGTAAAAACCCGTGGAATATTGGGAGAAATTCAGCTTGGTGCAATATTACAGGAAATCCTTACTCCTGAACAATATGAAACTGAATTTGCAACTGTTCCAAACTCAACTGAGCGTGTTGAATTCGCTATAAAGCTACCAGGTTCTGATACTGACAAACCTGTCTACCTACCAATTGACAGTAAATTCCCTGGCGATACATACGCAGCACTTCAAGATGCCTATCAGTCTGGTGATACGGAGGTTATCAAAACTGCATATAAAAACCTCGAGATTATTATTAAAAAATCTGCTAAAGATATTCGTGATAAATATATCTCTGTGCCAAACACAACTAACTTCGCAATCATGTTTCTTCCTTTTGAAGGACTTTATGCCGAAGTTGTTAATCACGGGCTTGTTGAAGTTCTTCAGCGTGATTACAGCATAAATATCGCTGGGCCGTCCACTATGGCAGCAATGCTCAACTCGCTACAGATGGGCTTTAAAACTTTACAAATTCAAAAACGTTCTGGTGAGGTTTGGCAGGTTCTTGGTGCTGTTAAAACTGAATTTACTAAGTTTGAAACTGTTCTTTCGTCAGCTCAAAATCGTATTCGTCAGCTGGATGCTGATTTAGATAAACTTGTTGGTGTTCGTACTCGTGGTATTAATCGCAAGCTTAGAGATGTGGAGCTATTAGAAGCTTCACAATCAGATAAGCTTTTAGAAATCGAAGATTAAGAACTGTATTTGAAAATATAAATATACAAAATACGAAAACCGTAATGGTGTTAAGCTACTGCTTCACCATTACGGTTTTCTTTATATAAACTTATTAGAACATTCTTGATAGAGTCATGTAGTCGAAAACATTTACAATTCCATCTTCATTAACATCAGCTGTCTGACTATTAATATCGAATCCTGGAGTTTCAATTCCAACCATGTACTTTTTAAGTGCCTCTGCATCGTAATTATCGACAACACCGTCATTGTTATAATCTCCGCAGTCAATTCTGTAATTAACCTTGATTGATTCCAATGTTATATTCTGAGCGTCGCCAGAGCGATAGCCAACATAGATAGTATTTTCGTTTACAAGTAGATCAGAAATTTCTGTGCCTATTACAAACTGGTTGTCTACGCAATTTCCGATAAAGTTTGACTGTGTCCATACATTATTTTGACTATTCATCATAACGTTAAGTGCATACGCATTAATAGTTTCGCCATTTGTATTGAATGTTAATTGGATGCTCTCAATTATCTGATTAGCTGAAACAATTTCACCTGCATTAATTTCAATTCTCTGGCTCTTTGATATTGCTCTATTTAGTTGAACAACCTTTGAATGCTGTGATTCTTTAAATGTTGTTACTGTTGTAACTGGCTTATTTTCTGTAGTAGTTGTTGTTGTTGTAACTGGTGCTGTTGTTGTAGAAGTTGTTTTTACTGTGGTTGTTGTAGCTATTGTAGTAGTTGTAGATGTTGTTTCTGGTAATGTGGTTGTAGCAGCTGTTGTTTTAACCTGATTAGGCTTTAATGTGAACGTTACAGAATCAATGTTAAGTTGAGAGATATTTCCCCACCAGTATCCAATTTGAATACTATTTCCATCCAAATTATTCAAAAATTCTGAATTTGCAAAATTAAGAGAATATGTTGAAGCATCACTTGTTTCATTACAGTCAATCTGACTCCAATTTCCATTAGACATTGCACCGATACCCATTATAATAGTTCCGATATTTCCACTATTTGAAGAGAAATTTATTTCCATTTTGTCAATTATTCCCTCATTTAGAATATCCTGAATCTCAATGTTATACATTTTCTTTGATTCAATTGAATAATCAATCTGTGTACCGATATAGACAGTCTTAACGATTGTGCCTGATGTATTTAATGAAGTTGAAGTAGTAGTTATAGCTACTGGTGCCTGTGTAGTAGTAATTACTGGAGTTGTAGTAGTAGTTGTTGTTGTTACAACTGGAGTTGTTGTTGTAGTTGTTGTTACAAC
>JAVBRC010000012.1:0-8861 GCA_031548405.1 Oscillospiraceae bacterium | reverse complement strand
CGACTACACCCTTACCGCACTTAGGGCATTTTCCAAGTATTTTTCTTTCAATCCGTATGTCAGCAGTTGAATATTTCTGTACCAATCCACATACAAACCCTGCAATGCCATTCATGAACTCTCCAGAAGATAATGTTCCTTTTTCAATTGCCTGAAGTTTTTCTTCCCACTGTGCTGTAAGCTTTGGTGACTTTATTTCTTCTGGCACTGCTTTTATAAGGCTTATGCCTTTAGTTGATGGTATAAGATTTTTACCACTTCGCTGTACATATCCACGTTTTATAATTGTTTCTATAATTCCTGCACGAGTTGCCGGAGAGCCTATACCTTTCTTTTCAGAATTCTTGTCCTCATAATCATCATTTCCGGCACGTTCCATGCCTGCAAGGAGTGAATTATCTGTATAATGTTTTGGTGGTGTTGTAAAGTGTTCATTTATAGCACTTTTTACATTTTCAAAGACAAGCCCTTCCGTAATGTTGGGAAAAATCTTGTCCTTGACTTCAACAGTCTTACCTGTTATTTCGGTCAGTAACTTGAGCTGATGTTCTTTCCAGCCTAAAGAGGTTATCTTTTTTCCAGCAACTGAAAAATCAATATCCGCACAACCTACTACAACCGATGTTGCATCATATGTATGTGATGGAGAAACTGCATATATAAGCTGTGCAGATATAAGTTTCAGGAGTTTCAACTCGGCTTCAGGGACTGCAACAGTTTTATCCTTATCAAACGAAGATAGTGTAGGGAGTAGTGCATGGTGATCAGAAACCTTTTTGTCATTGATAATTACATCAACATTTGGTGAATATGAATCATCAATACTAATTCCTAAAGCTGAAATAGAGCCATTCACAAGTTGTACAAGCTTGTCCCTCATGCTTGCGTTTACATACCTGCTGTCCGTTCGTGGATATGTAATAAGTGCCTTTTCGTAAAGACTTTGAGCGTAATTAAGGGTTTGCAGTGCAGTATATCCCAACAAATTATTAGCACTTTTCTGCAAAGCTGTGAGGTCATAAAGTTCTGGAGGTTTAACCTTTTTGTTTTCCGTTACAATTGATTTTATAAAAGCTGTGCTGCCATTAGTATTTTTTCTTATATTTTCAGCATCAGAATGATTTGTAATTTTATCTGATGATACTGTAAACTCTCCGCAGTCAAGCACAACTGTAAAATACTTTTGTTTTACAAAGTTAGTAATTTCATTTTCACGCTTCACTATCATTGCAAGAGTCGGTGTCTGAACACGTCCGACTGAAAGAAGTGTGCCAGAAGCAGCTGAAAAAAGTCGAGTACCATTCATGCCAACGAGCCAATCGGCTTTCGCCCTTGCAAAGCCAGACTTATATAAATTATCGTACTCACTGTCATCCTTCAGATTTTCAAAGCCTTGCCGTATATCTGATTCTTCAGCTGAGGATATCCAAAGTCTTTTTACAGGCTTATTGCATCCGGCAAGCTTATATACATACCTGAAAATACATTCACCTTCACGTCCTGCATCGGTTGCACAGATAATTTCATCAACTGATTCTTTCAGCAACAAGGATTTAAGGATATTGTATTGTTCTTTCGTATTTTCGATAACTGTGAACTTCCATTTAGGCGGAATGATGGGCAACACGTCTGTTGTCCACGGCTTTTGAGCATAAATTTCATCGTAGGATTCAGGTTCTGAAAGTGCTATCAGATGTCCAACACACCATGAAACAATGTACCCATTGCCTTGAATGTATCCGTTTTTCTTTTCAGTTACATCAAGAGTACTGGCTATGGCTCTTGCTACTGATGGTTTTTCGGCTATGACTAATTTCATGTTTTTGTCCTTTCTTTTATCTCAAGTATTTTCTGATTTGCTGTTATATTATTCGTAAAATCATGCTATAATAATTACGGCAAAATAAATACAACTATTTCAAGGAGGAATTACTATGCCTAATATTAAACCTGTATCTGACCTTCGCAATTACAACGAAGTTTTGCATGACATTGCTGTTGGAGAACCTGTATTTCTTACTAAAAACGGCAGAGGACGATATGTGATTATAGATATTCAGGAATATGAAAAGCAGCAAGCTACAATTAAACTTCTATCAGAATTAGCTCTGGCTGATGAATCAGCCAGAGAAAGTGGATGGTTATCACAATCAGAAGTTCAAAAGGAACTCGGATTATGAACATATAGCTCTGCTTCTTTTTTTGAAATACAAAATTAACCTATAAATTACTACTAAAATAATACTTAATATTCAGATTATTCGCCATTGGCGAATTCATATTTTCTTAAGCTTTGATAAACATTTTAAGCATACAGATTTATTACCGAATTCTTCTAAAAAGTCTGTGCAAAAGCAGAAAACACAGCCCTTTTTCTGCTTTTTAAGAATGATTGCATCGTCATTACTTGTTATCTCAATAACATCATTGATTTCAATATTGAGGTCTTTTCTCATAACTTTAGGAACACAAATTCGTCCTAATGCATCAAGTTGTCTGACTATTCTCATGATTATGTCCTTTCTATTCGCCAATGGCGAATTTACAATTTTTTGTTATTATTATGTGCGTTGTATTGACAATGCACTTGATATGTGATACAATATCAGTGAAAGGAGTTGTTAATATGGCAACAACAAATATCACAATAAGAATGGATGAGGAACTAAAGAAACAAGCTGAAGATTTATTTTCCGATTTAGGTCTTAATATGTCCTCAGCTATAATTGCGTTTACTAAACAAGCGGTTAGGGAACAAAGAATACCTTTTGAGTTAACCAGAAGAGTACCAAATGAAGAAACGCTTCAGGCTATTGCAGAAGTTAACGATATGAAAAGGAATCCTGATAAATACAAAGGCTATACTGATGTAGATGAAATGATGAGGGATATTTTCAAGTGAAATTTATTATTAAGCCTTCATCTAAATTTCAAAAGGATTTAAAAAGAGTTAGCAAAAGGGGCTGTAACTTAGAATTATTGACTAACATTATTAAAAGGCTTGCTGAAGGTGAACCACTCCCTGAAAAGAATAAAGACCATGCGTTAACTGGGAATTTTAGTGGTTGTCGAGAATGTCATATAACACCAGACTGGCTTTTGGTTTACGAAATATCCAATGAAGAATTAATACTATACCTTACACGAACTGGAAGCCACAGCGATCTATTTTAAAACAAGCCTTTGAATTTTAAAGGCTTGTTTTTTATTCCTCTGCTTCTTCAAAATCATCATCATCAAAATATTCAACTGGTGCTGAAATATTTTCAGTGCTGGTTTTAGGCAATTCGTCTTCATCGTCATCTAGTTTAACAGAATATGTATGATGATGCTCGTCTTCATCCTGCGTTGGCTCATCATCACTGTATGGAATAATCTCTGAATCAGGCTCATTGTCAAAGGAATCAAGGAAGTCATCGTCGAATGAAGTATGCTTACTCTTTTTATTCTTAATCAATCCCACAACTATTGCAATTACAGATACCACTGCAATTATGACAATAGTAGAAAGAAAATTGCTTTTAACGCTGCTTGACTTACTTTCCTGTGTTGGTGCAGAAACACCATCACCGTTATTTTCATTCGCTTGCCCATCAGTAGCCACTTGCTGCATATCATCAAGTGCAGTTTGATTAATCTGATTGTTTGCGTTTGACTGATCTTTAGAAAGCAGTGCCGTCAAATCAGACGTATCAACCGAATTCAAGAAAAATACACTGCCGTCTGAACTGTTTATAATCAAGTAAAAAACGTCACCGCTTCGTGTTGTAATTGTATATAAGCTTTTCTGACTATAATCAATGGAACTCTGGTCAATCGTTATAGCATTGTTATTAAGATTTTCATTAAGTCCTGGAGCGTTTTCTTCACCCACATATTTAAGAATTTCGTCATAGTAGCTAGGAGTTGTAAATATAGCTTCAGTTGGTGCAGGTGTAGGTGCTTCAGTAGGGGCTTCTGTTGGCTCAACCTGTAATTCTTCTGTTACTGCAAGGGGTTCTTCAGCTATCGTTTCATTTTCAGTCGGTTCTGCGTAACATACTATTGAAGTTGTTGCAATACAAATTCCTGTAACAAATACTGGAAGTAATTTTTTAATTATCATTATCTTTTGTCCTTTCTTTCTCAAGTGTTTCAAGTTCCTTTTCAATGTTGTTTTCAGATTTAGAAGTCTTTTCAGGCTTTAAAGCTGATATATGACTTATAACGTCCTCGAGCGAAAAACCAGTGTTGCGACAAGCAAGTATGATTTTTTCATTCTCCAGTTCATCAATTTTTTTCTGAGTTTCTGTAACCTTTTGGTTATACTCTTTTGCCTTATCAATAAATTTTTGTTTGTCCTCTTTCAGTTTTTCAATTCGTTTATCAACGGCATTATTCTGCATTTGATTTTTCTCCTTTACTAGCATCATAAGGTTTAATAAATGTTAATGGGTCAATATACTCTCCATCTTTGACTAATTGCAAATGTAAATGAAAGCCAGTAGACCAGCCAGTGCATCCAGATAAGCCAACTACTTGTCCGTTTTTAACGGTTTGACCGTTGGTTACTGTTACTTGTGACATATGACCATAAAGAATTGTAGTGCCATTTTCACAGCTGATTTCTACATATTCCACGTTAATTTAATGGAGTAAAACAAGCTAATAAAGCAAGTTTTACTCCATTTTTTTCTTCTTAATAAGAGTAATAACGATTGGAGCAATTTAAATTTTATAATATCTAAAAGTTTACAAATTGTTCATTAATAATTAATAATTTTCCATATATGTCCATCTTAAATACGATATAATCTAAAATGTTCGATAAAATGTCGAACCGTGTAATATAAGGAGAAAAAATGAACAAAAAACTACAAAGAATCTTGTCAAGTGCACTTGCGGTAATGTTCGTAGGTCAGGTAATGATCTATGAGACGGCAGTTCACAGGAAATTGAATCAACAAAACATATGGGGGATGAAAAAATGAAATCAAAAATTAAATTATTCAGCAGAATAGTATCAGCAGCTTTGGTTGCAGCACTATCTTTAAATTTTGTATGCGCTGCATATGCTGAGACCCAACAGAACATGATAACAAATGCTGTACAAGAACAAGGATTTGAATATGTGATTCAAACTAATTACCTTTCTATGCAGTCCAGTAACCCTAATATAAACGGGGAAGTACAGAAAACAGACGATTTACTTAACCTAGATAATGGACTTATGTTACTGCTTGATGAAAATACACAGGTTATTTCAAATGGTTATTTTGGTGGAAACAGCATAAAAACAGAATCTAACATTTATAGTAAGGACGTTTATTCTGCTCATGGCAGTATCGTAAATGTTAATCATACGGTGATTGCAGAGAAGAATATATACTTATCTGGTGAAATGGTTTATGGTGATAATGCGATTCTTTATTCCAAAAATGGGGACATATCATTTAATTGCAATAATATGACTGATTATAAAGGAATCATCTATGCTCCAAATGGAACAGTATATCTTAATGGTGCTAATGTGAAAATTGAAGGTACAATAATAGCTAAAGAAATTTATGTACAATCAAATAATTTTACAATAAACAATAATAATTCTATTTCAAAATTGGTTGATAATATAGAATATACTAGAATTGATCAGCTCATGGGATTGTTTGCGTATTATGATGAGGACAAAGACAAGATAATTTTGTCTTGGAGTACAGGCGATAACATAGAAACTGTTGATATTTATACCCGTTATGGAAATGAAGCGAATTTTAATAAGATAGCTATAACAACAGAAGAAGAATACGAATTAGCACCTGAAACATTGATAGATAAAGCAGATTATAAAATTATTGCACATACAAGGTTTGGTGAAGAAGTCCAGTCCCTTATAGCTACCTTGATAAAGGATGAGGATGGAATACATGCAGATACAACAGATTCAGATGGTGATGGAATTCCAGATGGATATGAAGTAAGTATTGGTACTGATCCTTTTAATGCAGATACAGATGGAGACGGATTTCCTGATGGTTATGAAATGACCGTACTTTACACAAATCCTCTTGTGTATGATGAAGATGTTGATTTTGATAATGACGGACTTACTAACCTTCAGGAAATGAATATTGGAACTAATCCATATTTAGTAGACAGCGATTTTGATGGGATTCCTGACGGTGAAGATTCTCTTCCGATTAAAACTGATCCTAATTCAGGTAGAATTATAATGTACCGATTAATACAGGCATCTTTGACCTTGTAACTAGATATGTTGATAACGATGGTAATACGTGTGAAGATGTATATAATTATTTAAAAGGTGAAAGTAAAATATCTTCTATCGGAGATAACAAATATATAAATGTATATGATAATAATAGTAATTTAACAGTAATTATTGAATACGTAAATGGAAGATATATTAAAAATACATACTCTTATACAAATAAAACCCTATCAACAATTACACACAATGGTTTTCAATATAATTTCGCCTACGATGAAAGTAATAATATATCAAGTGTGGAAATAGGTGACAGGAACCTAAAAACAAATTTATATAATGGTGAAATCCTTACTTCTGAAACATATGGAAATGGTCTTTCTAATGAGTATATTTATGATGAAAACCAAAACATAATTGCTCAGAATATAAATGGTAATCTTGCATATGAGTGGTATTATGATGATGAAGGTGATATTTTATCGCATAAAGATTTAATAAACAATAATTCATTTACATATGAATATATTGATGGAAATTTACATACTGTCAATGCTGATAATGGATTTAAAATTTCATGTAGCGAAACAGATGATAAATATACAATATCATATACAAATGGTAATGTTACAAAAACACAAGATACCATCTATGACAACGTTGAAGAAGTCAATACAGATGAATTTATTCCTATAAATTCAACAATTAATCTAATTTCTGGTGGTAAGCTTTTAAATGTTATGTTAAGTGAGGAAACAGAAGAAAGAACAATATATTCTAATGAAAATTCAATTTTAAATTCTATTTACAAATATTCAGATAATGGAATTAATTAAATTGAATATCAAGATGGAAAAAATAGTTCAATATTTTTATGATAATAACGGAAATATTCAAATCATAACAGAAAACGAAGAAGAAAAAGCAAGCTATGAATATGACGTTTTAGGGCAGCTTGTTAGAGAAAACAGTATATATGCAAATAAGACTGTTGTATATACTTATGATAATGCCGGAAACATACTTAAAGATGATGAATATGCATACACTAATGGTGAACTTAGCGAGATTGTTTCAACAAAATTATATTCCTATGAAGATACTGAATGGAAAGACCTTTTAACAAGTTTTAACGGTCAAAACATAACGTATGATGAAATAGGAAATCCATTATCATATCGTGACGGAATGCAATTTTCTTGGAGTGGCAGACAGTTATCCTCTTTACAGCAAAACGGAAATGTGATAAACTATACTTACAATAGCGACGAAATCAGAACATCAAAAACAGTAAATGATATTGAAACAACATATCAGCTCGATGGAACAAAAATTGTTTCTGAAACTACAAATGGAAATATCAAGTGGTACATTTATGATGAAAATGATGCTATCATAGGCTTTGAGTATAACAGTAATACATACTATTTTGAAAAAAATGCTCAAGGTGATGTAGTAAGAATATTTGATTCAGAAGGAAATTTTGTAAGCGAATATTTTTATGACGCATGGGGAAATATTTCTTCAATTACAGGTAACGGAGAAATTGCAAATGCAAACCCATTTAGATATCGTGGATATTATTATGATAATGAAAGCGGACTATATTATCTGCAATCAAGATATTATGATAGTTTTACGGGTAGGTTTTTGAATGCGGACACGACAAAAGTTTTAAGGTTTAGCTAAGGCTCTATCTAGTTTGGCTACATTAATCAAAACAAAAGGCAGTAAAGTAATAAAAAAGATTGATGACTGGCTATATTGCAATTGTGCTACCAAAGTTGGATATGAACTTACAAAATGGATTGGTGGATCACTCTTAGGACTTGTTTCAGTGATTACTTCAGTCGGTGGTATTGTTCATTAATATCTTTTTTCTTTTTTTTATAGATATATATTATTATAGCATCAAATAGATAAACAAAAATATGCGCAAAAACATAATATGACTCCTTATTTATAAGTCTTAAGTACATTAGATTAGACCAATAATAAATTGATACCACAAGCATACAAATATATGTAAATAGCACTTGTTTTACTGATGTTTTTTTATGTATCATAAATAAAATCGACCAACCAGAAATTGCTATCCCCCAAAATGAAATTCCTCCATTCAATAAGTAAAAAAATAAATCCATAAAATCAACTTCTTTTCCATACAATTTGCAATTTTAATTTGGCGCTCGTTTCAAGTTTGCCATCCCATTTTCCATCTACTCAATCAACTAAATATTTTCGCGACAGAATTTTGGTAAATAATCTTTTTTCATTTTGCGAAAATAATTCTTTTAATTATAGCGACTCTACTGGATACAAGAAAGTGTCTGTTACATGGAGAGCTACTGCAATAGAACCTAAATAATTTTTTAGAGTAACATCACCGATTATTTTATATAATCGGTGATGTTGTTAGAATATTTTATTTAAATGGCAGGTTTATAACAGATATAACAGTTCAACAGAACGAGAATACTATAAAAAGCTAAGCGATTTAACAAGCAGTAATAAATTTATTGTTGGATATGTTATGTAGGAAAGTGTATTATGAAAAAAATAAAAAGAATGTATTTGATATTTACTTTATTATTTATAATCATTGTTATTGTAGGCATTTTACTTACAACATACAAACGCATAAATGTTGAATATG
>JAVBRC010000187.1:0-16071 GCA_031548405.1 Oscillospiraceae bacterium | reverse complement strand
CAAAAGAATGCATACAATAATTTTCGAGCCAATATTCCCAAAAATCTTTATCAACGGCCATGCAATAAGTGCACTTAAAAGTCCGCCGCCCTCAAGCTCAAGACCTGACTGATATAAGAACTTACATTTATCAATAAACTTGTTTCCCTCAGCACCACCCACAAACATTATCTGAACAACCGAGCTGCTCAGGAGTGTCAGACCAATCCCCCAAATCGCACGTCCGGCAATTGTGTTCTGGGACTTTTCCATGCTTATAAGCAAGGCAGTATAAATTAAAATAACTGGTACAAGAAAAACCGCTATTCCAAAAAGGCCTCTCAGCAGATTATGTATAAAAAGCCATCCACTGTTACCGTCAATAACTGTAAAAAGAAAAATCAACACACCTGATGCGAAAAGTATTACAGACCAGAATTGATTAATAGGGTCTTTTTGTGCCTGTGCCGAAATTTGCTTTGCCTTTGATTCAGATGCAGGTTTTGCGCTTCTTGTGCTTTTCGAGTTAGTTTTTCTCGGAGCTGCACCCTTCTTTTTACTTTCCGCCACGTTTCATTTTCCTTCCAAATTTTTATTTTTTAAAATAGTCTATAATATTCATTCCTACTGAATGTTCAAAAATTCCAACACCTGTAACAACTATACCTAAAATCAGAGTGTATATTGCGAAAATCTTGAATTTATCAGATTTTACAAGCCAGTTCACCATTTTAATAGCACATATTCCCACAACTGCTGAAACTACAAATCCAATTCCAAAATTCAAAACATTTATTTCCATAGCCTTTTGCTCAACAGCATCCTTTACCTGTAAAAGACATCCGCCAAGTATTGCAGGTATACCAAGTATAAATGAATACTGAACAGCTGTTTCTCTTTCAAATCCACAGAAAAGACCACTTGCAATTGTAGAGCCTGAACGTGAAATTCCTGGAAGGAGCGCTATTCCCTGAAATGTTCCGACCGTAACCGCATTCTTAACTGTTATATCTCCGAATTTTCTGTTTCCCTTTACACATCTGTCCGAAATGAAAAGTATTGCTGAGGTATAAAGGAAGCAGATCCCTTCGATTATAATGTCGTTATCCTCTGAAACCTTTTCAAAATAATCCTTGAATATGTAAAATGGTATAAGCATCAAAAGTGAGATCACCAGCATTATTAATGCTCGTCTTGGTGGATTCATTGTTTTCCATTTGAATTTTCCAGTAAAGACATCTTTAATAAGTGAAAAAAGCTCTAAAATCAGTTCACAGATTGTTTTTCTAAATGCTATAAACACTGCAACAAGTGTACCTAAATGTAAAACCGCAGAAAAGAGTAATGCACCTTCACCGTTATTGCCAGTAAAATGCTGATAAAGTGAAAGGTGACCTGAGCTTGAAACTGGTAAAAACTCTGTAAAGCCCTGAATAATTCCCTGCATAAATGCTTCTAAAAATGACATATTAATCTCCTGTCCCACCGCTTATGTATCATGAAAATCTCCACAGCGGCAATATAGAGATTTTCATTAAATTTTAATATTTTATTTGCTGAATATACTTTTTATAATATTCATTTTTATCAAGAAAATAATAAGGGTCAGTTGAAAAAACCTGAGTATTTTTCATTTCTGACTTAGGTTTCTGATAAAAAATGTCCTCCAAACTAATTATAGTATGAATAATCATTTTTCATTCTCCGATTCTGAAACATTGTCAGGGTATTTTTCACCCGACTGCTCAATCAATTCATAAAGACACTCAATAGCATCACTTAATCCGCCCAGACTATCAATAAGTCCGATTTCAACAGCTTTTTCACCGTCAACAACAGTTCCGACATCCATTACAAGCTCACCTGTCTGCATCATCAGCCTTCTGAATTCATCTTCAGTAATTTTGCTGTTTGAAGTCACAAAATTAACAATCCTGTCCTGCATTTTATCAAAATAAGACAACGTCTGAGGTATTCCCAGGATAGTCCCATTCATTCTTACTGGATGAATCGTCATCGTTGCCGACGGAACAATAAATGACTTCATCGCACTGACTGCAAGCGGAACTCCGATTGAGTGACCACCTCCGACAACAAGTGAAACAGTTGGCGTTTTCATTCCCGCTATAAGCTCTGAAATAGCAAGACCTGCCTCAACATCGCCGCCCACAGTATTAAGAATGATTACTAGTCCCTCTATCGTTCTATCCTGTTCAATCGCAACAAGCGAAGGCATAATGTGTTCATATTTGGTCGTTTTATTCTGTGAGGGAAGAACATAATGCCCTTCAACCTGACCAATCACTGTCAGACAATGAATCAGATGCTTGGCATTGTGAGCAATAACCTCTCCAGTCTTTTCAATCAGTTCAGCCTTATCAAGCTCTTCTGCCGTATCTGATATTTCATTCTCGTCATCATGACTCTGATTTTCATCTTCTTCATATTCCTGTGTATTCATTTAAATCAGTCCTTCCTTCAAATACTAATAATATTCTCAAGAAAATCAAATTTATACACTTACTTAAATTATAAACGATTTTATATTCAAAGTCAAATAAATTCAGTTTTAAAAAATATATAATTTATTCATAGCGATAAAAAACAGACCAAACGTAGTTTGGACTAACAGCTTCACTTTTGCGTCTACCAAAAAGCCAACTATTTTTAAATCAATACCATACAATAATTTGTATGGTATTGATTTAAAAACAAAAATCCCCGATTGCAAAGCAATCGGGGATAATAAAATCATGCAATAAATTACTTGATTTCAACTGTAGCGCCAGCTTCTTCAAGCTTAGCCTTAAGTTCTTCAGCTTCTGCCTTAGAAACGCCTTCCTTAACAGCCTTAGGAGCTGATTCAACAACTTCCTTAGCTTCCTTAAGACCTAGACCAAGAACGTCCTTAGCAGCCTTAATAACAGCCATCTTAGCATCACCGAATGAAGCAAGAATTACGTCGAATTCTGTCTTCTCAGCAGCAGCAGCACCGCCGCCAGCAGCTGGAGCAGCAGCAACAGCAGCTGTTACACCGAATTCTTCCTGAATTGCCTCTACAAGTTCAGCTAGTTCCATAACTGTAAGAGCCTTGATATCTTCAATAAACTTTAATGTTTTTTCTGAAGCCATGATAAATAATCTCCTTTTAAAATATAATTAATTTCGACAAAATAAAATGTCATAGTTTGAATTAAGCTGCGTCGTCTGTCTTGCTGTCTGCAACAGCCTGAAGAAGAGCTGCAAGCTTCTGGATAGGGCCCTGAAGTGAGCCAACGAGCTGTGCCAAAAGAACATCCTTTGAAGGAATCTTTGAAAGAGCAACAACACCCTGTTCATCATAAACCTGACCTTCAACATAACCAGCCTTGAGATTGAATTTTCCTTCAGTTGCTGAAGCAAATTTTCCCAAGATTCTTGCTGGAGCTGTCTGATCATCGTTTGAAACAGCGATTGCAGTTGTGCCTTCTAGTACACCGTCAAGACCTTCAATACCTACGTTTTTAAGAGCAAAACGAATCATTGTGTTCTTTTCAACAGAATACTGTACATTTGCCTCACGAAGTTCACGTCTGAGTTTTGTATCTTCCTCAACAGTGATACCCTTGTAGTCAACAAGTACAAATGAAACTGCGTTCTTAAGTACGTCTGTAAGCTGTTCAACCTTAGCTTTCTTAGATACTAAAACCTTTTCACTTGGCATTATAGTTTCACCTCCGATTAATTTATAACCGTACCAAAAGAATAATGCAAAAAATGCTCTTTTCCAGAGGAAAAGAGCATGAATAATTAAAATTATTAATGCACATTCCTCGGCTGGACTTATGGATTTAACTCCACCAGCTGTCTTTAGAATACGATTTGTTTTAACAACTTTAATATTATATCATATATGTTATAGCTTGTCAAGATTTTCTGAAATAAAATTTCTTTTTTATTATTTTGCGCCATCTCTTTTGAAAACGGCCTTAAAAGTCTTAAAAATTATTTTAATATCAGTTGCCATGGATCTTTCTTTTATGTACTGAACATCCATATCCATCCATTCATCAAATCCAACATTGCTTCTGCCAGAACACTGCCAGTAGCAAGTAAGCCCTCCTTTAATACGAAGACGCTGCATCTGATAAGGTGTATATTCCTCAACCTCTGAAGGCAGCGGTGGTCTTGGGCCTACAACACTCATTGAACCGCCCAATATGTTTAAAAGTTGCGGCAATTCGTCAATAGAGGTTTTTCTTATAAATTTACCGATTTTTGTAACCCTAGGGTCATCTTCCATTTTAAATGCCGGACCATCAACCTCATTTTGATCTCTTAATTCAAAAAGTCTTTTTTCAGCACCCACACACATCGAACGAAATTTATACATTTTAAAATATTTTCCATCTTTAGTCATTCGTGTCTGAGTGAAAATCGGATTATGAAAATCCTGCAAAAATACTGCAATAGTAACCACCAGCATAACTGGCATTAAAACAATTAATGCAACCAAAGAGCTTAAAATATCAAAAACCCTTTTTAAAAATTCATAAAACGGCTTCGGTCTGACGCTTATTTTGTCAATATATATAGTTTGAGAACTATATTTTTCCCTTTCTTCAAAGGCAATATTTACTCTCATTTAAAACTCCCCGCATAGTTTTTATATGATATTATTTATATAAACCATAGTTAATATCTACAATTATATAATCATTATATAAAAAAGTCAACCCGCATTTACGTATATATGAAGCTTTTTCCACATATTTCAGCACTATACACAATAAAAAACAAGCTTTTTATAATTATATAATCAACATTTTAGTTCTTTTTCTTGTTATTTTTTTATCAAACTTTTCATGGAAAATGTAGTTATAGCTATATTCCATTAATATTTACAAAAACTTTACATTTATTAAAATGGCTGTTATTATAGTCTAATTATTATACTAAAATGAACTGTTAAATCATCTTAAATGATCCAACAGTTCATTTTTAGTTATATCATGAATAATCTAAATATTATCTAATTTGATTATATTTAGTAAGACCGTTTTCAGCACCAATTCTCAACAAGCGGTTATATTTAGCAACCCTGTCAGAACGACATGGTGCACCACTTTTAATCTGTCCTGCATTTGTTCCGACTGCAAGGTCAGCAATCGTTGTATCCTCAGTTTCACCAGAACGGTGTGAAATAATTGCTCTATACCCAGCCGAACGAGCCATTTTAATTGCATTAAGTGTTTCTGTAAGTGTTCCAATCTGATTTAGCTTAATCAAAATTGCATTAGCAGCATTTTCTCTTATTCCACGTTCAAGATGTGTTGTATTTGTAACAAAAAGGTCATCACCGACAAGCTGTATTTTCTTACCTAGATTAGCTGTAATCTCCGTCCAGCCACTCCAATCTTCTTCACCAAGGGGATCTTCAACAGAAATAATCGGATACTTTGAAACAAGATTTTCCCAATAATTAATCAGTTCATTTGTTTCATAGGTCACACCTCTTTTCGGAAGATAGTATTTACCATCCTTATACCATTCACTGCTTGCCGCATCAATTGCAATCTTAATCCTGTCAGTGTTATAGCCTGACTTTTCAATTGCTTCAATAATAGATTCAATTGCTTCTTCTTCAGATGATAAGTCTGGTGCAAATCCACCTTCATCTCCGACAGCAGTTGAAAGCCCCTTCTTTTTAAGAACAGTTTTAAGATTATGATAAACCTCAGTACCCATTCTCAACGCTTCTGTGAATGTCGGAGCATCTAGCGGCATTATCATAAATTCCTGAATATCAATATTATTTGCCGCATGAGCACCACCATTTAAAATATTCATCATCGGAATTGGCATAATATCTGCTGAAACGCCACCAATATATTTATATAGTGGGAGTTTGTAATGCCATGCAGACGCTTTTGCAAGTGCAAGGGAAACCGCAAGTATCGCATTAGCTCCAAGTCTGCTCTTATTGTCAGTACCATCAAGGTTTATCAATAAGCTATCAATTCTGCTCTGGTCAATAGTGTCAGCTGATGTAACTGCCTTACAGATTTCGCTGTTAATGTGCTTAACGGCCTGTGTAACACCTTTCCCATCATATCTGCCCTCATCATTATCACGCAGTTCAACAGCCTCATTAGTACCTGTTGATGCACCTGAAGGGACACTTGCTATACCAACACTCCCATCAGAAAGGAATACCTCAGCTTTAACGGTAGGATTTCCTCTTGAATCAAGAATTTCATATCCTCTTACTTTTTCAATTTTTACTGCCATAATTTTTTAACCCTCTTTATTATTTACTTGTATATGGTGCAAATGAAAGACGTATAAAATATCCTTGTGGGTGGCTGCATACTGGACACGATTTTGGTGCCTCAGAGCTTTTATGAATATGTCCGCAGTTCAGGCATACCCACTCTTCTTCAACATCTGAAACGAAAAGTTTACCCTGTTCAAGCCAATCAGCAAACATGCCGAATCGTTCACCGTGAGTTTTTTCAATTTTTGCAATATCATTAAATTTAGTGCCAATGTCCTGAAAGCCTTCTTGTGCAGCTATCTTTCCAAAGTCAGGATATACAGGATCGAATTCTTCCAGTTCATCCTTTTGTGATGCACGCAAAAATTCTAGTGTCGTATTATAAACATCAACAGGATAGTCACCATCGACTGTAATTTTTTGTCCGGCCATATCTTTTAAAAAATTAAGAAAAATCTTTGCATGTTCCTTTTCCTGATTAGCAGTGAACTTAAAAACCATTTCAATCACAGGCAAGTTTTCCTTTTTTGCCTGCTCTGCGGCAAATGTATATCTGTTTCTCGCCTGACTTTCTCCAGCGAAAGCTCTCATGATATTTGTTTCTGTATTAGTTCCTGAAAGATTATTACCCATAGTTTTTTACCTCCATATTTTAATATTCTTATTATTTTCCGTTTTATCTAAATTTATACAGATATTTTTATAAATATGGGAAGTGATGTTCGGCGGACATAGTTCAACTGCCCCGCCGAACGGCGAATCAAAAGTTTTACTCGACTTTTTTTCAAAAAATCGCAGGGTCAAGGGACAGAGTCCTTGTCGCTCCGCAGAGCGAAATCTTATAGCCTCAGAAGAGCATTTTTTCTTTGGTTCTTTCTATTTTGCGATAGAAAAAAGAAAGAACAGAGAATATCTGTAGTATTGGGATTTAATTGGGTTACTAGACTTAGAACCTGTCTTCACAAGCATAAGCACACGTCTTTTCGGCAAATTTCCCCGTATACTTCGTTAAAAATCCCTGAAGGCGCAAGCATTCCTGCGGATTTTTGCCTTGTCTGCGACGAAATTATGCCCGAAAAATCCGTGCACTTTCTTTTGAAGACAGGTTCTTAGTTTTTTTCCGACATTCAGAGCATTACTTCATAAACAAAAAAGTCCATTAAGCTTATTATTTACAAGCTTAATGGACTCTGGTTTTGTTTTAGGTTATCTTTTTACTTATCCTGACGTTTCAAATAATTTGAAAGGCAAATAGAACTCGACGTGGCATACAAGGGGCAGCTCTCTCTTACAGAGCATGCCCCTCTTCCAAAACAGTCCATCTAAAACTAAGCCCGCCGAACGGCGATTGGGTGCAGCGTCACGCTGCTTCACCCTGTGCGGAGCGCCCTACGGCTGTAAGCTTTCGCTCTGCGGAGCGACCAAGGCTCTGCCTTTGGAAACCGCAAACCTTAAAAGACTTGACCTAAACTAATGACGCTTCGCTTTGCGTACAGTTCCTTAACTGTCTCCGCTGAACGGCGTTACATCGCCTACTTCGGATAACTAAACTCCGTTATCAAATAATCTCCATCTTCAAGCTTAATAGTAAATGAAGAAACCTTATCGTCCATCGCCTCATCATTTTCAGAATCAATATAATGCGAAACAGCATTAAATGTCATCTCTGATTCATCACCTGAAACGTACTCAAGCTCTGTATCAGTATAAAACCTGTTAGCTCCTCTTGACGAATCATTACAATAAACCTTGCCGTTGCTTTCAACATATCTTTCATAAATATAATTGTTAGGTTCAGCAAAAACAGTACAGTAAAGTGAAACTATATCATCAACACTCGTAATACTATCATCAGCAATTGCAACAAAACCGTTTGAATCAGAATTGTCATAATCCAATCTGAAAGGTGAACTTAAAATAACCTTACTATACATATCCATTCCACTTTGAAATACAGAATACGCTATATCATAGTATCTTTCAGTATCATCATCTAATTCATCTGAATTATAATCATCATTATAATCAAAATCACTGTTCTCGGATTTTTCATGCTCTTCTATAGTTTCACTAACTTCTGTTGAATTATCAACCTGCGATATAACACCCTGTGTTTCCTTTTCAGTTGACTGAGTATCTTCAGTGGTTGACACTAACTCTTTTTCACCACTAACCGTAGAAACCTTTGATGTTGAAACGCTTACTGCATCATCATTCTCTTTTTTTCCACAGCCAACAGCGGATGTCGCAACTAGTGCAGCAAAAATTATAACTAAAGTTTTCTTCATAATCCCTTTACTCCTCGATGTCAGCAAGTTCAAAATCAATTTTACCACTATTTACATTTGCACCAGCACACATAATATTAATCTTATTTCCAACAGTAAACTTTCTGCTACTGTATTCATCAGAAATAGTAAAAAATCCATCGTAATTGTAATTACCCTCTGGGAGAGAGTTAACATGCACAAGGCCTTCAACAGTGTTAGGAAGTTCAACATAAAATCCAAACTCAGTAACGCTTGAAATAAGACCTTCAAAAACTTCACCAATATGCTGTTGCATAAACTCTGCCTTATAGCAGTCCTCACAATCACGCTCAATGTTCATAGCTCTGATTTCAGTTTCAGTAGAACGCTGTGATGCTCTCTGAACAAATCCTTCATATCTTTTATCAAGCCATTCCTTATCAGCACCATTTACAATGTCAGATAATATCCTGTGAATTGAAAGGTCAGGGTAACGTCTGATAGGAGAAGTGAAGTGTGCATAATCATCAAGTGAAAGTCCAAAATGTCCCTTAGGCTTTGGCTCATATTTCGCCTTAGCCATTGAACGTAAAGTCATCATATTAACAATCGGATAAACTGGCTTATCCTTAGCATTTTGCAGTATTTGTGCAAGGTGCGTTGGCTTTGCCTCAGTAAACACTGGTGCTTCAACGTTAAGGCGGATTAGAGCTTCCTTTAAGTTTGCAATTTTTTCTGGTGATGGCGGTTCATGAACACGGTAAACAAACGGAATATCATTTTCTCTTGCAAGACGTGCAGCTGCCTCGTTTGCAGTCAGCATAAATTCCTCAATTATCATCTCACTTTTTCCTCTTGTACGAGGTTTGATATCCTCACAAACATCATTATTAATTATAAGCTTGCTCTCCGTAGTTTCAATCTCAGGAGCACCTCTTTTTTTGCGGTTTGCAATAAGAATATCTGCAAGCTCATTCATAAGAAAAATTGATTCTTCTAGTTCTGAATATTTTTCTTTAATTTCATCAGCAGCAGTCGAATTAAGAATAGTATTTATTTCGGAATAAATACCCTTTACTTTTGAACAGATAACCGACTTAACAAATTTAAATTCACCCAGTTCACCATCATCAGAAATATTCATAATGGCAGAAAAAGCAAGCCTGTTTTCATTTGGATTAAGTGAACAAATACCGTTTGAAAGTTCCTTTGGCAACATAGGGATTACCTTATCTGCATAATAAATACTTGTACCACGCTCTAAAGCTTCATTATCAAGTGGGCTGTTCCCTTTCACATAATGTGAAACGTCTGCAATATGAACGCCAAGAGTATAACCGTTTGATGTTTTTTCAAGTGAAATTGCATCGTCAAGATCCTTTGATTCAGCACTGTCAATTGTAAAGATATTTTTTTCACGCAAATCAAGTCTGTTTTTAAAATCATCTTCCCAAACACCAGCTGTTGAAATTTTCTTCGCCTCGTATAAAACGTTTTCTGGAAATTCAGTTGGAACATCATTTTCCGCTATAATTGCCTCAGCACAGCTTGCTGCATTTAATGCACTTCCAAAGCTTAGTATTATTTTAGCTTTATGGTCTGGATGACGTCTGCCTCTAAATACAATTTTCGCCAAAACCTTATCACCAAGCTTGTAATCAACATCACCCTCAACTATTCTCACAGGAGTTTTTGACATTGAGTCAGAAAGAAAATACTGAACACCCATTTCTTCAATAACAATACCCGAAAGGTTAGCTTCCGCAGACTGAAGAATATCAATTACCTCGCCCTCAGGACTTCCAGAACGTGATTCAATATAATTACCCAGAACAATATCCCCAGGCATAGCACCGCTTAAAAACTTTCCAGGAACAAAAATCTGCTCTTGATTATCGCATTTTTCCATAAAACCAAATGTCTTGTTAAGTCTTAAAATCTTCGCTTTAAAATACCCTAAGATGTCGGTTTTCATAAAACCTCGTCTTCTTTCGCAAATTTCTCCTGCAGTAACAAGTTCCTTAATAGCCTCATTAAAGTTTTTGTTATCTCCCCTGCTACTACGACATTTAGCTGAAAGTTCTTTATAAGGAATAGGTTTTCTGCCTGATTTAGTAAGAAACGTTAATATTTTATTGCTGTAGCTTTCTTTTGAACTTTTGTTACTATTTATTTTTTTCGCATTATTTTTACTCATATTTTCCCTCATACATAAAATAAAAAGCCCTGTGAACTCCGGATTTTATATCGGAATCACAGGACGTACTTCTGAGAAACTTCAATTAAACTTAATCAAAAATTTCTATAATTAACCCTTTATTTTTATAATAGCATTGACAGCAATTGTAAGAACAAAAAATATAATAAGAAGAATTTTTGTTATCTTCTTTAGAATAGCTTCCTTTGTTCTTCCTTCATTCTTTTCATAGAATGAATCATTTGCTCCGCCTGTAATAGCTGCTGTCATGTTCTGTTGCTGCTTTGAATCCTGAAGCAGACATAAGATAACTGCAATAAGACAAGTTAAAATCAACAGAACCCCGCCAATAATTTCAAATACGTTCATTTTCAATAATTCCTCCATGTATTATAACCTAAATTCATTTTAATTACATTAAGTATAGCATATATTTTTGTAAAAATCAATAAGTTTCAATATTTTTTTTCAAAATATTTACAGTATAAGTGATAAAGTCGATTTTTATGTGATCTTATACCTATTTCACTTATAATATAGTAAAAAAAGATTGTTACATTTTAACATTGACTTTTAAATTTAAAGTGCTATAATTTATTATGGTAATTTAGTGGTATTACTAAGAATACTTTTTAACTATTAAAATGTTATCTTTTAACATTTTGTGATGCCTATAATTTAGTTAAGGAACCGCTGATTAAGACTTATGATATTTTAAAAGTATTATTATTAATATTTCTACTATCACCAAATTTGATATACAAGGGTGAAAAAACAATGGACTTTAATTTTTTACTGTCACTGGCATTAATACTGCTCAGTACAAAAATTTTTGGACTTGTAACAAAACATTTTAAACTTCCACAGGTTGTTGGTGCTTTGATGGCTGGACTTATTTTGGGTCCTGCTTGCCTTGGAGCACTTAAAGAAACAGAATTTATAAATACTGTTTCAGAAATTGGTGTAATTGTACTTATGTTTTGTGCAGGACTTGAAGCAGATGTCAAAGAACTTGCAAAGGCGGGGAAAACATCTTTTATAATTGCATTATTTGGTGTTTTAATACCACTTGCCGGGGGATTTGGTATTGCATATTTCTTTAATACAAAAAACGAGCTAAGCACAAGCCTTTTCCTTCAGAATATGTTTATTGGTATAATTCTGACTGCAACTTCAGTTAGTATTACCGTTGAAACATTAAAGGAACTCGGAAAACTTTCCACAAAATCTGGTAATGCGATTTTAGGTGCTGCAATCATTGATGATATTCTGGGCATTATTGCACTTACTGTTATTACATCATGTGCTGATGAATCAGTTAAAATCAGCATTGTTCTTCTGAAAATTCTTGGATTTTTTATATTTGCCATTATTGCTGGAATTGCATTTCATTTCTTTTTCAACAAATGGTCTGGAAGTTCAAGAAAAGATTTAAGAAGATATGTTATAATTGGATTTGTATTCTGCCTTTTGATTTCTTATTGTGCAGAAGAATTTTTCGGTGTTGCAGATATAACAGGTGCTTTCGTAGCTGGTCTCGCAATGTCTAACGGCCCTAGGTCGACGTACCTCACTAACCGCTTTGAAACACTCTCGTATATGTTGCTTTCACCAGTATTCTTTGCAAGTATAGGTTTAAAGGTTGTTCTTCCAAATATGAATGCCTCAATAATTATATTTGCTCTTTTATTACTACTTATTGCGGTTGCCACTAAGGTTATAGGTTGCGGAGTTGGAGCAAAACTTTGCGGAATGAATTCAAAGGATTCTTTAAGAATCGGAGTCGGAATGATTTCACGAGGAGAAGTTGCACTTATTGTCGCAAGCAAAGGTGCGGCAGTCGGACTAATGAATGAAAAATATTTTGCTCCGATTGTTATTACTGTTGTAGTTACTACGATAATAACACCAATTCTTTTAAAATTAGTTTATAAAAAGAAACATTCTATCGACACCGATACAACAGGTCTTCTTGAAGTTGATAAATTCACAAAAAACCTTGACTTTGAAGAACAAAATCAATTAACTGCTAAAGCAAAACAATAAAATTATAGCGGACAATCTCCAGATTAATGAGATTGTCCGCTATTTTTATTCAGCAGCCTGTGTAGTTTCAGGCGCAGTTTCGGGTGCGGTTTCAATTTCTACAACAATAGGTTCATCAAGATTTACAGTAACAATAAATCCATCAATATTGTTTCCAGAAAGTTCGTATTCAAAACCTGCCGGAACTGCAACTGAAGTCAATGCAGTTTCAGTTTCAGCCGCAAAGTAATAAATTTCGTGTTTTTTCCCGTCAGCATCAGTAGTTTCAAGATGAGTTGCATCATATGAATGTGTCTTTAATTTGTCTAAATACTCTTCAAGACAAAGATTATTTTCATGAATATAATTTGCATGAACCTTGCCGACATATCTGAAATGCCATGGTCTGTAACCCTGACCAGTAATTTCTTCCTTGCCATCTGGATATCTCAGAATAAATCCATATTTATAGCAATTTTTTTCAAACCATTCATAATCACCAGTACCATCAAAATCAAGTCCTTCTCCGTCTTCATCGACAACATTAAGGTCTATTGAATAGCCAGTATGGTAATCACTAAATCCAGGCTTTGAGGCAGTTGATTTATCCTCAGCACTCTCATATATTGATTCTTGCTCAGAAACCGAACGATAGCCACTGTCAACCTGAATATCATTAATTTCAGTTTCCTTATAAAAGTCCTTTATCATAATGTTCAAAGCTGACGCAGCAACGTTTCTTGCTTTTACATTAGTATCAAGAACTGCATAGCAATCAGTATCAGCTTTATCTCTGACTTCAAGAATACTTTTCAGTCCGTCTTCATTCCATTTGTATTCAACTTCATTATTTACTAAAATCAAACTACCCTGATGAACTTTATCGTTATCAAAAGCTTCTGATACATAAATTGACTGTCCATTTGGGACAGTATCATTATTTGATGAAATGATTGTATCATCTTTAGTTGTTTTCTGGTTAATATTATTAAAATCTTTTCTTACTGTTTTTATTGCAAATATTGCAGCCGCCGCAAGAAGCAAAGCAAGAGCAATATCAATTAATCGTTTTATTGTATAAAGCTTTTTACCTTCCTGTTTTGTTACTCCCATATTTTTTCATATCCTTTCCATAAATGCCGTTAACAATGGTATAAACAATTTATATGATAATAAGATGTCCCTATATTATAACATATTCGAGTAAAAAAGGAAATACCCTACAACTGTTTTTCAGTAATTATTCACAAATTCAACCTCTTTTTTTATAAAATCCCCTGATTTTCGATAAGCAACGATTGAATTCGACATAGAAATATGCTATAATATCTATAATGTTTAAGGAATTATTAGTAACGTATAAATTATCGCCCTAATATCAAAATAAGGAGTACATACAATGTCAAAAAAGAAAAAAGGTTTAGAAAACGTAAAAGACGCAATTAAGCAAAAGACTGGAATAATCGGCGAATTCAAAGAATTTATTGCCAGGGGTAACGTTCTTGATATGGCTGTTGGGGTTATCGTTGGTGGTGCTTTTACATCTATTGTAAATTCACTTGTTGATGATATGATTATGCCAATTATTGGAATGGTTTTAGCCGGTGTAAACTTCCGTAACCTCGGAATTACAATTCCTTGGGGCAATGAACCATATATTAACATTGGAAATTTTCTTCAGGCAATCATTACATTTTTGCTGACCGCCTTCTGTGTATTTGTTATCGTTAAGCTAATTAACAATTTTCAAAAGAAGGAAGAACCTAAGAAAGAACCTCCAAAGCCAACTAAGGAGGAAGAACTTTTAGTTGAAATTCGAGATCTTATGAAACTTCAGGCTGGTATCGTTGATGAACCTGAACAACAAGAAGAATAGAACACAATTCTATATATTATAACATTGAACGCCGTATGATTTCTCATACGGCGTGTTCTTATTACTTTAATTTTCATCCTTTTTGGACATTAACGAGAATGCTATATATGCGACCATAATTAATACAGATCCACCAAGAATAACAAGCTGATATTTCATAAAGCAGTTAACTGTATCATTTAAAAGTCCCGTTACTGCATAGTAAATATAATCATTGCGTACTACAAGATGGCTAAAATAATCCGATGATTTAATGACAATACATGGAATTAACATAATAATAGAAGCAACAAGTCCTGATGTTGAAAGCCAGTATAACGCTGATTTAATTTGCTTTTTATTAAGAATAATCATCATAATAAAACCGATTGCTGCCACTGCATAGAGAGCATGAGTTCCATAAGGAATAAACGGAACAACCTTTCTTATTTTATTATGAATACCAGACTTTTCAATATAATCCAACATATAAACATTTGCAAATGATTCAATATCCTTTTCAGCTGCCTTGATTGTTTTATCAAGCTGTTCAGTGAATTCATCATTTAATTTTATATTATTCTCTTTGGCAAATTCATCAAAGAAGTCAGTTATATTTTTTTCTAGTTCAGAAAAATCAATCTTAACTTTTTCAATTTTATTAGTATCACGATTTACATATTCAAAAAAAGCATTTATTTTTCCATCAACGGCTTGCTTGACAACTTGCTCATCAAGACCATCCATATAAACTTCGGCTGGAATACTTGAAACAGCAGCGTTATTAGAAAAATATTTTTCCGCATAATTAGATACACGCTGATATATCTCATGTTTTTCAACAGATGAAATATAAAATGATGGTTTAAGCAAGCAACCAGAAATCAATGACATAACCGAAATTCCGATTATTGAAAAAATGAGAATAATTGATAATATATAATTAGAGACATAATGTCTTAACCTTTTCATTTATCGTTTGAGTCCTTTCTATTCAAAGAATTTCTTTTCTACAAGTTCACATATTACTGCAAGCCTGTCCTCTGTTGGCCCCAGAAGATTGCCGTAGCAAGTATACATTGTTAATTGGTCTGTAGCTGTTGGTGATATATAATCATTATTAGTGTCCTTGAATATTGTCTGCTCAACCATACGATAAGTAAACTCACCATAAGAAGTGGTTATAACCACAGTGTCACCCTTTTTCATTTCTCCAAGATCAAGGAAAAATGTATTACAGTGTGCAGCTAAAACAACGTTACCTTGCATACCAAGGTAAACAGAACCAGTATACTGACACACGCCTTCCTGAAGAAGGGCATCTGTATCGCCCCAAATAACAGGAGCGTCAAGGCTGATTGAATCGATTTTCAAAGTTGCATATTGAGTACCGAATGATGGATAAACAATTTTACTTCCATCATCAAGACTGTCCTCAACTTCTTTTGTATCATACTTTATTTCTCCCACTTCCTCATGTGGAACTTCAGCAGAAAAAATAATATTAGCA